>NZ_MDGQ01000004.1 GCF_001747105.1 Roseivirga misakiensis | reverse complement strand
TACTTTAGGAGGCGATACGAAAGTAGAAGCCGATGAGTTCATCACTATTTCTATGAGTGGACTCTCACCAGCGACGGTAGCAGGAGGAGATATCGATATTACCGATGGAGCTACCTTAACCTTAACCAACGATGATAATGCTACGGTAACGATTGCTAATGTAAGTGGCAATGAAGATGATGGAGCCATTACAGTTACAGTTACTTTAGACAATGCCGTAGATGGCGGGTTTGATGTAGATGTAAGTACAGCAGATGGAACAGCAACTACAGCAGACTCAGATTATATAGCCGTAACGAATCAAACCTTAACCTTTGCAGGAACCGCAGGTGAGACCGAAACCTTTACAGTAACACCAACCGCTGACGTAAATTCAGAATCGAATGAGACTGTAAGTATCAGTATGAGTAATAAATCACCGGCGAGTGTAGCTTCGGCGAACATTGATATTACAGACGGAGCAACCGTAACCATTATCAATGATGATGATATTTCAGCAAGTATCAACGACCCAAGTGTATCAGAAGGAGATGCAGGAAGTGCTACATTAACCTTTACGGTGAGTTTAGATTCCCCAGCCCCATCAGGAGGAGCTACAGTAGACTATGCCACCAGTGATGGGACAGCATCTTCGGCAAGTGATTATACGTCAACAACAGGAACAGTAAGTTTTTCAGCAGGAGAAACCAGTAAGACGATTGACGTTACTGTAGCAGGAGAAAACATGGTTGAGACCGATGAAACGATTACGATGACACTATCCAATCCAACAGGAACAAGTGTAGTGATTGGTGATGCCACTGGAACAGGAACAATTAATAACGATGACACAACCGTTGTAACGATAGCCAATGTAAGTGCGAATGAAAATTCAGGTGCACAAACCATTACTGCAACCTTAACCAATCCCGTACAAGGAGGTTTTGCATTTGATGTATTTACTACCGACGGAACAGCTACTGTAGCTGATAGTGATTACTCATCAACAGCAGGTTCTACATTAACCTTTGTAGGAACCGCAGGCGAAACGCAAACACTGAACTTGCAAGGGTTGGGTGACATGAAAGTAGAGGCCAATGAGACCTTTACTATGAGTATGACCAATGTAGGATTTACCTCAGTAGATACTAACGATATTGATGTATCAAGTGTGGCTACGTATACGATTTTAAATGACGATAGTGCCACAGTAACGATTGCCAATGTAGCGGTCAACGAAAATGATGGTACAGCCACAATAACACTAACCTTAGACAATGCGGTAGATGGTGGATTTGATGTAGATGTATCTACAGCGGACAATACAGCTACGACAGCCGATGGAGATTATACAGCCGTAACATCAGCAACAGAGACTTTTGCAGGAACAGCCAGTGAAACAGAAACCTTTACAATTACTATTGGAGGCGATACGAAAGTAGAAGCAGATGAACTGGTAGACATTGCGATGAGCAACTTGGTCCCTACCACGGTAGATGCATCAGATATTGATATTACCGATGCCGCACAATTAACGCTTACCAATGACGATGCGGCAACGGTAGCATTCAATGCTACTGCCAGTTCAGGAAGCGAAGCAACTGCCTCGACCAACTTACAGGTAGACTTATCTACATCAAGTGACTTTACTATAACCGTAGACTATACGGTTACGGGTACGGCTACAGGCGCGGGAACGGATTACACTTTAGATAATGGTACTTTAACTTTCACCCCGGGAGATGTCAGTGAAAACATCACGATTGCTAGTATTGTAGATGATGTTTTGGACGAGGTAGATGAAACAGTTATTGTGACCCTATCCAACCCTAGCAACGCTACATTAGGTACTAATACGATCCATACGTATACCATTACAGATGATGATGACTCACCAATTGTTCAAAGTTCACCTGACGGTTTGGTAAATGTATCAACAGGGGGAAATTCATTTCTTCTAGTTTTTACTAAAGATATTTCCTTTGGAACCGGTCAAGTTGAGCTAGTGGATGTTACTGATAATTCAAATTCTTTTAGTTTTGATGTTGAGTCTAGCAGTGATATAAGTATAAGTGGTGCTACGTTGAAGATTACCCCACCTACAGCGCTAGATGCTTCTACGAACTATGCAATTAAGGTAGATGCTACGGCGATTGATGACACTGACGGTAATAGTTTTGCTGGCATAATTGACAATACAACGGTTGATTTTACGACGGCAGAAGCAACTTTATCATTTTCGCAAATAAGTCTTACTACTACAGAATCAGCTACTCCTAGTACATTAAATCTTCCTGTTACACTTTATACACCAGGGAGTGGTGTTGATGTAATGATTGACTATACTGTAACCGGAACTGCTACTTCGGGAGAAGACTACGACTTAACTTCAGGTACATTGACCATTTCAGCAGGAAATAGAACCAATGACATTATCACGGAAATTCTGGATGACCTTTTGGATGAGGATGATGAAACAGTGATTATTACGCTATCTAATCCAGTTAATGCAACACTCGCAAGTCCGAATGTCTTTACATACACTATTCAGGATGATGATGATGCACCGACAGTAACCCTATCGGTAGACAATAGCACGATAGCAGAAAACGGAGGTACTTCAACGCTAACCGCGACATTATCAGAAGTGTCAGGCAAAGATGTAACGGTAACGCTTGGCTACTCTGGTACCACAACCAATGGTACAGATTATAACAGTAGTGCAGGTACCTCGATTGTGATCACAGCCGGAACGATGAGCAATACTGCCAGTCCAATCGTTACTTCAAGTGACGATACGACTCCTGAAGGTAATGAGACGGTCATAGTGGATGTGACCAATGTAGCCAATGGCACAGAGGCTACTACCCAAACGCAAACCATCACCATTACTGATGATGATACGCCAAATATGACTTTCACAGGCGCTACCAGCAATGGAGCAGAGACTGTAAGTTCAGCAGATATTACGGTTGACTTGAGTATTGCTAGTCTTTTAACAGTAACTGCTGATTATGCGATTACTGGTACAGCTACCAATGGTTCAGACTTTACTTTGGCCGGTGGTACCTTAACTTTTGCACCAAGTGAAACTCAAAAAACGATCACGATAGCTGGGATAGTGGATGATGCTATCCTTGAGTCTAATGAAACGGTTATAGTGACCCTGTCTAACCTGAGCAATGCCAATGCCGGCACCAATCAGGTGCATACCTATACCATTAATGACAATGACGCAGCAGCCGTAACGATAGCCGATGTAAGCCAGGCAGAGAATGGTGGAGATATCACTGTTACAGCGACCCTAGACAATGCTGTGCAAGGCGGCTTTACGGTAGACATATCATCAGCCGATGGCACTGCTGAAGCAGGTGATGATTATACTGCAATTACTAGTCAGACGCTGACCTTTTCAGGAACAGCAGGTGAGATGCAAACCTTCACAATCACCCCGACAGCAGACACCAAGCTGGAAGCTGATGAAACATTGACGGTGAGCCAAGGCAACCTGGGAGCTACTTCCTTGAGTATTGATATCTCAGATGGTGCTACAGTGACTATTAATAATGACGACAATGCAGCAGTAACGATAGAAGATGTGAGTGGGGCGGAGAACGGAGGAGCTATCACACTTACCGCTACCTTGGACAATGCAGTACAGGGTGGATTCTCGGTAGATGTGGTAAGTACAGATAATACAGCTACCACAGCTGATAGTGACTACACCGCGCTAATAGGTACTACTCTGACCTTTACGGGAACAGCCGGAGAGACCCAGCAGTTTTCAGTAACCCCTATAGCTGATACGAAAGTAGAGGCAAACGAGAGCTTATTCCTAGGTATGCAAAATATCCAGGGTACGACATTAACGATCAACAATGGTGATGGCGCACTGGTAACCATTAACAATGATGATGCAGCCACGCTGGCCATTGATGATGTAACCATGAACGAAGGAGCAAGCGGCACAGCTACTTACACCTTTACTACCACCCTGACCGGAGACCTTGATCAGGCCTTTACAGTAGACTATGCCACACAGGATGGTACGGCTACTACGGCAGACAGTGATTATACCGCTGCAACCGGAACACTCAACTTTGCGGGCACGAATGGAGAGACTCAGAGCTTTAGCGTATCGGTAAATGGAGATGACAAAGTAGAGTTGGATGAAGCCTTTAGTGTATTGCTGTCCAATCTACAGGCAGGAGGCAAGAACCTCACGATCACAGATGATACGGGTGCAGGTACGCTCACCAATGATGACAACGCAGTCGTAACGATAGCCGATATCAGTCAGGCAGAGAATGGTGGCGACATCACCGTCACCGCCATACTAGACAATGCAGTTCAAGGTGGTTTTACATTGGATGTAAATACCACTGATGGTACCGCTACCGCAGGCAGCGACTATACGGCAGTGACTAGTCAGACTCTGACTTTTGTTGGTACGGCTGGAGAGATGCAAACCTTCACGATCAGCCCAACTGCTGATGCCATAGTAGAAGCAGATGAGAATTTGACCGTGTCTATGGGTAACTTGGCCAATACCGGTGTAACAGTAGATATCAGCGATGGTGCTACCATAAGCATTACTAATGATGACGAAGCCATCTTTACCATTACAGACGCTAACAGCAACGAGAATGGTAGTGGCAATGAAGATGACGGAGCTATCACCATGGTAATTACCTTAGATAAAGCGGTGGACATTGGCTTTGATGTTCGTGTAAGAAGCCAGGCAAGTTCAGCTACGGAAGGTACTGACTACACTGTGCTTGATGAGACACTGACCTTTAGCGGAACAGTTGGAGAGACGAAGACTTTCACAGTCATTCCGACAGCAGATCAGATTCTGGAGGCAGATGAGGTGCTGGATGTAGGCATCTTCAGCACCACCCTTGACAATAATGTTAGAGATAGAAATATCGATGACCAGGCTACTGTAACGATCACTAATGATGATGCGGCCAGTCTGGCCATCACTGATGTAACCATAGCCGAAGGCAATTCAGGTATAACCACCTTCACATTTGATGTGACTCTTACTGGAGCTGTTGACCAACAAGTGATGGTAGACTATACGACGGCGGACGGTACTGCTACTACCGCTGATAGTGATTATACGGCGGCGAGCGGAACGCTCACTTTTAATGGAACAGACGGTGAAGTACAGCAGATTACAGTTGATATAACTGGCGATATGACTGAAGAATCCGATGAAGACTTTACAGTAACATTATCCAATGTAGCTGATGGAAACAAGGGCGTGACCATAGCAACGGCTACTGGTACAGGAATACTGACCAACGAGGATGACAATACTGCGCCAAGCGGATACAGCGTCAATTTTGACGATAACTTGATCATAAGTACAGAACTAACTTCTAGTACCATTACTATGGCAGGAGCAGAAGTAGGAACAACTTATAACTTCACCATAAGTTCAGCAGGTGGTGGAACCAATGTTACTGGAACAGGTACAATTGCGACTGCAACAGATCAGATTACTTTAGGCGATTTAACTGGTCTAGGAGATGGTACACTTACAATATCTCTAGAACTAACCGATGGTTTTTCAAATACTGGAAGTGCAGTCACTGGTACAACAGAAAAGAAAGCGATCATAGTTGATCCAGTATTATCACCAGCAGACGATGCGGTAGATATTCTACCAAGTTCAGATTTGACCATGACTTTTGGAGAGAACATGAATAAAGGAACGGGAGATATTGTCATCAAACGAATGAGTGATGATGTAGTACTGGAAACCATCGATGTTACTAGCAGCAAGGTGTCCATCAGTGGAAGTAATGTTACGATCAATCCAGATAACCTTATTTTACCACCGTTCACTACGTTCTATGTCACAATTGATGCAGGAGTCTTTACTGACGATGCGGGTAATGATTATGCAGGTATAAGCAACAATACGGATTGGAGCTTTACCACTATAGCAGCCTCGGTAGTTGATAATGTTGACGTACCAACAGCTGATACTTACGCAATCGGAGATGCACTCGATTTTACTGTTAATATGGTGCTACCTGTGACGATAACAGGAACAGCGACACTGCCAGTAACTATTGGTAGCAAAACTGTTAATGCAACTCAAGTAGGATCGGTTAACAATAGCACTAGCATTGTTTTCCGATATACCGTAGTGGAAGATGACTTAGATGCAGATGGCATTAGCTTAGACGCCCCTATGGAACTAAATGGTGGTACAATGAGAGATGAGTTTGGGGTAGACGCAATTCTTTCTCTAAACAACACCGCTTCTTTGGCGACTGTTCTCGTAGATGGAGTTAGACCAGTGCCAACATTATCTACTACCGGTGTGGAATTAACCAACACAGCCTTTACGACTACCTTCAGTTATGATAAGCAAGTGGAAGGTTTTGCGCTAGCTGATATTACCGTAACTAACGGTACTGCCGATAATTTCACAGAAGTAATAGCTGGAAGTGTATGGTCAGCTGATATCACACCAGAAGCAGATGGGACTGTGACCGTAAGCTTAGCCGCCGGAGTAGCATCCGATATACCAGGCAATGCAAGTGCTGCCAGCAATACCGTAAGCAAGGTCTTTGATGGAACGGCACCAACAGTAACTTCGATTACTAGGAAAGAAGCTGATCAATTAAATACAAATACATCGACTGCTAACTTTACTGTCCTATTCTCTGAATCAGTGAGTGGTGTTGATTTGGCAGACTTTGAAATCTCTTTATCTGGTGCAACGGCCGCTCTAAATACAGTTACCGCTATTGATAGTAAAACCTATGAGGTGAATGTAAATGGCATCTCAGGTGAAGGCACGATAGGCATTAACTTGAAGGATGATGATACCATTCTAGACGATGCGCTTAATTCTTTAGGTGGAACAGGAATAGGAAATGCTGACTTTACATCAGGCGAAATTTATACGACCAACTTCGCACCAACGGATATCACAACAACAGGGACTATTTCTGAGAATAACCTAATAGGGGATGTAGCTAGAGAATTGGCGAGCACAGATGATGATACTGGAGATAATCATACTTATACGCTAGTTGCAGGTGATGGTGCTGACGATAATGGCAGCTTCACCATTGATGGTAACCAGTTAAAGGCAGCTGAAGTCTTCGACTTTGAAGTAAGAAGCAGCTACTCAGTAAGAGTGAAAACAGATGATGGTTTTGGTGGTGAAATCGAGAAAGCGCTGGACATTACTATCGAGAACGTCCTCGAACCGTCAGTATTTATAGTTGAGGATGAGACAGTCTTCGATGTGTCTGCTTTGGGTAGAAGTCAGCAAAGAACAATAACAATTACCAACGACGGAGAGATTCCAGTTGAAGTAAGGTCGGCAGGGAACACGGTACCAGGTTTTGAAGTACTCACAGGTTCTGTTCAGATTCCAGTCGGCCAAAGTGTGCCTGTAGTGATTGCCTTTATTCCAACCGAAGCACGCAATTATAGTGGTATAATTACCTTTAACTATACTTTCCAACAAGAAGGTCGAAACCCAGAATCAATAACTATTGGTCACTCGGTAAGCGGCGCAGGTGCGATCATTACTTCGGTTGATAACGGTACCATTGATCCATCAAACATTTCAATTTATCCGAATCCTGCTGACAGGATACTTACAATAGACTTATCCGAACTAGCAGCCACCAAACTAGACATTGAGATCGTTAACGCAACGGGTATTAAGCTCTATGGAGTTCAGGATTATACAGACAAAGAATTGAGGTTAGATGTCTCTCGTTATGAGATGGGTATCTACATTATACAATTCACTAATGGTACGTCAGTAGTGAGGAAGAAAGTAATGATCAAACGATAGAAATAAGTGATATGAAGATTCAGAAATATATATCGGTTTTAGCCATTTTATCGCTTTTTGCGGTTTGGTCTTGTAAAGATGATGATAACCCA
This sequence comes from Roseivirga misakiensis, assembly GCF_001747105.1. Lineage (NCBI taxonomy): Bacteria > Pseudomonadati > Bacteroidota > Cytophagia > Cytophagales > Roseivirgaceae > Roseivirga > Roseivirga misakiensis. The sequence goes on along the minus strand of NZ_MDGQ01000004.1, from coordinate 357,630 downwards.
ACATTGCGAGATTTGGCTTTCGAACTTTTGAGTGGTCAGTGGACTTTGGGAACAGAGGGAAGTATTGTTTTGGATGGAGAGGACATATCCTTAAACTACCCAGGGTTCAGTGTTTCTTTTGCCGATGGTACTTACCAAACCACTAATGCAGCAGACTTATTTAATGCGTCAGGCACATGGGATTGGGCTCCAACAGATACTGATGGCACATTGATCATTCTGGATACTGGTGAACTCGTAACGGTAGAATTTTTAGCACTATCGTCACTGCGCTTTAGTTTCGAGCACGCAGGTGCCACTAGGGCAGGTATTAGTGGAAATTACCTGATTACTGTAGTCAAACCTTAAAGCAAGCCTATTAGGTGAAAGTTGATAATAATTGAATAGAAAGGTCATCTTAACGATGGCCTTTTTTGTTTAAAAATGTTTCTGATGACGACATAATAGTGGTTATTTGAAACCAGAACATCGTACCATGAAAGTATTATCTGTTGTAGGAGCACGCCCAAATTTTATGAAGGTAGCCCCCTTTATACATGAAATCCAACGTCACAATGAAGCTAATGAAAAGTTGGTTGACCACATATTGGTTCATACGGGTCAACATTATGATCCGCTCATGTCAGATATATTTTTTGAACGCTTAGGTATACCAAGGCCTGATCATAATTTGAATATCGGATCGGGTGGTCATGGTGTCCAATTGGGACAAACAATGATTGCGTTTGATGAACTGCTTCAGGAAGTTAAGCCTGACTGGGTGGTCGTAATTGGTGATGTTAATGCGACGCTTAGTTGTTCGGTGATTGCGAAAAGGCATCAAATCAAAGTGTGCCATATTGAGTCAGGCCTGAGGTCATTTGACAAGCGAATGCCAGAGGAAATTAACCGGATGGTAACTGATAGTATCTCTGATCTACTCTTGACACCAGATACTATATCGTCAGATAACTTGCGCAGAGAGGGTAAGCCTGAGGAGAGTATCAAGTTCGTCGGAAACATTATGATCGATACGCTGGTAAAAAATGTTGAGCAAGCGAAACTTCTTAATACCCAAGAAATCATTGAGGCCAACAGATTCAAGAACCTAAGTGTGGTACAATCGGCAATTGAGGAAAACAATTTCGGTTTAATGACCATGCACAGACCTTCCAATGTAGATGACAGAAACGTGCTTTTGAGCATTGTGGAAACTTTGGAGAATAAGATTTGTCCCAAGCTTTCTATAGTTTTACCGCTGCATCCTAGAACCGAAAAACAGCTGAAAACATTCGGATTATGGGAAAGATTTACACAAATAAGTGGGCTCGTCTTATTAAATCCCATCGGATATTTAGAGTTACTTAAACTGAACACCGAAGCAAAACTTTTCCTTTCCGACAGTGGGGGGATACAAGAGGAATGTACCTATTTAGGCACACCATGCATTACATTGAGAGATTCTACGGAAAGGCCAGTTACTCTAAAAGAGCATGGTGGAGTGTCAGTCCTTGTTGGAAATAACATGGAATTGGTAGAGAAATACTTCAATGACTTTTTAACAAAAGACAGACAGCCTCAAAAGCCAGCATTGTGGGATGGCAATACGGCTAAACGCTGCCTAGAGGCCATTTTGAGCTTTCAAGACTAAAAACACCAAAAACTGCATCAAATTGCTCGATTCGATCGGCCTAATACCCCATCTATTGGTTATCGATTAGCCATGCTTTGGCTTCGTTGGTATACCAACTCGTAGAGAAGTTTTCTGCCTCGATAATTGATCGAAAATGGAAGCGAGCCTTTTCCTTATCACCTTTCCTGTCGTAAAATGTACCTAGATAAGAGTGTGCGTAAGGGTTATTTGGCGCTTCATGCAAAACCTTATTGCCGATTTCTTCGATTTGAGTATCGAATTGATTGAACTCCCCCAGCTCTCTATAAAACGCCACACTTTTAAGGAAACTTAAATTATGCAAGAGGTTAATATCAGCATACTCGATATAATCTGGGAAAGCGCTGAATGTTTCATCTAATAAGTGAGCACTTATCTGCATTTTATCCGTATTGAAGCGTGCCATAAAAGATTCGGCTAACGCCTGCGCTAAAACCTTTTTTCTGTAAAAGTCATCGATGTTTGGCTCAGTAAAAGAGAAATCTTTGGTCTCAAACAAGGGTAAGTTACTCTTTTCAAAAACATAGTTTTTTAGAAAGCTGATGGCAAACAATGAAGAGGTAAGGTTTCCCATAATAAGTCTGGCTGGGTCGCTCATTAAGTTATTATTGGCAAGCAAAACCAGCGTAATATCTTTTGATGGTACGGTCAATAACAGGCTTGAGTATGAATCGTATTGACCATAAACCCAAAGAACCTCTAAACCTTGAATTTCTTGATTGAAAATACCATAGGCATAAGGTAGATTATTATTCTGGCCTTGAAAGATTGTTTGTTTCGACATTTCAGTCAGTAAAGAATTGTGCTTTAAGGCTTGAGCAAATTTGATCAAGTCACGACCTGTGGATACAAGCCCAGCAGATGTGTAATAGCCATAATCAATAAACCCGTCTGCTATTCCATTGTCCAGATTGTATGGCAGGGCAAATTTGGTGTCTTTCTGGGCCAACTGAACCGAATCTTTCAGCAAAAAAGTGTCATCTAGTTTTAGCGGCTGAAGAATTTTCTCTTCCATTAAAAGTTGAAAAGACTTACCAGAAGCCTTTTGAATAATTTGAGTCAATAATCCGAACCGAAAACTATAGTAGAACTGGTTACCAATGTCTCCTTGAGAGGTATGCGAAAGTAAATGCTTGACCTTAATCTCGTTTTTCAGACCTGATTCAGGTAAATACTCACTTACAGGATCGTTTAACGAAAGTCGATCCTCCTCGACTAGTTTCATGATTAAACTAGCAGAAAATAGTTTTGTAATGGATGCTATAGGGAAGGCGGTTTGTGAGTCTACCGCTGTTTTGTTTTGAAGATCCGAGTAACCAAAGAACTCTTCATAAATAACCTCATCTCCTTGCGCAATAGTCGCGCTTAAGCCAGGTATCGAGAAGAACGCCTTAAGTTCTGTTAGTTCTTCTGTAAATACCTCATTTTCATGGACCATTCCTTTTGACACACAGGCCGAGACAAATATGGCCAGGCCGGTAATTGTAATGACGTGAAGGTAAGAAGCTGGCCTTATGGACATGTTATAGATTGATATTATGATATCTATTCACATCTTAGATACAGTTTTAGTAAAAATCGTTGCATCAAAAAAAAGGCCTTAAAATTCATCTTTTCAAAAAATATCTTTTTCGGCGACTATTGGCTAGGGTAAAATTAAAGGCCCCACTTGATAAATCCAGAGATAATAACCAAGGCCGCCACCTATTAACCCACTAAAAATGAAGGTTGGTCTGAACTGGACGGGCAGGTATTTAAATATTACCAAAAGGGAGATAATAAGGCCTATTATACCAAGAAATAAGGCGACAGAGCCTTCCCATAGATTTAGGTAATAAGCTATAAATAATTCATCCCCGCCAAAGAAACTTAAACTCTTTGGGTTGAGTAATTTACTGGCTGCCGATATTGTCAGGTTGAATATCTCTCTTAACCAGAATAGCGCCAGAAATACACCTAACCAATTCCATCGGTTAAATCTGTTGGGGTTCTTTTTACGCTGATAAATTAAGAGTAAAATACCGATGAGCCCGGTCAAGCAGGTTTGTAGCGGGCCTCCAAGAGAGACCAAAAGTCCGTTTGATCTCTGTTTTTTAAATAACGATTCATACTCCTCCTTCAGCGGGAAATCAATCCCCTCTTTTATTTCATCATGATACTGACTGTAGATTTCGTTGATGCGCGAATTTGACTCAGAGTAGTCATAATTTATTGATGCATAGTGAAGTGTGGTGGAGTAGCCCAAGGCTTTAGCTATGGCCATATGTCCCAGCTCGTGACTTAGCGTTCCGATGACCGTAAAGGCCACAAATGCGACAATCAAATGAACTGATAGCTTTAGTCTAATCTTATGCAAATCAATACGGTAATAGTGCCTAGATAAGATACTAATTCTGAGTGGTAAAATTATCATTGATCCGTTGGCAGAGGAGCATAAAAAAAGGCACTCAATTGAGTGCCTTTTTAGTAGTAGCGGGAACAGGACTCGAACCTGTGACCTTTGGGTTATGAGCCCAACGAGCTACCAACTGCTCCATCCCGCGATGTATCAACTTCGGACGTTTTTCCGAAGTGGGATACAAATGTAGGGACAAATCGATTCTAAACAAGTACCTTTGCCACTTAATTTTTAGGAAAATGAGTAGTCAACCGCATAAAGCTGGTTTTGTGAGTATTATCGGTAAACCCAACGTTGGAAAATCAACGTTGATGAACGCCTTAGTGGGTGAACGCCTTTCGATAATTACTTCAAAAGCGCAAACTACCCGTCACCGTATTATGGGTGTGTTGAGCGGAGACGACTTTCAAATCATTTACTCTGATACGCCAGGGATTCTCAAACCAGAATATAAACTTCATGATTCTATGATGAGCTTTGTCAATAGCTCGTTTGAAGATGCAGATGTGATCTTGTTTGTGGCCGACCTTTATGAGAAATTCGAAGAGGAGAAGCAGATCAATTTTCTAAAGGAAAAGAAAGTGCCTGTCATTCTTGTCATGAATAAGATTGACCTTTCTAAAGGGAGTCAAGCAGAAGATAAAGCGGCCTATTGGCAAGAGATGTTTGATTTTGACGCTGTTGTCATGGTTTCGGCCTTAGAAAAGCAAAATATTGAAAAGCTATTCGAGAAAATCGTAGACCTTTTACCCGAACACCCAGCTTATTTTCCAAAAGATACACTCACAGATAAGCCAGAGAGGTTTTTTGTGGATGAGATCATCCGAGAGAAAATCTTTTTAAACTATAAGAAAGAGGTGCCTTACAGTTGTCAGGTTGTAACGGGGGAGTTTAAGGAAGACGAGAAAATCATCAGAATAAGAGCTGAGATTTATGTGGAGCGGAAAAGCCAAAAAGGCATAATTATCGGTCATAAGGGCGAGGCGATCAAAAAAGTTGGTATCGAAGCACGAAAAGATTTAGAGACATTTTTCGGAAAACAAGTGCATTTAGAGACCTTTGTAAAAGTAGAGCAGGACTGGAGAAAGAAAGAGCTAAAACTCAAAGGCTTCGGCTACGCGAATTAGAATTTCAATAGTATGGCAAATATTGTAGCGATTGTAGGTAGACCTAACGTAGGTAAATCGACTTTTTTCAACCGTTTAGTGGAGAAAAGACAAGCCATTATGGATAATGAAAGTGGTGTTACCCGTGACCGTCACTATGGCTATGCCGAGTGGGTGGGAAAACATTTCACTGTGATTGATACGGGAGGCTATGTTACTGGATCCGAAGATGTTTTCGAAGGGGCAATTCGGGAGCAGGTCGAAGAGGCGATGAATGAGGCTTCTGTTGTCATTTTTATGGCCGACTGCCATGATGGTTTAACCGGAATGGATAACGACTTTGCCAGAATAGTTCGTGGTTTAAAAAAACCAGTGGTCATTGCTGCAAATAAGGCCGATACTGCCGAGTGGTCATATCAATCGAGCGAGTTCTATGGGCTAGGTCTTGGAGAGGTTTTCCCAATATCCTCTTCCAGTGGTGCCGGTACGGGGGAGCTTTTGGACGAAGTAGTCAAACATTTTGAAGATGAAGGGACCGAAAATCCAGATGATGGCATCCCTAGAATTGCCATTTTAGGTCGCCCCAATGCCGGAAAGTCTTCTTTTATGAATGCACTATTGGGTAAGGAGCGCACGATTGTGACGGATGTTGCCGGAACTACTAGAGATTCAATCAATACCAGGTACAAATTATATGGTCAGGATTTTATCTTGACTGATACCGCTGGTGTTCGAAAGAAATCTAAGGTGCATGAAGACATTGAGTTTTATTCTGTGATGCGCGCCCTTCAGGCCCTTCAGGATTCAGATGTCTGTATCATTATGGTAGACGCTGTTCGTGGTCTGGAAGCACAAGACATGAACTTAATTAGCTTGGCGCTGAAATATAAGAAGGGCCTTATGCTCATGATGAACAAGTGGGACCTTATTGAAAAGGATTCTAACACCATGAATAAGGCAAAAGCGCAGCTAGAAGAAAAATTGGGTCATTTGAATTGGATTCCACAGATTTTCACTTCTGTCACCCAGAAACAAAGGATTTTCCAAGCCATAGAGCTGGCCGTAAAAGTTTATCATAATAGAATTAGAAAAATATCTACTTCTGCGCTCAATGATGCGATTTTACCACAAATTGATCGTTTCCCGCCACCGGCTTTAAAAGGAAAGCACATTAAGATCAAGTACATTACCCAGTTGCCAACCCATGCGCCAACGATCGCATTTTTCTGCAATCTACCACAGTATATAAAGGCACCGTATGAGCGGTATCTTGAAAATAATATCAGAGAGAGTTTCGATTTCGAAGGTGTTCCAATTAAACTAGTATTCCGAAAGAAATAGTGATTTCGATAGAAGAAGCATTAACGGGTAAAGTGCCTCAAGCAGCACTGTCTTATTGCACACAACTATGGGTTGAAGCACCTTTTGATTTTAAACTTACTCGGGCGCGATCTTCTAAACTTGGAGATTATAGGTATGATCCCAAAACGGCAAACCATTCGGTTACAGTAAATCACGATCTCAACCCTTATCAATTCTTGATTACTTATGTGCATGAAGTGGCACATAGAGTGGTCCATCAGCCAAAATCTAGACAAAAACCGCACGGAATTGAGTGGAAACGAACTTTTCAGCAGCTAATGCTGCCACTTTTAAGGCCAGAAGTTTTTCCTGATGACATTCTACGAGCTTTGGCAAAACACATGAAAAACCCTAAGGCTAGTACCGCAGCAGACCCAAAATTACTGCAAGCCGTCTCTAATTATGACCTGACTAAATCCGATGGCCCGACTTTGAGAAATCTTTTGCCTGGACAGGAGTTTGTATTCAGAAAAAGGGCTTTTAGAAAGATAAAAACGAATAGAACTCGAGCAGTTTGTTTGGATTTGTCCAATCAAAGAAGATACCTCATCCCGATTCTTGTTGAAGTAGAACAGGTTCGCTAATCAGCGCTAAATTCCTATTCTTCGCCCTATGATACGATCGACTTGTTCGAATAGGATAACTGGCTTCAACGTTCGCCAATTCACAATGTCTAGCTGTCCGCCAAAGTTGATATAACTGTCGATATTGTAGACTTTCATCTCATCTTGTATGAAGGCGGGAAAGTTCATGCCTGTAATCCATCCATCTTCAACATCTTCAAACCACTCTTCATAATAGCTGTCATCAGATCCATGAAAATTAAGGATGTTTTCGCCGATCAATAGGTATTTATTAATCCCATAACCATTGAAATGATCTATGATATTCCGTTTAAGGAACATGATGTCATTATTCAGCGCGTCATTCCATTCTCCTATAAATTCGATAATGATAAATCCCCGGTCGTAATCGGTATAGAGGATTTTAATGTAAAGGGTTTCAGAACCCATAAAGTCCCAATGCGGGTCAATATAGTAGCCGTAGATGTTTTCCGAATACGAATCGAAATTATACTCTTTCCCATCGTAAGGCGAGTTGGGGTCTTCTGCTACATTATAATACTTCAGCCAATTGTAATATGGCTCTATACTATGCATTAGAGTCTTTTATAAAATCGATGACTTTACGTACCGAACCATGTTCTTTGAGTAGACCTTCGGCGATCTTATAATTGACTTGAAGCATTTCCATGATCATTTTAGCACCCCGATCGACCAGTTTGTTATTCGACAGCTGCATGTCTACCATGCGGTTTCCTTTTACACGGCCTAGTTGGATCATAACCGAGGTAGAAATCATATTGAGTACCAATTTTTGTGCAGTACCAGCTTTCATTCGAGTGCTACCAGTCACAAATTCCGGCCCTACGATCGGTTCTATCGGAAATTCAGCCTCCCAAGCCAATGGACTATCAGGGTTACAGGTAATACAACCAGTTAGAATTCCATTTTCCTTGGCTTTTTTCAACCCGTTAATCACATAAGGAGTAGTACCAGAAGCAGCTATCCCGATCACAATATCCTTGTGATTGATCAAGTATTCTTGCAAGTCTTCCCACGCTTGTTCCGTACTATCTTCGGCAAACTCAACGCTGTTTCTAATAGCCGAGTCACCACCAGCTATAATGCCGACAACCATGCCTTGCTCTACGCCATAGGTGGGAGGACATTCAGAGGCATCAACCACGCCTAACCGACCACTAGTACCTGCACCGATGTAGAAAATACGCCCTCCAATTTGCATTCGAGGCACTATTTCCCGAACCAAGCCTTCGATTTGCGGAATTACTTTTTGCACTGCTAAAGCGACAGTTTGATCCTCTTGATTGATGTTGGTGAGTAATTCTTTCACCGACATTTTATCTAAATCCTGATGATTAGACTCTGATTCTGTAATGTTCATGTTTGTCGTTTAGCCTTCGAGTTATTGATGAAATAGTGTCAACCCAGCAATGGGTTGTTGTGTTATATGTTTTATATGCAGGCCTTTTTCCTGTGCCACATTCCTGAGAATATCGCCAAAGTAATATGCTACAGAACCTGTAAAGTGCACGGGTAAATCCTTACAATCCTTATACTTCAATACGTTTTTTGTGAGGAACAAGTCAAAGCCATGAGCAACAAGGTTATACATATACGGATCGTTGATGTGCTTGCCAATAAACTTCGCAAAACTGGCTAGAAAGCGTCCTGGCATAGGCTCTTGGTACATCTTATTCAGGAAACCATCTCTGGTAAGTTCAAACTCTTCTTTAAAAGTTTTTCGGAGATGCTCTGGTATATCTTTCCGATAGTAATCAGTGAGCATAGTTTTACCCAAATAAGTGCCTCCACCCTCGTCAGCGACGGCCCACCCTAGTGATGGAACATTATCCTCGATGTTCTGGCCATCATAACTACAGGAATTAGTACCAGTACCAATAATACACGCAATACCTGGCTGTTCACCACAGAGGGAACGAGCGGCTGCCAAAAGGTCGTGATTTACCTCAATTTCTGCATGTGGGTAATAGCGCTTTAGGAGTTTGGCTATTTTTTCTCGGTTGTGGGCAGAAGAGCAACCTGTACCGTAGTAGTGAATACGATCGATTTTTTCTGGTACCTGATTATGGAGATTCTGGATTTCCCTTAAGATTTCTTCTTCGCTTTGGTAATACGGGTTGATGCCTTCCGTTTTGGCTTGAGAAATATCCCCCTTGTCGTCAATTACCCGCCAATCTGTTTTGGTAAAACCACTGTCGGCAATAAGTATTTTCATCCCTCAGTTAAATTGCTCTTTTGATTAATGGCTGCAAGCCGCATCAATTGGGCTTACACAGCGCTAAGTTGCAAGATATACTTCTCTTGCGGCTAACCGTGTCAGTTTATCAAAAAAACGGGAATTATATGTGAATCAAGACCCACAGCTAGAATAGTCGCGCCATGGACTTTCCTTACTTTGGGTAAATGCTTTGTTGGAGGATTATTGTTGAGGAGTGTTTTTAACAACCAGCCTTCGGCCCTCTTTTATTCTAGTCAATCGATATACTTTTTCGCCTAACTGACCGATCGGCATGAAGCTATTCAATTCTTCGGAAGTCCGTGAAATACGCATCTGGTTATTGTTTTCAAGTTGGCCTAGAATACTGAATTTATCTCCACTGGTGGTGGTATAAGAAATTAGGATTTGATCTTTGTAACGAACGACGTTATTTGATTTTACATTTTTGCCCCAAGCCTTGATATCCACGGAGTTCCCATTTAAGGCTAGGTCAAGAATGACGTCAAGTTCTGAAGGATTCTCACCAGATAATACCCACATACCTTCAAGGTTAGCTATACCATCTTTGAAGTACAATGGTTCATCATTTTTCGACGAAGCGCAGCTATTCATTAGGGCGAGCGCTATCAAAGCAGCAAGTAGTTTAATTCTCCTCATGTCAGTTCGATTTCTTCAAATCTGGTCATCTCTAACCAGACCGTCAAATTCTTTCGACGAATGGAACGTTTTCTTCGTTAAGTGGTAAAAAGTGTATTCAAATTACCCATAACTGTATTCCAATGGCGAAAATGTTGATGTCAGTCAACTGGGGCAAAACTAATATTTTTCTGAAATAGTTCAACGAAATCACGGGATTATCGCTAGTGTTGGTCGTCGGTTTGACAGATGCGTTTGCTACCGTCTGAATCGTTAGCCTAGAACGCCTATGACTTCAAATTTCTCGAAAACTCCTGAGGTATGGGGAGCATCTTTTAGCTCATCAGTAAGGTCTTGTCCGGCCCAATGTTCGTAGTGCTCACCATTACGCCAAAGTTTAGAAGTTGTGACATCGTAAATCTTACCTTGAAACGCGACCCATATTTCTTCTCGATCTTGCCCGTTACGCAGAGCCAATTGGCTTTTGGAATATACCTTAGTCATTGTCTAGGCTTTTCATGTATTCCCTGATTTGATCGTCGGAGCTATAAAAGGCAAAGTCTAGCATTTGTGGTCCGAGGTTGTGTAACACAGCCAACTCATCTGCCTGCTTTTCAAACCTGAGTCTATACTTATCTGAGATAACATATTGCAGTAAAGTAAAGAGGGTGCCGAAGTATTTTCTTTGTTCGTATTGGATAAAATGAGCCATTTCATGGCCCAAAGCTGCGACTTGCTTATTGAGGCTGAGCCGCTCCATGAAAGAGTTTTCCTGTATAAGAATCTTGTAAACTTTTTTTCGTCGAGGTTTTATGAAATTGAAAACACCAAAACTAGCCTCTACAGGTGCTCCTCTCATGTTTTTAATGATCACCTTTACTTTTCTGTCTTGTAATTCGGGGTAGTGAGAAAGCGCGAGTAAAGTGGCTAACTCCATGCCTTTCTTGTTTTTAAACGACACGTTTTTACCGAGTGCCGTACGAAGCGAATCTAATTTTGGTGCCCAATCTTCCGCCAAATACTCCTTTGGAAAATTTGATTGCCCATGGATTATACCAATACCTAGAAAAAAGAAAAAAAGAAGGTATATGTACCTACTTGGTGACATAGTATGTATGATCTCTTAAAAGCGTATAGAGAAACTTAACGGTCGGCAAGTCACTCTGGATATTGTATTTCTCCTTAATCTTGCGCTCGATTAGCGTTATTGGCTTTTGGTTAGCGTCATTTTTAAAAGCTCTTAGGGCATCTTTAATCAATCTTACCTCAGCATCATTGATGTTAGCGGCCTCGAAAATTTGTGGTTCATAGGCTTCATCCACTTTGTCCATCAAAACTTTATTCTGAAGGTTAGTGGAGGTAATTTTTTTGATTTTAACCACTGTAGTTCCTGCAAGTAGATCGCCAACACGCTGACCTCTTTTAGTTAAGATAATAAAGACAACACCGAGACCTACTATTAAAAAGTCAATTACTTCTAAAAGCCAGCGAAGGAAATAGGCCGCAAAAGAGGGCGTACTTCCGTCTAGTTTTACCACTTTAATTCTCAAAGCTACCTTTCCAGCAGTTTGACCATTAAAAAAGACCTCCGCAACGAGCCGGTAGAGATAGGCCGCCACGACTAAAGTTAAATTCACGGCTAAGCCTCCAAGTCCGAGCAGACGACTGATGAAATTGAATAGCAAAAAGAAGCCCAACATGATACACAGATCAATAGCAAATGCCAGCAATCGATCTGCAATTCCAGCAATCGGATACTCGAGCTGAATGTTTTGTGTTGTTTGAATGCTAACAGCTTGCATATGAACTATTATTACCTAATTTTTGGAAGAAATACGAATCTAATATGAGGGAGTCGGCCTTCGTGAAGGCAAATATAAGTAAATGGGAAGAGTTTGAAAGCTTGATCGGCACGAAGGCGAAGAAGGATCCTGACGAACTCGCCGATCTATTTGTGCAGCTCACAGATGATCTCTCCTACGCAAAAACGCATTACCCTCAATCAGAGATTACAGTCTACCTGAATAATCTATCGACTAAAGTCCACCAATATATTTATCGTAATAGAAAGGAACGCCGAAACCGTTTTGTCGAATTCTGGAAATTAGAACTACCGAAGATTTTCTGGGTACATCGAAAGGAGTTTCTTTACTCGCTGATTTTCTTTTTAGCTGCTTGCCTGATCGGTGCATTCTCCGCTGCGAATGATGATGCTTTTGTGCGGTTGATCTTAGGTGATGAATACGTAAATATGACCCTGAGTAATATAGAAAGAGGTGTACCGCTAGGTGTCTATGGTAAAATGGCTCAAGCCGATATGTTCGTTTTCATCACTTTTAATAATGTGAGGGTTTCATTTATAGCATTTGCTATGGGCGTGGTAGCCTCCATAGGAACGGTATTTATGTTGTTTCAAAATGGTGTGATGCTGGGCTCATTTCAATATTTCTTTTACTCTAAAGGCCTTTTAGTTACTTCATTGTTGACCATCTGGATACACGGGACCATAGAAATTATATCGATTGTTGTAGCTGGCGGTGCAGGATTAATTATGGGTAATTCCATGCTTTTTCCAGGTACTTACACCCGAATGGAATCGCTCAGAAGGGGAGCCTTAACAGGTGCCAAAGTGGTTTTGGGCTTGGTGCCCATGTTTATATTAGCAGGCTTTCTAGAGTCCTATGTGACTAGGCTTTTTGATATGCCTGACTTTTTGAAAGCCATAATCATATTTGGCTCGCTGGCCTTCATGATTTATTACATTATATTATATCCTAGAAAACTGTATAAAGATGTCTTATAGTCAACAGCTGGAATATTTTAAAAAGCGCCAATTTGGTGAGAAGGTAAATGCCACCTTCGTTTTTATTCGCGAAAATGCCTGGCCATTCTTAAAGGTTCAGCTCATGATCGCTGGCCCGATACTCTTATTGATATCCATTCTCTTAGGGAATATGATGGGAGATTTAAATTTCGACCTTGAGTCGGGTTTTACAGCCAATAACATAATCGATTTACTAGAAGTATATGGCCTGACGATACTTTCTACTATGGTGACGACCACGGTTATTCCTACAGTGACTTATGGGTATATGGTAGCCTACCAAGACAATCCACCAAAAGATATTACGGTGGCCGCTGTGACTAGAAATTTTGCTGGTAGGTTTTTCAATATACTTGGCTTCAATTTCTTGACATACATTGTTGTCATAATTGCTTCATTCTTCTTAATCCTTCCAGGAATTTATGTGGGTATTGCCCTGACTTTGGGCGCTTCAATTATAGTGTTCGAATCCAGTAATCCTATTGATGCTTTCAGTAGATCTTTCAAATTGGTCTCGGGCAAATGGTGGAGTACTTTTGGGCTTCTCATAGTGATGGGTATCATAGGCTATATTATCAATTTGTTTTTTGGCCTGCCAAGAGCGATTGTTATGGGTATCGATGCATTTACGGCCTTTCAAGAAGATGGTGATGTTAATGGGCTAGAGCTCATTTCTGATACAAGCCGAACGCTCAATATTCTCTTTTCGCTGCTAGAAACCTTTGGTGCTATTTTATTATACGCATTGGTCTACATAGCCATGGCTTTTCAATACTTCAATCTTGTGGAAAGAAAAGAGTCAAGAGGATTGGTAGCCAAAATAGAGCAGATGGATAACGAGGCGGCAGAGGAAGATTCGGATGAGGATTATTAATGGCCTGATTCTATTATTCTTTTTCAGTTGCTCAGCACTCGCTCAGGGCTTAAATACGGCTGAACCTGTCATTGAAATCCGTGAATTCAATGAGCAGAAATTAGCTGATTATAGAGCTAACAGTGATTTTCAATATGAACTTGTAAAACCCGAACCGCCGAATGCTTTTGAGCGCTTAGTGGCAAGAGTACAAGATTGGTTTTGGCGTGTGCTAAATTCTGGTACTACAGGCACCATCATAGAAATACTTTGGAAAGGAGGTTTAGTTTTCGCCTTTGTTTACTTCATCATTAAAATCTTTGGAGTAGAAGTTTCGACTTTATTTAAACCCAGTAAGCCAAACAAGTTGGACTATGAGGTCAATGAAGAACAATTAGACGCCATAAACTTTGAGGAGGAGATCGCGAAAGCTTTAACGCAAAAACAGTGGCGCTTTGCCATCAGGCTTACTTATCTAAATGCCCTTAAACGCATGGCAGATGCTGGTTTGTTAAAAGTGAAAAAGGGTAAAACAAACAGAGATTATCTATACGAGCTTTCAGGCAGCGACGCCGAAAATGATTTTGAAAGATTAAGTTTCATTTTTGACTATACATGGTATGGCCATTTTGAGGCCGACGATAGTATTGCGGCACAAGCACAAGAGCATTTTGCCAATATTGTAGATATAAAAGGGAAGGGCAAATGAAAGATAGAAAGTATGTCGTAGCCCTAATAGCCTTAGTCATAGTCTATGTGTTTCTTGAAATGCGAAAGGGAGAATCATTAGACTGGACAGCTTCTTTCCATAATAGACACTCCATTCCTTTTGGAACAATGGCTACACATGATCTGATGAAAGACATGTTATCCGATTCGGCAGTAGAATCATCTTACGAAACCGTTTATGAGATCGCTACAGAAGGCGAAGAAAGAAATTTGCTCATTCTGGCCGAACGTATCGCCTTTTCTGACGATGAGCTAGAAAAACTCTTAGACTATGTAAACAGAGGCAAAACAGTGATTATTGGGGGCAAAGAGTTTCTGGGAGGCCTAAGAGATTCGCTTGAATTTACCCCGTTAGTCACCGATCCATTGCTCACCTATGACCTAGAAGCTATTCAAGAAAACCTTGCTGGTGAATCGAAACAGCTCATTACAACAGACTTGGGAGGGGTAGCCAAAAGCTATTCATTTTCTAGTGTGGCGACCACATCAGCGATTTTGTCCTATAATGAGGACAATTTCAATGTGTTAGCGAAGAATGAGGCCGAGCAGCCTGTTTTATTAGAATACAAGGGCTCAAAGGGTAGACTAATTCTAACTACCATGCCTTTAGCCCTAACGAATTACTTTGTACTTAATGAAGAAACGACATCTTTTGCCTCTTCAGTACTTAGTCTCTTTCCAGAAGACGAGCCGGTGCTCCATGTAGAATATTATCAGTTAGGTAGACTGGAATCACAGACGCCATTAAGAGTTGTTTTAGCCAATAGATCACTCCGATGGGGCATGTTTATTTTGCTTTTTACTTTGTTGATATTCATCTTTTTTGAGTCGAAAAGAAGACAACGTATCATCCCACTGATCGATCCGATGAAGAACCTTTCAGTGGAGTTTGTGGAAACGCTAGGTCGGTTGTACTACAGGCAAAAAGATCACCGAAAATTAGCCACAAAGCGAGTAACCTATTGGAAAGACTTTGTAAGAAGAAAATACAACCTAAGAACAGATAACCTGAGTAACCAGTTTACCGAGGACTTGGCTAAAAAGTCTGGATTAGATATAAAAGAAATAGAATTACTATTAGTGTCAATCAACCATGTGGAGGCAGGGAATGAGATAAGTTTAGAAGAGTTGATGCTGATGGAAAAACAACTAAATGCATTTTACGGAATAGAATAATATGGAAAATCAGGAATCTTTTGAAAACAGGGTAGACCTAACCAATCTGAAAGCGGGTGTTGCTCAGATTAGAGAGCAGATTGGTAAAGTTATAGTAGGGCAGAAGCAAATGGTCGATTTGATCATTACTGCGGTTTTGGCCGATGGCCATATTCTACTTGAAGGTGTGCCCGGAGTTGCTAAGACTTTAGTGGCCAAGTTAGTGGCTAGAAGCATGGATGTTGACTTTTCCAGAGTGCAGTTTACCCCTGATTTAATGCCTTCTGATGTGTTGGGTACAAGCGTTTTCAATATGAAAACAACAGAATTCGACTTCAAGAAGGGGCCAATTTTTTCAAATCTAGTCCTCATAGATGAAATCAACAGGGCGCCTGCGAAAACGCAGGCAGCACTTTTCGAAGTTATGGAAGAAAGACAGGTAACTGTTGATGGAAATACCTATCAAATGGAGAGTCCATATTTGGTACTCGCTACGCAAAACCCTGTGGAACAAGAAGGTACCTACCGATTGCCTGAGGCACAGCTTGATCGTTTCCTTTTCAAAATTGAGATAGGTTATCCTGATGTAAGCGATGAAAAAGAGATTTTACTAAGAGCTGCCAACAGAAAAGGTGATCAGGTAGAAGAAGTATCTCCTGTAATAAAGGCCAAGGATATCGCAGCGTATAAAGAAACTTTAAAGGAGATCATCATCGATGAAAAACTGTTGGGCTACATCGCTGAAATTGTGGGCAATACCCGCCAAGATCAGTCGATTTATTTAGGGGCGTCGCCAAGGGCATCACTTGCGTTACTCAATGGTTCTCGAGCGTTTGCGGCTATTCAAGGCCGTGATTTTGTTACACCAGAAGACATACAGTTTTTGGCTACCCATGTGCTCAAACATAGAATAATTCTTACACCAGAAAAGGAAATGGAAGGGATATCTGCCGAGGAGGTAATCCAACAGTTAGTGGCTAAAACCGAGGTGCCTCGTTAATGAATTTTTACCGGTCTATATATCTTACCAACAGGTTCTTTTACGCAGCAGGATTCATCATATTTCTGTTTGTGGTAGGCTTTGCCTTCCCATTCGTCACCGTCATTGCCGAAGGTCTATTTTACTTGGCAATTGCGTGCATTTTGATCGATGTTTTGCTTCTGTATAGGACAAAAGATGGTATACAAATAGAGCGGCTCTGTACGGAGAAATTTTCGAATGGAGATGATAACCCCATCCGACTTATTATAGAAAATCTGTACCCGATTACCCTAGACCTAGAAGTGATTGATGAATTACCAGAGCAACTACAAGTTAGGGATCAGGTATTTGAATTATCCTTGACTTCGGGCGAAGTAAAGGAAATCCATTATAAAATAAGGCCTACGAAACGAGGTGAATATGCCTTTGGTGTGGTGAATGTCTTTATATCCACTTTTCTCAGTATTGTCCGAAGACGTTATCAATTGGGCGATGAGAAAAATGTAGCAGTTTATCCTTCATTTATTCAAATGAGGAAGTATGAGCTACTGGCCATTTCAAATCAACTCCAGTCATTTGGGGTGAAAAAGATTCGAAGAATCGGGAATAACATGGAATTTGAGCAAATCAAAAACTATGTTTCTGGTGATGATTACCGTAAGGTAAACTGGAAGGCAACTGCTCGAAAAAACCAGCTGATGGTTAATCAGTATCAAGACGAAAGGTCTCAACAAGTTTACTCTGTAATCGATAAAGGTAGAGTGATGAAAATGCCATTTGAAAGCTTGAGTTTGCTAGACTACGCGATTAATTCAAGCCTTGTGATTTCTAACATCGCCCTAAAAAAGGGTGACAAGGCGGGGATCATTACATTTCAGCATAAGGTAAATTCACTGCTGCCGGCTTCTGCCAGAAATATGCAGTTGAACTTGATTTTGGAGCATCTTTACAAGCAGAAAACAGGATATAAAGAGACCGACTATTCTAAGCTTTACATCACCCTAAAAAGAAAAGTTACTCAGCGTTCTTTGATCCTGTTGTATACCAATTTTGAGTCGGTTTCGGCTTTGAAAAGACAGCTTCCTTTTCTAAGAAAGATTAGGCAACAACACCTATTAGTTTGTATTTTTTTCCAAAATACAGAGGTTGATAAATTAATCGATTCCCCTGCAAACGATATTGAGGAAGTATATACCAAGGGAATTGCCGAACAACTATCCTTTGAAAAGAAACTAATTGTGAAGGAGTTGAAAGCCCATGGTATCCACTCTATACTTACGCCCCCTAAAGAACTGAGCGTGAATACAATCAATAAGTATTTAGAGCTAAAATCAAGGGGCTTGATATGAGAAAGTTCAAGCCAATGCTTATGGGGATTGCCATAGTCATTACGCTGGTAATCCTGTGGAACGCATTTTCACAGCCCGGATTGGACGATTTTAATTCAACATTCAAGGAAATTCACCTTAGCCGAAATGAAAACAATACCGGGCCTGTAGATCGTGTCTACATTGTTACAACAAGTGATACTCTTTTTAGTGAGATGGAATTATATGGTAAACTCATGCCATACAGCAAGCAAGGGACTACTAAAGTCTACTTCTTTCATGAGAACAATCCTTTCCCAAAAGCAGGTAAAAGAGGCCGTGTTAATTTCGATGAGAGATTCGAGGAATACTGTCTCGCCAGATACTTTAAAAATAGTTATGGTGCCGTGAGCTTTTCGGTGTTCCCTTTCCAGCCTTAGGCGTTAAATAATTAATCACTGAAAAAAATCTGTTGCTAATCCTGCCAAAGTAGGGTAAACCTATTTTCATGCGTATCATTAATGCAATCGCAATAGTTTAGGTTAGTAAGAAATTAAGATCAGTTTTTATTTTAATGACCCAGTAGGAGCCCTTGGTTTGGATGGAACTGAGGGCTTTTCATTTGTGCTTAGATCAATTTACCCTGTGCTTTGATCCATCTTTCAGGGAAGTCTCCATGAGTAGCACCTACATAATCTTTATAGCTACATGGAATGTAGGCTCGGTCCAAGAAATTGTCACCATAGTTCACAAGCATCCACCATTTTTCTGACAACTTACTTTTATAAAAAGTCATCGTGTCGTCCGTGCCTTCAAAGCTGACGGTATACTTTATATAATGCTCAGAATTGAACTGGCCAGTATCTTTTCGGTTGTAGTAACCATCAATGAAATACCAAACCATAGTAGCCAGTACAGATGCCGTTTTTAGGGCATCATCATCCAATGATGGGTGGTAGCCATGAAAGCCGATGGAAGTCATTTTTTCGTTGATTCCAGCATACCAGGTTAACTGACAAGCCTCTTCTCCGGAAAGGCCAAATGGTTGCGCAGAAGGGTTTCCTGGAGCGTCAGAAGATCGGATAGCTGAGATATCAAAAGTGAGCATATCGGCCATTCTGATTAGCGGTTCAGACTGTTTTATGTCGTACCGAAGTTCACCAAGTCTTAGTGACTCAAAATACAATTTGTCCAAAGCCTTTAATTGATTCGAATCGATCAAATACGACTGATGAGCAAGGTGGCTGTAACTAAATAGATAATTGGGCTGATGGGTAAGAAGATCGTTCAGAAATTTATTTGAAGGCTCGCCTTCAGGCTCCATATCTAAAAATGCATCTACATTTAATACGGAAATAAGCTTTTTAGTCTGCTCGTAGCCTTGGTATTGGCCAAGGGCTAAATCTTGATTTCCACCGATTAAAATAGGGATAACACGCTGGGTCATCAGAAATTCGCATACCTCGCGAATTCTCGCTTGTGTATCTTCAGGGCTATCACCTAGTTGAAGGTTACCAAGGTCAGCCATCCGGTAAGAAGCGTGACTTCGTTTCAAGTGGAATAGTTTTCCCCTTACCATATCAGCATCACCTCTGGTATTTATTCCAACTAATGCCAAGTTCATTTGACTAATATCAAAGTCTTCACTTTGTAGCTGTTTAAAGCTGTGACCAATGGCATTGGTCGGTCCGTCAAATTCGAAAGTGGGTGCTGTAAAGAAAAGTTTGAGGTTCATCTGGGAGGCGTAAATTCTTTAACTAAAGATAGAACAATTCTGAAGGCTAGAAAAACTTCACGCTTCTGACTTAGTCTGTTTATGGGCATAAAAAAAGCCCCTCCAACATGGAGAGGCTTCGGTAGTATTTAATGGTTTTTTATCCTCCGAAATCGTCAAATGCGACATTCTCATCTGGTATACCCCAGTCGTCACACATTTTCAATACGGCTGCGTTCATCATTGGAGGTCCACAGAAGTAGAATTCGATTTCTTCAGGAGCTTCGTGCTTACTTAAGTACTGGTCGATCACTGCTTGGTGAACGAAACCTAAGAAACCGTCTCCTTCAGTATCGTCAATATCTTTTTTCTCAACCCAATTATCTTCAGGAACAGGCTCAGAAAGTACTAGATGGAATTTGAAATTCGGGAATTCTCTTTCGATTTTTCTAAAGTCCTCTAAGTAGAATAGCTCTCGTTTCGAACGTCCACCATACCAGTAAGTCACTTTTCTACCAGTTTTTAGCGTGTGGAATAAGTGGAAAAGGTGTGATCTCATCGGCGCCATTCCTGCACCACCACCAATGTATAGCATTTCAGCTTCTGTCGGCTTGATGAAGAATTCACCGTAAGGACCTGAGATTGTTACTTTATCACCTGGTTTTCTAGTAAATACATATGAAGAACAAATACCTGGATTAACATCCATCCACTTATTGTTCGCTCTGTCCCAAGGTGGAGTTGCAATACGAATATTCAGCATTACAATATTACCTTCTGCAGGGTGATTGGCCATTGAGTATGCTCGGAAGATTTCCTCCTTGTTGACCATTTTCAGATCCCAAAGACCGAATTTATCCCAATCTTCTTTGAATTTATCATCTCCAGCAGGATCGTCTGGGAAAGGTCTGATGTCCATGTCTTTAAACTCACAAACAACAGGCGGTACATCTACCTGGATATATCCACCAGCTTCAAAGTCCAGTGTTTCTCCTTCTGGTAGTTTTACCACAAATTCTTTAATGAAAGATGCAACGTTGTAGTTAGAAACAACTTCACATTCCCACTTCTTAATACCGAAGATTTCTTCTGGGATGTGGATACGCATATCTTGCTTCACTTTCACTTGACAAGAAAGTCTAACACCTTCTTTTTGCTCAGCTCTGCTTAAGTGACCAACCTCAGTAGGCAGTACGTCTCCGCCACCCTCGTTGATTGTACACTTACACATGGCACAAGTACCACCGCCACCACAGGCAGACGGTAAGAATATTTTTTGACCTGAAAGCGTATTCAGGAGTGTTGAACCTGCTGCTGCCACAATGGGATTGGACTCGTCTCCGTTTACAACGATTTTAACATCGCCTGATTGGACTAATTTTGACTGTGCGTAAAGTAAAATTAGTACCAACAATAGGATAACTACTGAGAAGGCTACTATTGAAGTAATTATGATAGATGACATCTATTAATCGATTTTAAATCAACAATTTGAATCTAAACTGACCCTTTCCGTCAGGGCTACAAATATATTCACTAAAAGGTTAAATCTGTAGGCGAAATTGAAAAAAGATAAGCAGCCAAAATCAAGGCTAAACCGTAATTTTTTCCAATAACACCTGACCCTTTTTTAAGTCTTCAATTTCAGTGTTTAGAGAGGCTACACAGAGATTCCCTAACTGTAACTGTCGACTATTCTCGCACAGAACAACATTGTTATTTGGATTGTTTAGCCATTTTTTCTCTAATAACCTCGAAATACAAATATTGCCCACAACATAGCTGTGATCGAAACTAAAATATTTGTCATGAATGCTCTCGAAATCAGATAAGTCTATCTCTTGTGGCGAATTAAAACTGACGTATACTTTCAGTAATGACTCATTGCTAAAAGGTAACTGGCCCAAGTTGTAAAACTTCTTATACTCGTATTTGTAATCATAACTCAAAGCAGAGATATCGGAAAGCACAGCCGCGCCAGTTGGTAAACTTCCCGCTCCTTTCCCTATAAAAAGCTGCTCGTCGCAAAAGTCTCCTGTCAGCGAAACCGCATTGAACTCGTTGTCAATGGACGACAAACTATCATTATGACCAATAAACTGCGGAGCAACAAAGGCAAAAACCTTATCGTCAATACGTCGAGCTTGTGCGATTAACTTCACTTTAAAGCCTTTCTCTCTCGCATATTCCAAATCGGTATTTTTAAGATGATCAATACCCAAATTGACAATGCTTTCGGGTTTTACGTAGATTCCGAAAGCGTGAGTTAATAGTATACTTAACTTATATTTTGCGTCGAAGCCTTTCACGTCAAGTGTAGGGTCAGATTCTGCAAACCCCAAGGATTGCGCCTGACGCAATGCCTCATCGTAGTCTAAATTTTCATTGAAGACTTTGGTGAGAATATAGTTCGTCGATCCATTAAAAATGCCTTTTACTTCATCAAGAGGTTCATGACCAAAATATTCTTCTAAAGTTCTTATTATAGGTATGCTGCCACAAACTGCACCCTCATAGAGAATCGCTTTACCCGTTTCATTCTGTAGTTTCACTAAGAATTCAAGGTTTTCTGCCACCATTTTCTTGTTGGCGGTCACCACAGATTTACCATTTTTGAGTGACGAGGTTACTATTTCAAGGGCAGCGTTAGCATCATCGATCAATTCCACTATTACATCGATTTCGGGATCTCGAATAATTTCTTCTTTATCAATCGTGAAGAGTCTTCTAGGCAGACTTCGAGACTTTTCGGCATTTTTGATACAGATTTTCTTTATTTCACCGGCAAAATTCTTGGAGTTATTAAGGGTTTCGTAAAGTCCTTGACCTACACACCCGAAACCAAACAATCCTATGTTGATCTTTTTCATTTGTGCTTGTTTAAAAAGTTTTTGAGTAGTGCACTGATCGCTTTGGCTTCTACTAGAAAGCCATCATGTCCATATGCTGAGTTTATAAAGTGTAATTCTGATTGGTTTATGCCATCTGCTAAAACAGATTGCTCTGCTTTCGAAAAGAGTAAGTCTTCTTCTATTCCGATAATGAGCGCTTTAGCTTGCACCCGACTTAAGGCTTCTGCTATGGACTTATACTTTTTACTGATATCATGAAAGTCCATGGCTTGACTTAATGTATAATAGGTTCTTGCATCAAACCTGTTTCTAAGTTTCTCTCCTTGGTATCGCTGATAGCTTTCTGCCTCACTGATCTCATCAAAAGTTGCCTGCTGAGCCTGCGTTTTGTTAAAGGCCGTATCAGTTCTATAAGATGTCATCGCCATTGCGCGAGCAGCCTCCAAGCCTTTCCATCCACCTTTTGGAGAACTCGAGAAAAAGGAAGGATCGGCTTCAATTGCCATGCGCTGGGCTGATCTAATCGCTACACCCCATGGCGAACTTTTTGCCGACGAGGCAATCAGAGCGATATGTTTGAAAACGTCAGGTGATTCTACAGCCCATTCAATCACCTGTTGGCCACCCATAGACCCTCCAATGCCAAGGAAAATCTCATCGATGCCAAGATGATTCATTAAAAGCCCATGCGCCTTAACCATATCTTTAATGGTGAGCGTAGGAAATGACCTCAAATATCGCTCGCCAGTTTCAGGGTTAAAGTTTTTGGGGCCTGTGCTTCCATAGCACGATCCAAGTACGTTGGCACAAACAATAAAATGTTCATCTGGATTGATGAGGTTAGTAGATCCAATTAATCCTGGCCACCATTGCATTGGGTTTGCGTTTGCAGTGAGTGCATGGCAAACCCAAACCACGTTGTCTTTTTTAGCATTCAACCGTCCGAAAGTATGGTAGGCAATAATTGCCTCTTGTAGCTGCGTGCCACTTTCGAGCGTAAAGTCACTTGGGACTTTGAAGTATTTTAGCGAGGGGTTATCGATGGATTGTGATTCAACCGACCCCGTCTTTATAGCTGTAGACATTGTCAATTTACTTTAAGTAGGAAAGAGAAAAAGTGTAATCAGAGAATTGATCCAATAATTGAAGCCGGAATACAAATAATGCATTCGACAGCGCTTTTTATTAGATGAAGACTTTTAAAGAGGTGCGATTGCTCGCCTGAAATTAGATGTTGCATAAATACCAATTTATATTCTCCCGAATGTCACTCGACATCCTTTGGGATCAGGATTTAGCACCTTTCTCTAATATTAGAGGTGGTTGCTAGCGCTTCAAAGAGCCTGTCTCTCCACGCTTCTGTATAAATCGATTCATTTCGAAGCCCTGATTGGGCAGAATTGAATGACTTGCACTGCAAACCTAGCAGCACTTATTGATGATTCAAAAAAAGAAGTTGAAAAATTTAAATCTACTTCAACATTCGAAGTAGTGTAGTCAGTTTATTCTTTAAATCTCTTCTGTCTACGATAAAGTCTAAGAATCCATGGTCTAGCACGAATTCAGAGCTTTGAAATCCTTTAGGAAGATCCTTTCCGACCGTATCTCTGATAATTCTAGGACCAGCAAATCCGATCAATGCACCAGGTTCCGCAATGTTAAAGTCACCAAGCATTGCATAAGAAGCGGTCACTCCACCTGTGGTCGGGTCGGTAAGTAATGAAATATAAGGAATGCCTTGTTCTCCTAGTAGAGCAAGTTTAGCCGAGGTTTTAGCCATCTGCATTAAAGAGTAACCAGCTTCCATCATTCTAGCGCCACCTGATTTAGAAATCATCAAGAATGGTGTCTTAGTTTTGATGGCATGATCGATGGCGCGGGCAATTTTTTCTCCGACGACAGATCCCATTGAACCACCGATAAAGGCAAAATCCATACAAGAGACTACCAAATCTTCGCCATTCATTTTGCCATAAGCAGAGCGGACAGCGTCAGTTAAGCTAGATTTCTCCTGCCCAGCTTTGATTCTTTTTGGGTAGGGCTTGCTATCGACAAATTTTAGCGGGTCACCAGAACTCAGGTTTTCATCCAATTCAGTGAAAGAGTTCTGATCGAAAAGGATTTCGAAATATTCTTTAGAGCCAATTCGAACGTGAAAACCATCTTCTGGACTGACATAAGCGTTGTTTTTTAGCTCACGCGTATGAACAATTGTACCAGACGGTGTTTTGAACCACAGACCATCAGGAGCGTCTTTCTTCTGATCTGTTGGTGTTGTGATACCCTTAACTTTTCGCTGAAACCAAGACATAGTTTATGTTATCGTCCAAAATTTTTTAGAGAAAGGCAAAAATAGCCTAAAACTAGTGAGCCGCCAAAAAGAAAAGGCAAATCAGGAATGTTAGAAAAACTATACAAAAGACTTGGGCATGAATGATATTGTCTTTTCCTTTGTGACGGAATGAACGTTCATTCCGCACTAAAATGATCGATAAAAAGACAGTTGATAAGCGAAGTGTCATCCTTGAATCGACCTTAAAATTGCTCACTGAGCATGGTTTTCATGGTACACCTATCTCTATGATCGCACAGCATGCAGGTGTTGGCGCGGGAACTATTTATCGGTATTTCGAAAACAAGGAACAGTTGATCAATGAGCTATTTACCGCAATAAAAAGGCGAGTAATTAAGGCGATGCTGGAAGATTATCGGGAAGAGGGGAGCTTTCAGGAAAGGTTTAAACACCTCTGGCGCAATCTGATCAACTACTGTATTGGTAACCCTGAGGAATTTCATTTTGTGGAGCAGTATAGATACGCTCCTTTTGTGAGTAATGTAACTCGCGAAGAGACTTTTATCATTTTGGCACCCATCATGTCCTTTTTTATTGAGTCTAAAAGAGCTGGCGCAATGAAGGATTTACCCCTCTATACGATTGTTTCCTTGTTATATGGTCCAATAGTGTCTTTGTCTAAACTCCATATTGACCACAATCAATCTTTAACTGAAGAGCGTATCGATCAGGCGGCTGAGGCTTGTTGGGATGCCGTTCGTAAACATGAATAGTGAGTATGTCTAGTGTTGTAATTAATGGCGTCGGTAGTTGTATCCCCGAACGGGTAGTACCCAATTCGGAGTTCTTAAATGCTGAATTCTATCAAGAAAACGGAGAACCTTTTCCAGATGAGAATGAAGTGATCATAAGGAAATTCGAAAAGATTACTGGCATCAAAGAAAGGCGTTATGCTTTACCGGGCCAAAAAGCATCAGATTTGGGTGCCATTGCTGCCAAGCATGCGCTTGAAAACAGTAGTATAGATGGCAATGATCTCGATTACATCATCTTTGCGCACAATTTTGGTGATATGCGAAAGGATAATAACCGAATCGATATGATGCCGAGTTTGGCTGCTCGCGTAAAAGGTCAACTTGAAATTTCTAATCCGTCTACTTCTTGTTATGACATAATTTTTGGCTGCCCTGGGTGGGTTCAAGGTGCTATTCAGGCCACACAAATGATTAGGTGTGGTGATGCGAAGCATGTTATGGTGATTGGAGGAGAAACTTTGAGTCAAACTGTTGATCCGCATGATCGAGATTCAATGATTTTCGCTGATGGGGCTGGGGCTACTATATTTTCGGCATCCGAAAGCGAGAAGGGTGGCTATATTTCACAGTGTTCTAGGACTGATGCCTCTGAAGAACTTTGCTATTTAGCGATGGGACCTTCTTATAATGCTTCTTTAAATGATCATGGTGGGAGTTACATCAAAATGAAGGGTCGGAAAATTTACGAGTATGCATTGACTAATGTGGCTGATGCTATTAAATGTGCTATTGAAAAGGCTAATCTTGACCTAAAGGATATCAGTAAAATATTGATCCATCAGGCAAATGAGAAAATGGATGAAGCCATTTTGCATAAGCTATTTAAGTTATATGGCGTAATGGGAGACTCTAAACAACTCATGCCAATGACTATTCAGCGTTTAGGCAATAGTTCGGTAGCAACTATACCGACTATGCTAGACTTGATTCTTCGTGGTGAGCTAGATGATCACGCATTAGCCTCTGGAGATCATGTGATTTTTGCCTCTGTAGGTGCTGGTATGCATATCAATGCTATGGTTTACCAAATGCCTTAAGACTTTACGTATGAAATAAAAAGAGGGCCAATCCACTGGATTGGCCCTCTTTTTTTGATTTTTATCTTTCTATAAACTAGCTAAAGCAGCATCGTAATTTGGTTCTTGACCTATCTCAGGTACTTGCTCAGTGTAGATAACAGACCCTTCTGTGTTGATGACCACAATACATCTGGAATGTAAACCAGCAAATGCACCATCTGTAATTTCAAGGCCATAATCTTTTCCAAATTTGCCCGAGTTAAAATCAGAAAGCATCACAACATTTTCAATGCCTTCTGCACCACAAAATCTGCTTTGGGCGAAAGGTAAATCTCGAGAAATACATAAAACGCTCGTATTATTTAGATTCGCTGCAGTTTTATTGAAGTTTCTCACAGATGTAGCGCAAACGCCAGTATCAACACTTGGAAATATATTGAGTACTAGGTTCTGGCCTTGAAAATCTGAAAGTGTTTTAGCAGATAAGTCTACCGCCGTCAATTGAAAGTCTATTGCTGAATCTCCAATGTTAGGCAAGTTGCCATTGGTATTGGTTGGTGCTCCACCAAGTGTTATTTGTGCCATTTTAAAGGTTTTTTAAGATGATTATTCGTTGTTTGAATGATGTTTGAAGCAGCGTTTTAAGGAATATTATCTAGTCCGTTAATCTACTTCTTCATAATCAACATAATCTCCCCCTTTAAAGTTATCGGAAGACTTAGGATTTTTTTTCGAAGGTGCATACTCAACATTCACATTGCCACCACTGGGTCTACTCTTTCTTTGATCGTAATGACTGTTTCTTTGCTGTTCTTGTACTTGTCTATAAATCTTACCTATGAATGATTGAGAAATCAATCTAAAGATGAAAAGTAAGACAATTACAAATGTGATAACCTTGAAAATCATTTCTCTATCTACTCAGATATAAGTTTCGTTTGGAATAAATATCTAGGAAATGATCATCCATTAAGTCTTCTATAAAATAGATAGCCTCTCCGGTTGACTTCATTTCAGGCCCTAATTCCTTATTCACATTAGGGAATTTATGGAAAGAGAAAACTGGTTCTTTAATCGCGTAACCTCTTTTAACTGGTTTGAAATCAAAGTCTTTTAGCGTCTTTTCTCCCAACATCACCTTGGTGGCATAATTCACATAAGGTTCCTGATATGCTTTTCCTATGAATGGAACGGTTCTAGAGGCTCTTGGGTTGGCTTCAATGATATAAACTTGATCATCTTTCACCGCAAACTGAATATTGATGAGTCCTTTAGTCTTTAAGGCCAATGCAATTTTCTTAGTGTGCGCTTCTATTTGCCTGATCACAATATCGCCCAAACTGTAAGGAGGTAGTAGAGCATATGAATCACCTGAGTGAATTCCCGCTGGCTCTACATGTTCCATGATTCCGATGATGTAGACATTCTCTCCGTCACAAATCGCATCAGCCTCTGCTTCTTTTGCTCCTTCTAGGAAGTGATCTAACAAGACTCTATTTCCTGGAATATCTTTAAGGATATTCACAACATGTTCTTCCAGTTCTTGCTCGTTGATCACGATTTTCATGCCTTGCCCACCCAAAACATATGATGGCCTTACTAATAGTGGGAAGCCAATTTCTTTAGAAAGCTCAAGTGCATCGTCAGCATCTTCGATCACACCAAATTTTGGGTATGGGATGTCATTTTCTGCTAATAGCGTTGAAAAACGACCTCTGTCTTCTGCTAAATCTAGTGCTTCGTAGCTAGTTCCTATAATATTGATTCCGTACCTGTCTAATTTTTCGGCAAGTTTAAGCGCAGTTTGGCCACCAAGCTGTACAATTACGCCTTCAGGCTTTTCATGCAGAATGATGTCGTAGATATGTTCCCAGAAAACTGGCTCAAAGTATAGTTTATCAGCTGTATCGAAATCTGTCGAAACGGTTTCTGGGTTACAGTTGATCATGATTGTTTCATAACCACACTCTTTCGCGGCATACAAACCATGTACACAACAGTAATCAAATTCAATCCCTTGGCCAATTCTGTTTGGACCAGAACCTAAAACAATAATCTTTTTCTTGTCTGTGGCAATGGACTCATTTTCCTCGTCAAAGCTAGAGTAATAGTAAGGAGTTTGTGCCTCGAATTCCGCTGCACAAGTATCCACTAGTTTGTAGACCCTTTTAATGCCCAGGTCATGCCTTTTGTTGAAAACCTTACTCTCTACGCAGTCAAGAAGGTGTGCAATTTGCCGATCGGCATAGCCTTTTTCTTTGGCAATTCTGAGTAGTTTCTCTGGAAGTGTATCCAGCGTATGTTTTTGTATTTCCTTCTCAACGGTTATCAGCTCCTCAATTTGTTGTAGGAACCACTTGTCGATTCGTGTCTTCTTTTGGATAGTTTTGAATGGAATACCCAGTTTAAAAGCATCGTATATGTGGAATAGTCTGTTCCAACTTGGGTTTTCTAAACTATGTAGCAGTTTTGCCTGATCTTTCAGCTCTTTGCCATCGGCACCAAGACCATTTCGATTGATTTCTAGTGATTGACAGGCTTTCTGTAAGGCTTCTTGGAAATTTCGGCCGATACCCATGGCTTCTCCCACAGATTTCATTTGTAAACCGAGTTTTCGTTCCGAACCTTTGAACTTGTCGAAGTTCCAACGAGGAATTTTGACGATCACGTAATCCAAAGCTGGCTCAAAGAATGCCGAAGTTGTCCCTGTGATTTGATTATTAAGCTCGTCTAGATTGTAGCCGATCGCTAATTTGGCTGCCACTTTTGCAATAGGATACCCAGTTGCTTTAGAGGCTAATGCGGACGATCGCGAAACACGGGGGTTAATTTCAATTCCGATAATTTCGTCTGTATCAGGGCTCACAGAGAATTGAACGTTACAACCACCTGCAAACTGACCTATGGCATTCATCATAGTGATGGCCATATCTCGCATTTTTTGGTAAGTCGTATCAGGGAGTGTCATAGCGGGTGCCACGGTGATAGAATCTCCTGTGTGAACGCCCATTGGATCGAAGTTCTCGATTGAACAGATGATAATTACATTCCCGATATTATCCCTTAACAGCTCTAACTCGTATTCTTTCCAGCCCAGAATACTTTGTTCTAGTAGTACTTCGTGAATTGGCGAGGCATTTAAACCTCTAGTTAACAATTCATCGAATTCGTCTTTTGAATTAACAAAGCCACCACCGTAGCCTCCCAAGGTAAAGGAAGGTCTAATTACGAGTGGGAAACCAATTTCTTGCGCAATTTCTTTTCCTTTTAAGAATGAAGTTGCTGTAGATCCTTTACAGACACCGACACCAATTTCTTTCATTTTGAGTCGAAATTTCTCTCGATCCTCGGTGGTCTCGATTGCTTTAATATCAACACCAATGATTTTCACATTGTACTTTGTCCAGATGCCAGCAGCGTCACAATCAATTGCCAAATTCAATGCAGTTTGTCCTCCCATGGTCGGTAGGACCGCATCAATTTGATGTTTCTCTAGAATTTCAATGATTGACCTCTTAGTAAGTGGCTTCAGGTAAATATTATCGGCCATGACAGGGTCTGTCATGATAGTTGCAGGGTTTGAATTGATCAAAGTAACTTCAATACCTTCTTCCATAAGGGAACGAGAGGCTTGAGAGCCAGAGTAATCAAATTCACATGCTTGTCCGATGATGATGGGGCCACTACCTATGATGAGAATGGACTTAATGCTGTTGTCTTTTGGCATAGTAATTTAAGGGCTGTTCGGGTTGACTTAGGTACAAATTGGCACAAAGTTATAGCGTTTAACTAATAATCAAAATCTCAAATTCATTATTGAATAAACATCGCTTTTATTCTTCATTTTGAGTGACAATCAAGCTGATGGAAAAGGAAAATTCGTTATTTTGCTTTTTGATTGACTTTAGAAATTTTTGAGACTATGAGAAACGTTAACGGAATAAAAAGCACATTGGCTCTACTAGTAATGGTACTATTTGTAGTGGGTTGTGCTGCATCAAATACAGCCTCGACCGGGACAACTGCTAAGAATTCTAAAAAGGAGAAACCTTATGATCCAACCGGTACTTGGGAGTATACTGTTGAAACGCCTGACGGCGCTAATGGCGGTAAATTCATCATTGCAGGTAACCCGGGTGCTTATTCTGCTTCTTTAGAGACAGATCAGTTTGGCACCTTAGAACTACAAAATCTAGATGTACAAGGTACTGCAATGACTGGAGATATTGAAGTAATGGGAAATACGGCAAGTATTGAATGTGATTTTGATGGTGATACGATGAGTGGGGCGATTTATTTCGGTGAAGACTCATTTCCGCTAGAAGGAAAAAGGGTAAGCAAATAACCTTAGTCCTAGTAAAAAAGAAAGGCTAACCATTTTGGTTAGCCTTTCTTTTTTTGTCTATAGATATTTTAAACATTCAGGGCTCTATTGTCCGTAGCGGCTAGACAAGCTTCTTTAAAAGCTTCTGTATAGGTTGGGTGCGCGTGTGACATCCTGGCGATATCTTCAGCGGAAGCTCTAAATTCCATGGCTACAACTGCTTCGGCAATCATATCGGCCGTTCTGGCGCCAATCATATGTACACCTAATATCTCATCAGTTTCCTTATCTGCCAGCACTTTTACCAAACCATCAATATCCATCGATGCTCTAGCACGTCCAAGAGCTCTATATGGGAACGAGCCTGATTTGTAAGCTCTTCCACTCTCTTTTAGTTGCTCTTCAGTTTGTCCGACTGCGGCAACTTCTGGCCAAGTATAAACCACACCTGGAATTAAGTTGTAATTGATATGAGGTTTCTCCCCGTTGATAACTTCTGCTACAAAGACACCCTCTTCTTCGGCTTTGTGTGCCAGCATTGCGCCTTTTACAACATCACCGATGGCGTAGATATTATCAGTTGACGTTTTCAAATGTTCGTCTACTTCAATTCTGCCTCGGTCGTCCATTTTAACTCCTGCGTTTTCCAAGCCAAGTCCTTCTGTGTAAGGTTTACGACCAATTGACACAAGGCAATAATCACCTTTAATGTCGACAATCTCTCCTTTTTTGTTTTCGGCTTTAATGGTGACAGTTTTAGCCGTTCCTTTTACTTCTACCACTTTGTGGCCGAGGTAAAATTGAAATCCTAGCTTTTTCAATGCCTTTTTCAATTCCTTACCCATGGTTTTGTCCATAGAAGGAATAATATCGTCCATAAATTCTACTACCGATACTTGAGCCCCAAGTCTGGCATATACTGATCCTAATTCCATACCGATAACCCCACCACCTATGACGATCATATGTTTTGGTATTTCCTTTAATACTAAGGCTTCAGTAGATGTAATAATTCGCTTCTTATCGATTTCAATAAATGGGAGCGATGCTGGTTTCGAACCAGTGGCAATAATGGTTTTGTCTGTTTCAATTTTGGTTTCCTTACCATCACCATCGGTCACCTTGATATTATTTTTATCGATGAAAGAGCCTAACCCATGAAAAACGTCGATTTTATTCTTCTTCATCAAGAAGTCAACGCCACCAGTTACTTGATTCACAACTTGTGTTTTGCGTTCGATCATCTGCTTGAAGTCGACTTTTAGGTCACTCAATTCTATTCCATGATCTTTGAATGTGTGTGTTGCGTTGTGATAGTGTTCGGAGGAATCGAGCAATGCCTTTGATGGAATACAACCCACATTTAAACAAGTACCGCCTAGTGTATTATACTTTTCAATAATGGCGGTTTTCATGCCCAACTGCGCGCAACGAACTGCAGCGATATAGCCACCTGGCCCAGAACCAATTACTGTTACATCGTATTTCATGATTTTCTTTTTTAGTATGTGTTACAGTTTAAGCTTCTCAATTATATGCCCAATAACAATCGTGTAGGATCTTCCAGTAGTTCTTTTACTCGAACTAAGAAGCTAACTGATTCTCGTCCATCAACAATCCTGTGATCGTAAGAAAGCGCGACATACATAATTGGCAAAATCTTCACTTCGCCATTTACAGCCATTGGGCGCTCCACAATATTGTGCATTCCCAAAATTGCGGATTGCGGTGCATTGATGATTGGGGTTGACAGCATTGAGCCGAAGATTCCTCCATTGGTAACTGTAAAGGTTCCTCCTGTCATTTCATCAATTGTCAGTTTCCCGTCACGTGCTTTAGTCGCTAAACGAATAATTTCTTTTTCAATCTGATCGAAAGACATAGATTCTGCATTTCTAATCACAGGAACCATGAGTCCTTTTGGTGCAGAAACTGCTATGGATACATCGACAAAATCATTGTATACAATTTCATTTCCTTCAATACGAGCATTTACCGCTGGCCATTCTTGAGCAGCTACAGTAACAGCTTTTGTGAAGAATGACATGAAACCGAGTCCAACTTCGTATTTCTCTTTGAATTTTTCTTTATACTGTTTTCTGATATCCATGATAGGCTTCATGTTCACCTCATTGAATGTGGTGAGCATAGCGGTCTCATTTTTAACAGATACCAATCTTTTTGAAACTGTTTTTCTTAGAGAGGTCATGCGCTCTCTTCTTTCATTTCTACTTCCTGGTGCTGCTATAGCTTCTGCGGTTTCTTCTTGTTTCGCTGGAGCTGCGGCTGGTTTTGGTGCCGTTACTTGTGCTTTTTCGGCATCTTCCTTAGTAATGCGTCCATCTTTTCCAGTGCCCTTAACATTAGCTGGGTCTATCCCTTTTTCAGCCAATATTTTAGCGGCTGCAGGTGATGCATGCCCTGTGGCGTAGGTTTCGTTTTCCGAAGTCGAAGAAGTGCTACTACTCGTATCAGTGGTCGCTGGGGCAGGTGTGCTCTCTGCTGTAGGAGCGCCGCCTTCCATTACCTCGATTTTACAAATAAGAGCACCAATTTCTATGGTGTCATCTTCTTGTGCGACTATTCTTAAGATTCCGTTAGCTTCTGCTGGTAACTCAAAAGTCGCTTTATCAGAGTCGACTTCTGCTATCACCTCATCTAGTTCTACAAAGTCACCATCGGCTTTCAACCAACTTGAAATAGTAACTTCTGTTATTGACTCTCCCACGGTAGGAACAATCATTTCCTTGATTTCACCGGTTGATTTAGGTCCTTCCGAAGCTGGTTTATCAGATGAAGCTGCCTCAGGAGCAGGGGATGATTCAGTTTTTGTTTCTCCGGCTGAATCCGTATCGATCGTACAGATGAGTTCATCTATTTCGAGTGTGTCACCTTCCTGAGCTACAATGTGTAGCTTACCTGCGGCTTCCGCATTTAATTCAAAGGTGGCTTTGTCAGATTCAAGCTCACAGATGACTTCGTCCATTTCGACTTGATCACCTTCTTGCTTGAACCACTGTGCTATGGTTACTTCTGTGATGGATTCACCAACTGCTGGGACTTTAATTTCCAAACTCATTTCTCTATGGGTTTAAGCAAAAGCTTTGTTAATAATTTCTTCTTGTTCTGTGGCATGTACTTTGGCATAACCTGTCGCCGGAGATGCGCTGGCTTTTCGTGAGATCAGCGTTAACTGTCTTTCCGGATAGGCTCGCTGGATAAAGTTCCAATAGCCCATGTTTTCTGGTTCTTCTTGTAGCCAGACATATTCTGCATTTTTGAATTTGTCTAGTATCTTATTTACCTGTGCTACAGGGAAAGGGTGTAGCTGTTCGATTCTAATGATGGCTACATCTTTTCGTTTATCTTTTTCTTTTCTGTCTAGTAGGTCGAAGTAAACTTTTCCAGAACACAGGATTACTCTTTTAACTGATCGTGCTGTTACACTCGTATCTGGAATCACTTCTTGGAAGCTACCCTTTGTGAAGTCATCTAATGGAGAAACAGCTTTAGGATTTCTCAAAAGCGATTTAGGTGACATTACAATTAGTGGTTTTCTAAACTCCCAAGTCATTTGTCTTCTTAAAGCATGGAAGAAGTTAGCAGGGGATGTAATATTCGCCACTATCATATTGTATTCAGCACTCAACTGTAGGTAGCGTTCTGGTCTTGCATTTGAATGCTCTGGTCCTTGTCCTTCATAGCCATGTGGCAATAAAAGAACGAGACCATTCATGCGTTGCCATTTTGTTTCAGAACATGATAGGAACTGATCTATCATTACTTGTGCACCATTGGCAAAATCTCCAAACTGTGCTTCCCAAATGGTTAGTGCATTTGGATTTGCCATGGCATATCCAAATTCAAATCCCATAACACCAAATTCTGAAAGTAAGGAGTTATAGATTTCGAAATCATTTACTGCTCCTTCAATATGGTTTAAGCTATTGTGGGCTTCGTTGGTATTCAGGTCGCGAAGTACTGCGTGACGGTGAGAAAATGTGCCACGCTGTACGTCTTGTCCAGTTAGGCGTACCTTTTTACCATCTACGAGCAACGATCCATAGGCGAGAAGCTCACCTCCAGCCCAGTTGAGCATTTTATCCTTGAAAAACATGTCTTTGCGTTGCTTCAACTGTTTTTCAATTTGTTTGATCGGCTTAAAACCAGATGGGATTGATGTTAGCGCCTTAGCTACTTTCTGTATAGTTTCTTCTGAAATTCCTGTTTCAGGTGAGCTCTCAAAATCCTCAGGTGTTGCTCTTCTTAAGTTCCTCCACTCTTCTTCCAGCGGTTGGTAAGTATAAGGAAGAGGCTTTTGTTTCACCATATTCAGCCTATCCTGCAACGTAGCCCTGAACTCTTTGTCCATGTTTTTGGCTAGGGCAGCTTCAACTTCTCCTTTTTCAATGAGTTTCTTGTTGTAAACTTCTCTAGGGTTGGGGTGCTTAGAAATTAGGTTGTAGAGAGACGGTTGCGTGAATTTAGGTTCATCACTTTCGTTATGGCCATGCCTTCTATAACAGACCATATCCACAAAGATATCTTTGTTAAATTTCTGACGATATTCTACTGCAAACTGAACACAGAATACAACTGCTTCTGGATCATCACCATTAACATGAAGTACCGGAGCATCGATAATTTTGGCTACATCGGTGGAGTAAATACTTGACCGTGCATCGTCGAAGTCGGTCGTAAAACCAACTTGATTATTGATGATGAAGTGAATTGTTCCGCCTGTAAAGTAGCCATCGAGATTGCTCATTTGAACTACTTCGTACATAATTCCCTGGCCTGCAGCAGCTGCGTCACCATGGATAAGGATCGGCATTACCTTAGACCGATCTCTATTGTATTCTTCGTCACCTTTAGCTCTTACAAATCCTTCAACCACTGGGTTTACAGCTTCTAAATGTGACGGATTTGGCGCTAATTTCAGCTCAATTTTTTTGCCATTTGGTGTTTCTATCTGACTCGAGAAGCCCAAGTGATATTTTACATCGCCGTCTCCCATGGTCAGGTCTGGAGTGGCGCCACCTTCAAATTCATTGAAGATTTGTTCGTAGGTCTTGCCCATGATATTGGCCAACACGTTGAGTCTACCTCTATGTGCCATACCGATCATAACTTCTTCTAGCCCTAGTTCTGCACCTTTATTAATGATAGCATCTAAGGCTGGAATTGTAGTTTCACCTCCTTCTAGAGAGAATCTCTTTTGACCCAAGTATTTTGTGTGCAAGAAGTTTTCAAAAACGACCGCTTCATTCAGTTTAGAAAGGATTCTTTTCCTTTGATCCGTAGAAGGGTTAAAGCTTAGTGCATCTTTTTCAATTTTTTCGCGAAGCCACTTAAGTTGTTCCGGGTCCCGTACCGACATGTATTCAAAGCCGACGGTGCCTTCATAGATATACTTCAGTGTTTCGATGATTTTCCTGAGCGTAGCTTTTCCAATCCCAATTTCCTCTCCTGAAATAAATTCAGTGTCTAAATCTGCATCTGATAAGTTGAAGTATTGTAAGTCAAGAATCGGTTTTCTGTCTTTTCGCTCGCGAACTGGATTTGTCTTAGAACGAAGATGAGCTCTTGTTCTATAAGCGTGAATCAGATTTCTAACTTGAACTTCTTTGTCCGAAATACCAGAACTTGAAGAAGAGGGCGAAGTTGCCTGTCCATTTGGCAACATTGGATAATCACCTTGTGCAAATTCAAAACCTTCGAAGAACTTTCTCCAGCCTTCATCAACACTTTCGGGATTGGATTGGTACTGCTGATAAAGGCCTTCTAATGCTTTTGGATCAGCGTTACTCAGATAAGTATAATTGTCCATGGTAAAGTATTCCCATTGCTATACGACAAATGTACAGGAATGGTTTTGTCTTTAAAAACCGTTTATGCGGGTTTACGGATTTAATATTTCTAAGACAATTGCTGACTTTACTTATCTACTTTTTCACCTTGTTTGTTAATGTAAAAGAATTCTCCGTTTAGGGCGACATTGGCCAGGTTATTTGTGAAAAAGTAAGCTTCCACATATTCAAATGGTATGACTGTAGCTCCTTTTTGATCTATGAAACCCCATTTCCCATCATTTTTGACTGCTGCAAGTCCTTCACTAAATGAGCGAACTTCTTCATAGGTAATTGGTACGATAACCTCTCCTTTTATATTGATAAAGCCCGACTTTCCATTTTGAACAACAGCGGCCAATCCTTGTGAAAATGTTGATGCAAGGTCGTATAGTGGTTGAATTATTACGTCGCCCTCTTTATTGACATAACCATATTTATTGGCCCCCTTGACAGGAACTAGGCCTGAATATTTATCCCAATCATATTGCATTCTTTCTGTGTTGATTAGAACCTCTTTGATAGTCAGGTCAGAAATCTTTTCTTCTGCATCGTCATCACCGAAATCAATATCGTTTAGAAACGACAAGGCTTGTTGTTTTCTAGCTTCTTCTTTTGCTTTCTCTTCGGCAATTCTCTTTTCTTCAAAATAGATATCTATATTATTCTTGTACAGATCATATAGCTCTTGTACTACTTTCCCATACTCCTCATTGCTCTGTTCGATTCTAGCATTCAACTTATCTAGGTTTTTTTGTTTTTCGGCGACATACTTCTTATACGCTCCATCAAATTCCCCAACTTGGGCGTTATACTCATCTATTAATGGATCAAGTCGGTCAATAAGTCTATTGGCTTCGTACTCATGATCATCGGCTATGTTTCTTAGTCTCAAATATTCGGAATAGGATCTTTCTGCATTTGCCGCATTGCCTAATCCTGAGGCTAATAGGTGGCTCGAGTAACTTAATTCGGCCATTACCATGGTGCTATTCTGTTGTCGTCGTTTTGATTTTACTTCTCTTTGCAGCTCTTTTATGCGCTTGTACAACTGACTACTGGACGGGGAAGACTTGGCCACCTTGTCTAACTCAAGGTTTGTTTTATCCAGATATTCATCTCTTTGTTTAATGTTATATTCTTTAAACTCCTTCTTTTCGTAAAGAAATTTCACCAAGATCTGCATATGGTGCCGTTTTAAGGCATCTTTTAGCACATTTATTCCTTCAGCCGTCGGCTTTTGAAAGACTAATTCAGCTACCTTGTTATAATCGATTCCCTGAGCAATCGATACGTTTAAGCCGAATACTAAGAGAATTCCGGTAATGCGAATTTTCATTGATTATCCTTTTTAGCTGATTCCTCTAGATTTTTTAAAAGGTAGGCTCTACCGGATTTGTGATCTCCAATTTGGTTGTAGAGCTGTGTCAGGTTTGAATAGAATTTTTCGTCTTTCTCGATACTAGATTCTTCCTTATATATGGCTATAATTTTTTCTATTGCACCTCTTATAAATGGCGTTCTACCTTCTTTCTCCATGAGTTGCTTCATTTCAGTTTGAAACTCATTTTGTTTTTTAGCGATGCTATCAAGGTATTTCAAATAGGCCTCAAGGGTTTTTTCATAGGCTGAACTGTTGCCTGCTTGAGTTCTTATTTTTCCTATCGTGTTATAGAAGGTAGATATGTTGTCACCTAAGCCTATTTCTTGATAGATTTTAAGAATTTCTGTGTAAAAACTTTTCTCGTAACCTTCGTTGTTCGAAAAGCCGTCTTCGATAAAGCTTCTCACTATCGGATTGTAGTACTCTTTGTCTTTAAATTCGCTAATGTATTCTAGGTAGCTATTGGCGTTTTGGCTTTGATAGTAAAACATACTATACGTGTTGAATACTCTGTCGTTAAACTTGTCATTTGGTAGGTCTATCAGAGGATAAAGTTTTTCAATCACGTAATCGGTTAGCTTGATGTCTTTTAAGTTGATCGAACGCTGAGATTGGATTTCTATGGCCCGAATAATGAAGTTTCCCCACGCACTTTGGCCTTGAGTTTTTTCGATTAATTCTCTGTTGTTAATCAAATATTGGAAGTTGGGGTTTTCAATGTTCTCTGCATTGAATAGTTGAAGTGTAATTCCATGACCTTCATCAGTCCAAAGTTGAGTGTTTAGGTCGTTGGCTACTTTGTTTGCCACATTAAAGACCATTCTCTCATGAATATCTTTCTTCTGAGCTTCTTGGTAGAGGGCCAAAGCGTCTGCGCCACTCAGGTTCGAGAAATCGCGATTCATAACCTCATCGAACCATATCTTACTCTCTAACCCTTCGTTGAGTAAGCGGACCATTGACTCGGTACTTCTTTTTGGTGCTTTACCTCCAGAAGTTGCCAATAGCACGTTAGTTGTCGGGTCTATCAGTTGCAACAGTCCTCCCATATTGTAGCTGTCAGGCATATAGTCTGAATATGCTTTGGATAATTGATCTTCTGCTAAGTCAATCGAAATGGCTAATGCATTAGAGTTTATCAGTTCAGTTATTCTCTCATCCTTTAATGCTTTATTTTCGATTTCATCACATACTTCACAGTCATCAATCCCAGAAACTCTAGCATAAACAAAGAGTAATTTGTTTTGGGTATTGCACTGGATCAGAATATCCTCTAGTTCGGTCGAGGTACTCACTTTTTTGAGCTCTTGACTGGATAATGAGGTTTCGACTAGAAATAAAGAGAGGAAAACGAAGATATAACGACTTAGCTGGTTAATAGACAGATTTTTGTCAAAGGCGTAATTCATACTTTACTATGGGTTTTGAAGGCGCTAAAAATAATAATTTTTCTTAATTCAAGACATCACGTTTTGTAGTATCGCGACTGAGTTATTTGTTCACGTTTATGCAATTAGGCTGCCAAAAAGGTGAGTGTGGTCAGGGCTAAGTTGTAATTCTTAAACAGAGACATGCATCTATAAAAAAAATACTTACCTTTGCAGTCCTTTTTCGGGACGTGTTCTTGGAAAAGAGAGGACGAGATCCTCATTACAACTTTAAAAGTTATATGGCAGTAAAAATCAGATTGGCCAGAAGAGGCCGCAAGAAAAGAGCAATGTATGATGTAGTCATTGCTGACGCTAGAGCTCCACGTGATGGACGCTTTATTGAGAAAATTGGTACTTACAACCCTAACACAGACCCTGCATCGATTAATATCGATAACGACAAGGCTTTTGATTGGGTAATGAAAGGTGCCCTTCCAACGGATACTGTAAGAGCTATGCTTTCTTACAGAGGCGTAATGTTCAGAAAACACTTACAAGTAGGTGTGAACAAAGGTGCTATTACTCAGGAAGAGGCTGATAAGAAATTAGCAGCGTGGATCGAAGATAAAGAATCTAAGATTGAAGGTAAAACTGAGCAATTGGCTAAATCGAAGGCTGATGCAAGAGCAGCAAGACTTGAAGCGGAAGCTAAGGTAAGTGCGGCACGTGCAGAGGCAATCGCAGCTAAGAATTTTGTTGAGGAAGAGGTTGTTGAAGAAGAGGTAGCTGAAGAGGCTAACGAAGAAGCTCCTGCAACTGAAGAAGCTGCTGCTTCTGAAGCAGTTGCTGAAGAGGCGCCTGTAGCTGAAGAAGCTGCTCCTGAAGCCGAAGAAGCTCCTGCAGTAGAGGAGGCTCCAGCTCCTGAAGAAGCACCAGCGGCTGAAGAGGAAAAGAAAGAGGAGTAATCAATAGCCATGACGGTTGATGACTGTTATCAATTAGGGTATGTAGTCAAAACCCATGGTTTAAGAGGTGAGGTTCAGATTTTTCTGGACGTAGATTCACCAAATCAATATAAAAACTTGGAATCAGTTTTTGTTCTTAACGGACAAAGGCTGGTTCCTTTTTTTATTGAGTCTATTAGTTTTAATGGTGCTAAAGCAATTGTGGCTTTTGAAGATGTTTATGAGCTCGCTGATGCGCAGGCGCTCAAAGGCAAGGAGCTTTATTTGCCGTTAACGGCCCTGCCTTCATTAAAGGGAAAAGAATTCTATTTACACGAGGTAATCGGCTTTTCTATGATTGACAATGAGTCACAGAAAGTGGTTGGTACAATAGATAATGTGATCGAGTCTGGTCCACAGCTTCTTTTTTCAGTTCTAGCCGAAGGTAATATTGAATTACTTATTCCTTTTCACAAGGATCTCTTAAAGGAATTGGATAGGGAGAATAAAACAATGTCCTTGGCCATTCCAGAAGGATTATTGGATGTTTATTTAAACGACAATGAGGATTGACATAATTACATGTTTGCCAAAGTTGTTAGAAAGTCCTTTTGGTCATTCTATTCTTCAGCGTGCCCAGGATAAGGGCTTAGTGGAAGTGGTGGTTCATGACTTGAGAGCCTATGCTGTGAATAAAAAGAAGCAGTTAGATGACTACGCTTATGGCGGAGGCGCCGGAATGGTTATGCTCATTGAGCCCATTGATAAGTGCATTTCTGCTTTGAAAGCGGACAGGCCTTATGACGAAATCATTTACATGACTCCTGATGGCGAAACGTTTAATCAGCAAGTAGCTAATGAACTTTCGTTAAAAGGAAATCTAATTATTCTTTGTGGACACTATAAAGGAGTGGACGAGCGTGTACGCGAACATTTCATAACTAGAGAGATAAGTGTTGGGGATTACGTTTTGTCTGGTGGAGAGTTAGCGGCAGCAGTGGTATCAGATGCAATTATTAGACTTATTCCTGGCGTTTTGTCTGATGAAACATCGGCCTTGACTGATTCTTTTCAGGATAGTCTACTAGCACCACCTGTTTATACAAGACCAGTCGAATATAAAGGAATGACAGTGCCAGAGGTACTTCTTTCAGGTCATGAAAAGAAAATTGAGGAGTGGCGTTTTCAAAAATCTCTAGAAAGGACAAAGAAAAGGCGTCCTGACCTACTGGATGATTAAAATTTTTCAATCCAGTATCTGGAAATAAAAAACTAATACCTATATTTGCAGTCCAATTTTGGGAACACCAGATTAAGACATTGAGATATGAGCGATCTTATCAAATTTATAGAGGAAGAAAGTAACGAAAGAAGGGCATCATTTCCTGATTTCGCACCGGGTGATACTGTAAACGTTCACGTGAAAATTAAAGAGGGTAACAAGGAAAGAATCCAGCAGTATCAGGGTACTGTCCTTCAGAGAAAAAATTCAGGATCTAACGGTGAAACTTTTACTGTAAGAAAGATTTCGGGTGGTATCGGAGTTGAAAGAATTTTCCCATTACTTTCTCCAAACATCGATAAAATCGAAGTGCTCAGAAAAGGTAAGGTAAGAAGAGCAAAGCTATACTACCTAAGAGGAAGACAAGGTAAGGCTGCTAGAATCAAAGAACTTATAGCAAGAAAGTAATTTAGCTTTCTTCTACGATTTAAATCCTCAGCTTGTGAATTCAGGCTGAGGATTTTTTGTTTTGTGGTACTAGGATTGTTTATTTTCATAAATAGTTAAAAACTCAATTATGAAAAAAATACTCACTATTGCCTTGGTACTTTGTTCTTTCTCTACCCTGAAAGCACAAGTTGGATTTTCCTATCTCCATTCTGATGTTGTCAGTACCTTGGGTATCAGCTCTAATCCGCAAAAGCGATTTTGGGCAGAAGCTAGGTTAACGCTTGATGTTGCTTGGCAAGACGTAGGCCCTGAGCTGGTTACTTTTGTTAATGTGGTGAAAAGGAAAGACTTCGACTTTTTTGTCGGAGCCGGCGGAAGGTTCAATGTTCTTGAAGGAGTTATACTACCTGCTGTTGGTTTTCAAATTAAGCCAATTGAATCGAAGCCAAATCTGGCAATTCATGCCGAGGCAATGTTTATAGCTGGTGTTAATGCAGATGTCTTCAAAGGCTCTATTGGACTGAGATATTTTCTTAGGAAGAAGGAAAAGTAGTACACTTAGACGGTTATTCTCCGCCATTTTGTCACTTATTTAAAAAAGGCTCGTTAATTGCAATCAGCAGCAAAAATCGGATAATGGCAATCATTCAGTTTCATAAATATCAAGGCACGGGAAACGACTTCGTAATGATCGATAATTGTGATAACGCGTTTGAT
The DNA here is from genome assembly GCF_001747105.1 of Roseivirga misakiensis. Lineage (NCBI taxonomy): Bacteria > Pseudomonadati > Bacteroidota > Cytophagia > Cytophagales > Roseivirgaceae > Roseivirga > Roseivirga misakiensis. Next base: position 314,851 of record NZ_MDGQ01000004.1, on the reverse strand, counting down.
AAGGATGATTTAGATTTGGTCAGCAAATTGTGTGATCGAAGATTTGGTATTGGTGCGGATGGTGTCATTCTCATCGAACCGGCAGAAGATGTCGATTTTAATATGATCTACTTTAATCCTGATGGTTCACAATCACTTTGTGGTAATGGAAGTCGATGTGCAGTGATGTTTGCGAAGCATTTAGGACTGATTCAAAATGAGACAACCTTTAGGGCGATTGACGGAATCCACGAAGCGAAAATTTCGGGTGACCAAGTTTCGTTATTGATGCACGATGTGCTGGATTTTGAGCAAATTGGTGATGATTTCTTGATTGATACAGGTTCACCACATTATCTGAAATACGTTACCAGTACCGATGATATTGACCCATTAGAAGAAGGAAGAAAAGTACGCTACTCAGAGCGTTTTGCTGCAGAAGGTGTCAATGTCAATTTTCTTGAGCAAATTAATGACGGTGCACTCAAAATTCGTACTTACGAAAGGGGAGTAGAGGGAGAAACATACTCATGTGGTACTGGTTGCACAGCCGCCGCGTTATCACTAGGATTGAAATCATCGGTAAATGAAGTAGCTCTGAAAGCTATCGGTGGAGATTTAAGGGTGTCTTTTACAAAAGACGGAGAAACATTTAGAAACATATATTTAATAGGTCCAGCTAAGAAGGTTTTTGCTGGCGAATTTGGTATCTAAGTTTATACTCGGATACCTTCTTTATTTATATACAAGAAATTAACTTTAGCACATAATTATTCAATATGAGCATTTTTACGAAAGGGATATCGAAGCTTTTCGGTAGTAAGTCAGAGAGAGACGTTAAGGAAGTGACTCCTATAGTCAGTGAGATTAACAAAATATACGAAACCTTCTCTGGTTTAAGTGATGATCAACTACGTGCAAAGACACAAGAATTCAAAGATCAAATCGCCAAAGATTTAGAGTCGGTTGATGGTGAGATCAGTGCCCTTCATGAGAGAATCGAAAATGAGCCAGATCTTGATATTCAAGAAAAGGAAAGCATTTTCCAATCTATGGATGCGCTAGAGGATAAAAGAAACGAAGAACTAGAAGTGGTTCTGATGAATATCTTGCCTTCCGCTTTCGCTGTGGTAAAAGAAACAGCAAGAAGACTTAAGGAAAACGGGAAACTTGTGGTGACGGCGAACTTGATGGACCGTCAATTAGCGACTACTGGTGATCATATTGAAATTTCTGGTGATACAGCCACATGGCATAATGAATGGATGGCTGCCGGAAACCTAGTAAAATGGGAAATGCTCCATTATGACGTTCAGCTCATTGGAGGTATCGTTTTACACAAAGGAAAAATATCTGAGATGGCTACAGGTGAAGGTAAAACCTTGGTCGCTACATTACCGGCCTACCTAAACGCTTTGGCCGGAAGAGGAGTACACGTAGTAACGGTAAATGACTATTTGGCAAAGCGTGACTCCGAATGGATGGCTCCACTTTTCCAATTCCACGGAATTACAATTGACTGTGTTGATAAACACGAACCCAACTCCGAATCAAGAAGGGAAGCTTATCGTGCCGATATCACTTATGGAACGAATAATGAATTTGGTTTTGACTACCTGAGAGATAACATGGCCCGAGAAGAGGGTGAGCTAGTACAGCGTAAGCATCACTATGCCATGATTGATGAGGTAGATTCAGTTTTAATTGATGAAGCGAGAACACCTTTGATTATTTCTGGTCCAGTACCAAGAGGTGATGAGCATGAATTCTATGAGTTAAAACCAAGAATCCAAAAGCTCGTTGAGGCACAGCGAAAACTGTGTGGTCAGTACTTAAACGATGCAAAAAGACTTCTAAAAGAAGGCAACGAACAAGATGGCGGACTTGCACTTTTTAGAGCATATCGAGGCCTGCCAAAGTATAAACCTTTGATTAAATACCTCAGTGAAACAGGGGTTAGGATTGCGCTTCAGAAAACGGAGAACTTTCACCTGGCTGATAACCAGAAGAATATGCCTCAGGCAGATGAACCGCTTTACTTCACGATCGACGAGAAGAGTAATGCAGTAAACCTGACGGAAAGGGGTACCGATCTCATAACAGGAGAAGGTGAAGATCCTATGTTCTTTATCCTAACAGATATTGGTGATATCGTGGCCAAATTCGAAAAAGACGATACGCTAAGTGATGAAGAAAAACTTAAGCAAAAAGATGAGGCCATAAAGGATTACAGTGTCAAAGCACAACGAATCCATACAGTAAACCAATTGCTCAAAGCATTTACCATGTTCGAGCGTGATACCGAGTATATCATTGATGAGAATAAAGTTAAAATTGTCGATGAGCAAACGGGTCGTGTCATGGATGGCCGAAGATATTCTGATGGATTGCATCAAGCCATTGAAGCAAAAGAGAATGTTAAGGTAGAAGACGCAACACAGACTTACGCCACCATTACTCTCCAGAACTATTTCAGGATGTACCACAAGTTATCTGGTATGACGGGTACTGCGGAGACTGAGGCAGGCGAATTCTGGGAGATTTATAAGTTAGATACAGTTGTTATCCCTACCAATAGGCCTATCCAGCGGGATGACAGACAAGACAAGGTTTTCAAAACCGTAAGAGAAAAATTCAACGCTGTTGTAGATGAAATTGTCGAATTAACGGAGCAAGGAAGGCCTGTTTTGGTCGGTACAACTTCTGTTGAGATTTCAGAAGTGTTGAGTAGAATGCTCAACCTTAAAAAGATTAAGCATCAAGTACTAAATGCGAAGCAACACGCCAGTGAGGCAGATGTAGTTGCAGAAGCAGGAAAGCCAGGTACAGTTACAATTGCCACCAACATGGCTGGTAGAGGTACGGATATTAAGCTACACCCAGATTCAAAAGCTGCCGGTGGATTAGCCATTGTTGGTACAGAACGTCACGAATCAAGACGTGTCGATCGTCAGTTAAGAGGACGTGCGGGTAGACAAGGAGACCCAGGTTCATCTCAATTCTTTGTTTCTCTTGAAGACAGTTTAATGCGACTATTTGGTTCTGATAGAGTGGCTAAACTGATGGATAGAATGGGCTTGAAAGAGGGCGAAATGATTCAGCACTCTATGATTACGAAGTCTATCGAACGAGCGCAGCGCAAGGTAGAGGAAAATAACTTCGGCACGCGTAAACGCCTTTTGGAATATGATGATATCATGAATCAGCAGAGAACTGTGATTTACGATAGACGTAGAAATGCCTTAAAAGGAGAGCGTCTTCAGTTAGATATCATGAATATGGTTTATGATACCTGTGAAGATATTTTGAATAATAGTAAAGGCTCTGATGACTACGATGCGTTTAAATTGAGTTGCATCAGCGTACTTGGATTAGATTCAAAGATCGATGAGAACGCTTTCAAAACCACAGATTTCAATACTCTTGTAAACGATCTCTACGAAGAAACTTTAGGAGCATATAAGGATAAGAATAAGGCGATTTCTGACCGAACGCTTCCATTGTTGAAGCAGATCCAAAAAGAGCGTGGTGCTACAATTGAGAATATTCTATTGCCTTTCTCTGATGGTAAACGCCAAATTGGTGTTCCTGTAAACCTTGATAAAACGATCGCTACGGAAAATCAAGAAATGGTGAAGGCCATGGAAAAAGCGATCACGTTAGGGGTAATTGACCTTACTTGGAAGGAGCATTTGCGTGATATGGATGACTTGAAGCAGTCGGTTCAAAATGCCGTTTACGAGCAAAAAGATCCACTATTGATCTATAAATTCGAGGCATTCGAGATGTTTAAAGGATTCCTTTCTAAAGTTAACGAAGACACGATGTCATTCTTGACTAAAGCAGATATCCCTACTGAAGACCCGAATAGGGTTCAAGAAGCCAGATCATCTAGCCGTCAGAGTTATAATGAATCGAAGGAAGAATCCAGAAGTGCACTAGCTGGAAGGCAGGATACCAGAAATAGACCTCCTGTTGAAAAAGTAGCTCCGATTAAGTCAGATAAAGTTTATGGCAGAAATGATCGAGTTTCTGTTCAGTACTCAGACGGTTCAGTTAAAAAGGACGTTAAGTTTAAGTCAGTTGAAGATGACATTAGAAGTAGTAAGTGCGTTGTTATAGATGAATAAGGTCTTTTCAAATATCATTTTAGCCGCTTTTTTGATCGGCTTGGGTGCAGTGAGTTGCTCAAAAGCAACTACGCCTCAGAAAAAGGTCAACGAAGCAGTGGACTTGAGCTATTCTGAGAATCTTTCTCAGTATAATCCTCAGGTAGAAGGACTACCCAGCGGTTCGGAGGAAAAAACGGAGGAAGTGATTCAGACTAGACCAATGGTCACGAGATTCGATATCTCCGATAGCCTGAACAAACTGCTAGATTCCGTAAGGGTCGGTAATGACACAATTAGAATGATCAATGGTTTCACCGTGTTAGTGTATTCTGGAAATGATCAAACAGAGGCAGGCCGTGTCAGAAATAGACTATTTGATATTGTGCCCGAACTCGATGCAAGATTTAGCTACAAACTTCCCACTTACTTTGTGAAAGTGGGGCAGTTTTACCAGCAAATAGAAGCTCAAACACTTTACCGAAAGATTAGAAGCTACTACCCAACCGCTTCAATTGTTCCGGATAAATTTCCAATCGAACAATGATTTCAGCGGAGAGAATTAAGTCACTTGCAAGCCAGTATGCCAATGATATTATAGAGATCAGAAGGCATATTCACGCGAACCCTGAGCTTTCATATCAAGAATATGAAACCGCTAAGTATGTAGCGGAACAATTACGAAAAATAGGAATAGAACCTAAAGAAGGTGTAGCTGGTACTGGACTTGTGGCGTTAATTTCTGGAAAGAATCCTGATGCTAAAACAGTTGCGCTTAGGGGAGACATGGACGCACTTCCAATCCAAGAGGCAAATGAAGTTCCCTACAAGTCAAAAAATGACGGCATAATGCATGCCTGCGGGCATGATGTTCATACTGCTTGTTTATTAGGTGCTGCGAGAATTTTGAACGAAATAAAAGATCAATTCGAAGGTACGATCAAGCTGGTTTTTCAACCAGGAGAAGAAAAGAATCCCGGTGGAGCATCCCTGATGATTAAAGATGGTGCACTTGAAAATCCAAGACCTAATAGGATGCTTGGGCAACATGTAATGCCATTTATTCCGGTGGGTAAAGTTGGTTTTCGTGAGGGCCAATATATGGCCAGTGCCGATGAAATTTACTTAACAGTAAAAGGGAAAGGTGGGCATGCTGCCTTGCCTGATAAGGTGGTCGATCCAATTTTGATTGCATCACATATTCTGGTGGCACTACAGCAAGTCGTCAGTAGAAATGCTGACCCCAAAAAGCCAACTGTCCTTTCTTTTGGGACAATAAATGGTGGACAGGCACAGAATATCATTCCAGACGAAGTGAAAATCTCCGGCACGTTCAGAGCTCTGAATGAAGATTGGAGATTTGAGGCGCACAAGAGAATTACAGCGATTGCACAGGGAATTGCAGAAGGTATGGGTGGAAGCTGTGATGTAAATATTGATGTGGGCTATCCTTATTTAAGCAATGATGTTGAAACAACGCGCGTCGCTAGAAATGCCGCAGAGGCTTATCTTGGAAAAGAAAATGTCGTAGCCTTAGACTTATGGATGGGAGCTGAGGACTTCGCTTATTATACGCATGAGGTACCTTGCACATTTTATAGATTAGGCACTGGTAATGAAGCCAAGGGAACAACTAGAGGTGTTCACACGCCGAACTTTAATATCGACGAAGACGCTATTGAAATAGGGATTGGAATGATGGCATGGATTGCCTTGAATCAATTAGATCAAATCTGATCCTCTTCGCTGTATTTTCCAACAGCACTCTGGCTAATATTGAGTAAGTGATCTCCAATAGTCTCTAGACTCGCAATAATATCCTTATAAATTACCCCCTCTTTAACCGAGTATTCTTTTGCTTCTATAGACTTAAGGTTCTGCTTATGAAGCTTAATCACAAACTTATTAATCTCGTCTTCCTTCTTAATCGCCGCTTCGTCGCTAACATCGGCTAAGTCATTCGTATTAAGGTTTTGGGCAACTATTTCTACGGCATCAGCGATAAGGTTATGTAGTACTTCAAGCTTGTCTTTCTGCTTGGCATTTAGGACAAACTTCTTGTTATCAAGTCGCTCACAGTGCTTCACCAGTCTAAGGAATTCGTCACCAGTCCGCTCAAATTCTGATGCAATGCTTAGAATATCTCTGATTTCGTTGGAGTTAGTCTGGCTTAATTGTTCGCCAGTAATTCTGATTACATAATTAGAGACTTCTTCCTCGAATTTATCGGTAGTATCCTCTAAATCAGCAATCCTTGACTTATAAGTTTGGCTTTTAGTCTTGTCATCAGACAGCAATAATTTTTTGGCATTTTTAGAGAGGCTGGCCAAAATATTTCCAAACTGTCTAATTTCCATTTTTGCTTCTTGCAAAGACAGCGTAGGGGTTTTCACCATATTACCGCTGATGTAGTTCAATTTGAACACTTCATCATCCTCATCATTAGAAGGAACAACTTTAATAACCACTTTGGCAATAAAGTTTACAAACCAAACAAGGAGGAGTGTATTCAGGATGTTAAACAGCATATGAAATGCTGTAAGTCCATTATTGATTGCGTCAACATCGGCAAAAGGCGAGCCCAAATCCATTGATTGAACTATACCATCAATGAGTCTTAGGAATGGATTGAATAATATGAGCATCCATAGAACGCCCATTAAATTAAAAATCAAATGAGCTCGTGCTGCACGTTTAGCATGCGTGTTACCAATTACAGCAGCAATGTTAGCTGTCACAGTCGTACCAATATTTTCTCCTAAAACAATAGCTGCTGCCATTTCGAAAGGGATGATACCCTTACTACATAAGGTTAGCGTAATGGCCATGGCCGCACTGGACGATTGAACAACTATCGTTACAATAGTCCCGACAATTACCATTAAAACCGTGGAAAAGAATCCGTACTCACCCAGACTTCCGATAAACTCTTGAGTTTCTGGAGGGAGGTCACTCGGAACCAGGTCTTTTAGAGCACCTAGTCCTATAAATAATATGGAGAACCCGATTAAAAATTCACCCAAATACTTCCATCGTTCTGACTTCGAGAATAGAAATAATGGCACTGAAACCATGAGCAACGGCAATGCAAAACTTGAGATGCTAAATTTGAAGCCAAAAACAACAATTATTAGTGCCGTAATAGTAGTACCAATATTGGCACCCATAATAACACCTATGGCTTGTTTTAGATTGAGCAAGCCGGCATTTACAAAGCTTACGATCATTACCGTGGTGGCCGACGAACTTTGAATGACTGAAGTTGTAAAGAAGCCTGTTAAAACACCTCCAAACCGTGTGTTCGTCATTTTACTAAGCCCACTTCGAAGCTTATCCCCGGCAACTTTTTGAATGCCTTCACTCATGACTTTCATTCCGTAAATGAATAAGCCAAGGGCGCCAAAAATCTTAATTATATTGAGTATCAACGGTTCTTCTTCGGGAGACATTCTAAAAGTTCAGGATAGCGCTTGAATGATCGTTTATGTCATTGATAACTTGAGTATCACAAAAATATGATTCTTTTTGAATTATCTTAATCGAGACTAAATGTTGGCTTCACAGAGTGTAAAGGGTTTTGGACATTTAAAATCTATAAAACGCTGAAAAACAGGTAAATAAGAATATTGAGTTTTTTTGAAGAATATAATTTGTTAACAAATGCTTTACATGATCTAAAGCGCTATTGAAACAGAATAACCTACTTTTGAATCTTAATTTTTAAGACGTCACAGCGCACCTAGGTGGGAGAAAGTTATTTAAAAATATTATATCGTAAGCCTTACGGTTTACTACTCTTCACAGTACTCTTTCTACTGGCTGTTGGTCTGTTTTTACTGGCTATTGAACTAGTGAGTGGATCGGTTTTGATGCTTGGAAAAGAAAGCGTTGAATCGATTCTTCTCGTAACGTCCAATCCGTTTATTGGACTTTTCATTGGGTTGCTCGCGACTGCTTTGTTACAAAGTAGTTCGACCGTCACCGCCATGACTGTGGCTATAGTAGCATCGGGTTCATTGTCCTTATCAAATGCCATCCCGATCGTAATGGGGGCAAATATTGGTACAACGTTGACCAGTACTTTAGTTTCTCTAAGTTTTATTACTAATCGGAATGAGTTTAGAAAGGCCATATCAGCCGGTACTATTCATGATTTCTTCAATATTTTCACAGTACTCATCGTATTCCCGCTCGAGTACTATTATGGATTGCTCGGCTATTGCGCAACGCAGCTAACAAGCCTAATTGGTGGTGGCGGAAATGGAACTGGCATATTAAACGGCAGTGTTGAGATTGGTTATTCTAGAATTACGGACTTTCTTCTCGGCGTATTACCTCAAAATGTAATTTCGGTGATTATCGGCCTTGTGCTGTTGTTCATATCGATCAAATTCCTGTCATCGGTGATTTACTCTCAACTGATTGGCCGTTCAAAAGACAGGTTAAAGAAATATGTCTTTAAAGATCCTTATAGATCATTTGGTTGGGGAACGCTCATCACCGCGAGTGTACAGTCCAGTTCTATCACGACTTCTTTAATTGTTCCGTTGGTGGCATCAGGAAAAGTAAAACTCAACAACGCTTTTCCATTTATCATGGGTGCCAATATAGGGACAACGATAACGGCTCTTTTGGCAGCATTTAATAGATCAGATGCAGCGATAAGTTTAGCTTTCGTTCACTTGCTGTTCAACCTAATTGGAGTACTGATTTTCTTACCTTTCCCAATCATTAGAAAAATACCTGTTCTGATCGCTTATAGATTCGGTACCCTAACTTTCGACTCACGATTATTCGGTTTTTCTTACATTATTGTGTCCTTTTTTCTACTCCCATTTACACTCATTTATCTTAGTAGAAATAGCGCTAAAGAGGAAGATGTAAAGGATGAGGCTAACCAAACCACGGAGTTTTTGGATCGGCGAGATAGATTTCACGTTACCATAAAAGAGGATTTACAATCAATACTCTATTCAGAAAATCCGTCTTACAAAAGCGCATATGCTTTAGTGAAAGTAAAAGGTCAAGAGCTTCTAGTAAGTGAGAAGCCAACTCAGATAGTACAGTAAGTTCCTTTCTACTCGGTTATTTTTGTTTCTTATTTATATCTTGCCCTAAATCCGTATCGGTTTGAAAATTTTCGATTTAGATAAATTAATAGACTCGCTAACTGGCTATCTTGAAACCAAGGTTGAGTTAATAATACATGATGCAAAAGAGGAGCTAAGTGGTTTAATCGCAAAGTTCCTTGTTTTTGCTATGCTCACCCTTTTTGGATTATTGGCGATTTTATTTTTGTCAATAGCCTCAGCAGTAGCGATCAATTTATACATAGATAGCAGTTTTCTGGGCTTTGTAATTGTGGGAGGAATCTATCTGGGATTAGCTGGTTTGATCTACGGTAAGCGAGAAGATCTTCTAGAAAAAGTAAAAGATCAGGCAACGAAAGCTGAAAAAGAGGAAAATTAATATGGAAGTAACGAAGAGAGAAAAACTTCAAAAAGCCAACGATAAGTTCAAGAATGCCCTTGAGTCTCAGGTGGAGGATTTGAAACATAATTTTGATAAAGTTGGTAAAACAGCTCTTATTGTAGGTGGAGGACTACTCGGTGCTTATCTCCTTTCCAATGCTATTACTGGCTCAGATAAAAAGAAAAAATCTAAGAAAGAGAAGTCAAAAGCAGATAGTAAACTTAAGAGTGATAACCTCCTTACTTCAACGCTAAAAGAACAAGCATTTGTGTTTTTACTTGGCCTGGCGGCTGAAAGATTGACGGCTTTTTTAAATGAACTAGATCAGGATGAGAAAGAATAAGGTATGGCATTCATTTAATGAGGCGAAAGAAGCTGGGAAGAAATCTTTGGCGGTTCTTTTTGACCCCGATGATACCGACGAAAGAAGCCTTATCGAAAGTTTAAATGTTTGTCTGGAGAATAATGTCGACTACCTTTTTGTCGGTGGAAGCCTAATCACTAGTAATAATTTAAATGAGGTAGTCAGTATGATCAAGTCGTATACTGATATTCCCTGCATCCTTTTTCCGGGCAATGCCATTCAAATAGACGCTTCGGCTGATGCCATTTTATTTCTATCTCTGATTTCTGGTAGAAACCCAGAATTATTGATTGGTCAGCATGTCGTTGCTGCACCAGTTGTTAAACGGAGCAACCTTGAGGTAATTCCTACTGGCTACATGTTGGTGAATTCTGGACGACCTACCAGTGCATCCTACATTAGTAATTCGCAGCCACTACCGAACGATAAACCAAGCTTATCGGCGAGTACTGCTATGGCGGGAGAAATGCTCGGTATGAGAGCTATCTATATGGATGCTGGTAGTGGTGCCGAAGAACCTATCAGTACTAAAGTCATCAAAGCCGTAAGCAAAAGTATAGATGTACCATTGATCATTGGCGGTGGCCTAAACTCTACTTTCAAAGCTAAAAATGCGCTCGACGCGGGTGCTGATATTATTGTTATCGGTAATGGCGCACAAAAAAACCTCAATCTTGTGACTGAGGTTTCTGATTTAGTGAAATTTTATAACGAGGCCTTAAACGTTAATTAAGCTCTCTCTTCTTCTCATTTTACCAGCTGGTATACCAAACATCATTTTGAATCTTCTACAGAAATAAGCTGTATCCTTATAGCCTACTTCTCTACCGATATCGCGGATGCTTTTCTTTGTTGTTCTTAATAAGTCAACGGCAGCTTCCATACGCTGATATTCAATGTAGTCTTGAGGGTTGATGCCTGTCAACATTTTAAAGTATTGACCTACATAATCTTCAGATACATTGGCAACTCTCGCTAGTACTTTGTTCGATAAGTCACCACCGATATTCTTCTTGATGTAGTTGAAAATATCGATTAGTCGAGGGTCTTTGAAATAAGTACTGTTTGTTACTAGTTGCTCAACAAATAGCCTATTGTCTAGAATGTATCTGATTACTTCGACTACTAAATACTCCGTGTTAACCTTAATAATTCTATTCTTACCAGGTTTTACAGAGTTGTCCTCTGCAATGATTAAACGAATCAATTCACTTAATACGCTAGATCCTTTAATGGCAAAAGGTGTAATATTCAGTGAAGAGAAGAAGTTAACCGAATCGAATACTTTAGCTTCAAACATGACTTGGCTAAAACCATCAACATCGAAATCATTGATTTCTGATTCAGTCGCGTTTTGTAAATACTTTTTCTTATTGGTGATGAACTCGTCGTTAGAGATGGCTTGGGCCGTAACCGAGCCAAAAGAAATAGAGAGCGATTTACCACCTGGGATAAAAAGCATGTCACCTTCCGACACCTTTTCTTGGTCTGGGCCGAAGTAAACGTCACCGTTATTGATAAGAATGATTGTGTTTTCTACATCGTAAAAGTTATCAATAGTGACAGACTTGGCTATTTTAATGTTTCTACTCTTTATATAGCGAACGCCAAGGGATTCGATAATTTTATTATAATCTTCCATGCTTGATTAAGAAATTTCTACAAAATATTCCGGAAAGTAATGTACTAAAGTACCTAATGGTATAAGATTAACCAAAAAAAATGACCATTGCCAATAAAATATATGTCAATGGTCAGTTTAATATGATTTTTCTATTTATTTCAGTAATTCTCTGGATATAACAATCTTTTGTATTTCAGAAGTACCTTCATATATCTGAGTGATCTTCGCATCTCTCATGAGACGTTCTACGTGGTACTCTTTTACGAATCCATATCCACCATGAACTTGTACAGCTTCTACAGTGGTTTCCATGGCTACTTTCGAGGCATATAGCTTAGCCATGGCACTTGCTTTACCGAAATCTTTTTTCTGGTCTTTTAAGTAAGCTGCTTTTAGGCAAAGTAAACGAGCTGCCTCAATTTCCGTAGCCATATCGGCTAGTTTAAATTGAATCGCTTGGTGTTGACTAATCGGCTTTCCGAATGCTTTACGTTCCTTAGAATATGCTAGTGCTAATTCATAGGCACCTGAAGCAATCCCCAAAGCTTGAGAAGCAATTCCGATTCTTCCGCCATTAAGCGTAGACATAGCGAATTTGAAACCAAAGCCATCTTCACCGATTCTATTTTCTTTAGGAACTTTTACATCAGTAAACATTAATGAATGAGTGTCTGACCCTCTGATGCCTAGCTTGTCTTCTTTTTTACCAACAACGAAACCATCCATACCACGCTCTACTATTAAGCAGTTGATGCCTCTATGGCCTTTCTCACGATCGGTTTGGGCAATAACTAGGTAAATAGAAGCCGTATTACCATTCGTTATCCAGTTTTTGGTTCCGTTTAGTAGGTAGTGATCGCCTTTATCTTCCGCAGTTGTTTGTTGTGAAGTAGCATCAGAACCCGCTTCGGGCTCAGATAGACAAAAAGCTCCAATTTTCTCACCTGTGGCTAGTGGCCTTAGATATTTTTCTTTTTGCTCCTCTGTTCCAAATTTCTCTATCCCCCAACAAACCAGACTGTTATTTACAGACATACAAACACTGGCAGAAGAATCAATTTTGGAAATTTCTTCCATGGCCAACACATAGGAGACAGTGTCCATTCCACCACCACCATACTTCGGGTCCACCATCATTCCCATGAAACCAAGCTCACCCATTTGTTTGATTTGCTCAGCTGGAAATTTTTGATGTTCATCACGTTCAATTACTCCAGGTAAAAGTTCGGTATTTGCAAACTCCCTGGCCGCATCTCTTACAGCTTTATGCTCTTCTGTCAATTCGAAATTCATTCGGAAAATTTTAGCTAACGATTGTTAGGCAAAGGTAATCATTTCGTGAAAATTTGCTAATCATTTCCTAGGAATGCCATCGCATAATAAAGGAGCATTGCTAACGACCCCAGAGCAGCAACTAAATAGGTACGCGCAGCCGCATTCAGGGCATCAGTGGCCATTTCATGTTCCTTTCCATTTACTATGTTTCGCTGGTCTATCCATGCTAAAGCACGCTTTGTTGCATCGTATTCAACGGGTAGGGTAACAAATGCAAAAATTGTAAATACTGAATAAACACCAACGATCAATACCCCGGCAGTTGCTGGCGGTAAAAAGGATGCGCCCACACCAAATATCATCACAAAGAATAGAATGTTTAAAATTCTACTGCTAAGCGCTTGTAAAGGCACTAATGCCGATCGCATTTTTAGTGGTGCATATGCTGTAGCATGCTGAACTGCATGCCCACATTCGTGAGCAGCAACGGCAGTTGCCATTACTGATCTACCACTATACACATCTGGACTTAAATTGACTGTTTTATCCAACGGGTTGTAGTGGTCTGTAAGTCTTCCTAGTACAGAAACTACTTGTACGTCGTCAATGCCATTGTCTCTCAGCATCAACTCGGCAACTTCTTTTCCCGACAAGCCCATGTGCAGTCCTACTTGCGAATATTTCTTGAATTTTCGTTTTAGGCTGTTTTGAACAGCCCAGCTAATAATCATAATACCGACTACTAGCGCAATAAACATTGGATCCATATTTCTATTTTTTTATTTTTTCTATAATACTTGTTGTGGAATAACCATCTACTAAATCAATGGTATTTACTGTTCCACCATTGGCAATTACGCTTTTTGCGCCAACAATGTTTTCTACATTGTAATCACTACCTTTTACCAAAACATTTGGCAGAAGATACTCTATCAGTTCTTTTGGAGTTTCCTCGTCAAAAACAGCAACGCCATCTACAAAAGCCAGAGCGGCCAACATCCTAGCTCTCGCTTCTTCATTGTTAATAGGTCGGTTTTCACCTTTTAATAGTCTAACTGAATTGTCCGAGTTTAAACCAATTACTAGCTTGTCGCCTTGAGCACTGGCTTTTTCTAAGTAGTCAATGTGTCCTAAGTGTAGAATATCAAAGCAACCGTTGGAGAAGACAACTTTCAGGTTCTGCGACTGCCATTCAATAACCTTTTGTTTCAGGTTCTTTTTACTGAGTACTTTTTGCGCTGTCTGTTCCAATTTGCTTTTTCTTTCTAAAGTTGAGAACTACTAAACTAAGAAAGCCAATTATTATCACGGTCACAAGCTGTGAACCTTGCGATATTACAGCAAAAACGTAACCATCGTCGTAGTTTATGCCAAAAGCGACCAAAATACTGGCAACAAAGGCTTGATAAGCTCCAATTCCGTTATTTACCGGTGTGGCCATGCCAAAACTACCCATTACGAGTACAGCTAATCCAGCCGAAAGTGACATTTCGTCAGTTGGATCGAAACCAAAAGATATGACGTAAAGCATCAAAAAATAGAGGACCCAAATTCCTAAAGTAGCAAGCAAAAAGACTACTGGTTTTTTGACTTTTCTGATGGCTTTTACGCCATTGATCGCTTCTGTTAGAAAGTTAATAACCTTGTCAATCAAGCTGTTTCCACTAGTACCTTGTCTTGATTTTTTAACTAACCAAATCACGAGTACTATTCCAATAACCGCAAAGGCTAAGAGTAGTGGCCAAAGATCGAGTAATACAGGTACCTTCGATTCAACAAAATCAGTAAAAAAAGTCTTTAGCAACTGGTACTTTAAGGAAAGGAGTATTCCTAATAGCAACATTAGCATAAAAAGATCGAGTAGACGATCTGTGATTACGGTGCCAAATGAAAATGATATTGGAATGTTATTTGACCTTTTCAAGATAGCGCACCTTGTCACCTCACCTAAGCGGGGGATTGCCATACTAGAAAGGTAGCCTACCATTACGGCTAGAAAAGATGTGGAAAGCCTGGGCGTGTAGGCTTGTGTTTCGAGTAATAGATTCCAACGATATGCCCTTAGCAAATGACTAATGAGTGAAAGAAAAACACTCAAAATTATCCAACCGTAATTGAAGTCTACAATGGCTTCTTGGGCTTGCTTCCAATCACCATCCTCGGATGTATTATAGATTACGAAGGAAGTTAGGGCGATCGAAAATACTAACTTGAGAAGGTCTTTGACGGGTATTTTCAAGATCGGGCTAAGCTATTTTATTATTACTGTCAGGGAATATTATTCTTGGCTTATGGCTTTTAGCTTCTTCGGCGTCCATAATACCGTAAGATACAATAATAATAACATCGCCTACTTGGACTCGTCTCGCAGCAGGCCCGTTCAGGCATACAGTACCGCTGTTTCTTTCACCTTTAATTACGTAGGTTTCAAAACGTTCACCGTTATTCACATTGACTATCTGCACTTTCTCATTTTCAATGATATTTGCCCCTTCCATCAACGCTTCATCAAGTGTGATACTACCCACATAATGTAGCTCGGCTTGTGTTACCTTGGCCCTGTGAATTTTAGATTTGAAGACTTCTATTTGCATAACTCCTCCTAAAAACGAGCGCAAAGCTAAGAAATTAACATCAGGTTATCTATAAGTCTAACCCTTCCAATTTCAGCTGCTATGCACATCGCTATTTTTTCCTTTTCAACAACGTCATTTACACTTTCAAAATTATCTGTATTGATGACTTCAAAGTATTCGAGTTCTAAACATCGTTGAGTACTGAATAGTTCTTCGATTTTTGCCTTGACTTCTAGAATTGGGGTATGAGATAAAAGCATTTTTTGGGCTTTTAGAAGACTTTTGTAAATAAGACTGGCATCTTCGGTTTGATCTGAATTTAGCCTTAAGTTTCTTGATGACATGGCTAGTCCGTTAGCCTCCCTGACTGTTGGTACCATGTTGAGGGTTATCGGAAAGTTTACCTCATCTATTAGCTTTTTGATGATAAAAAATTGCTGTAGATCTTTTTGTCCGAAAAATGCTTGATCAGGTTGAACGATGTTAAATAGCTTTGAAACGACCACGCCCACACCATCGAAGTGTCCAGGCCTGAATTTGCCCTCCAGTTGATTTGCGATTGATCCAAGTTGAATCTTAATGCTGTTTTCATGCGGGTACATTTCTTCTTTCGACGGCATGAATAAAAAATCGCATGAAACTCCCTCAAGCTTTTCTATGTCGGATGAAGATGTTCTGGGATAGTTTTCTAAATCTTCTGGGTTATTGAATTGGGTCGGGTTTACAAAAATGCTAGCTATCGTAATGTCGCAGTTTTGTTTCGATGACTGGACTAAAGCCAAGTGTCCTTGGTGCAAGGCACCCATAGTTGGTACAAACCCAATGGTTCTTCCTTGAGCCCTGAAAGACTGTACTTTTTCGCGGATTTGAACAATGGTTTGAAAAACTTTCATTTTCTATTTAACCTATATTAACGAGGGGTGATGACAGGCTCATTGCCTTTTTCTGTAAAATTGAAGGTTTTTTGACCCAAATACCGTAATTTTGTGGCTCTTTTTCAAGGAAGAGTTTTCATTAAATTCCCATTTAGTATGTCAAAATTAAGAATTCTGTACGTTGCAAACGAAATTCAACCATTTCTTCAAACTTCTGAAGTTGCAGATTTTGTAAGAAAATTACCTCAAGCTATGCAAGAGAGAGGTATGGAAATTCGAATTCTAGTGCCACGTTTTGGTCTCATCAATGAGCGAAAGAATAGATTGCATGAAGTAGTTAGGCTTTCAGGAATTAATATTTCTGTTGGTGAAGAAGAGAAGCCATTAGTGATTAAGGTCGCTTCAATCCCAAATGCCAAACTTCAAGTATATTTTATTGATAATGAAGACTATTTCCATAGAAAGTCAGTTTTCTTCGATAAAGAAGATAATTTCTATGAAGACAATGATGAGAGGGCAATTTTCTTCTGTAAAGGCGTTCTTGAAACAGTGAAGAAACTTGGCTGGGCGCCAGATATCGTTCACTGTAATGATTGGATGACTAGTTTAATACCATTGTACTTAAAAACTACCTACAAAAACGATCCTATTTTCCAAAATACGAGATCGGTATTCACTATTTATAATAATGCTTTTGCTCACCAGTTTGGAGCAGACTTATTAGATAAAGTGAAGATGATGGATATTGAAGATAGTATGCTCGAAAACCTTAAAAGTGCTGATTTTGCTGGTTTCATTAAGACAGGTGCAGAATACGCTGATGCTGTTATTAGAGCTGAAGAAGAAGCTAGTGATGTGCTAAGCAACCTATTTAGTGAAATTGGACAGGGTAAAACAGTCAGTACCATAGAGAAAGACGATGACTTTTTAGATTCCTACTATAACTTATATAATGAACTTGTTGGCTAAGATTAGAATATACGCGACGCTCATCTTGGGCATTGTTATATTTAATTCTTGTGAGGAGAAAGGTGAATTTGGATTGGGCTCTGATGATGTAGCGCCAATTGAATTTGACGTTGAGGAAATTTCATTAGGTACCTCTTTGGTGTGGCTCGACTCCATTCCTTCCTCTAGTACCGGAAGGTTGATGGTCGGAGAGCACGTTGGTTCAGAATTCGGAACAATGCAGGCTAAGGCTTTCATCGCATTAGATTTGAATGAATCAACTCATCCTACACTTGAAGAATCTGTTTTGGATTCTACTCGAATAAATTTCCGAGTGAGTTATTTGTATGATACCGCGAGTAATCGTGAACTGAGTCTAAGAGCCTACCAAATTGGAGAAGAGTTCAAGGATACCACTTACATTACCCGAAACGAATTAGCTCAAACTAATATGTTACTTGCTTCAGGGGATGTCATGATAGATAAATTTGATTCCACTTACTCAATAGGCGTTGATGAAACTTGGTCTACCCAGATTTTCGAAGGTATTCGAAATGGTGACGTTACCTTCGATACGCAAGATGCCTTCGATGATTTCTTTCCTGGCTTTGTATTGAGGCATGAAGGGGCTTCGAATAACATTTTTGGGTTGAGTATAGGGGCTACTTTTGAGATGGTATTCTATTATTCAGATCCAGTGGGTGATGGTAGTGGGGACGTAGTCAATAAGACAATTACGATGAACTCTACTGGTATGCCTAATTTTCACAACTTCACTATCGACAGATCAGCAACGGACTTTTCTGTGGTACAGGAGACAAATGTTGTCTATGGAGGCCTATCAAGACTTACCGTCCAATCAGGAGCAGGTGTAGTAACTCGTCTAGATTTATCTGACTTTCAGAGATTCAATTCAGAAAATGACGGTGTTATCGTCAACCTTTCTGAGATTAAAGTTGGACCAATTGGAGACTTGCCAGAAGGTGTTTTTCCGCCTCCTGTATTGTTTATGGCATTAACAGATGAAAGAAACTCTATCATACCAGATGGTTCGGGCTTTAGGTCTATTCAAAGGGATGGAGCTAATGTTTTATCGGATGATGCACCTGTTCAGTTAATCTATAATACTGACGATAGAACATACACAGCATCTTTGACCACCTATACTCAGGCTTATTTGAGTGACATTTTTAGGAGAAACGAAGTGTTTCTTTACCCAACTAATATGAGCCTTTCGGTTAATGGTTTGACTGTTGCTGTTGAAGATGTTCAATTAAAGATTTTCTTTTCCCAATTGAGGTAGACAGCCTTATAATTATTACTTTTCAGAAAACTTACGTGTATGTGTGGTATTGTTGGTTACATAGGTAAAAAAGAAGCTTATCCTATCATCGTGAAGGGTCTTCAAAGACTTGAGTACCGAGGTTATGATAGCGCGGGTGTAGCACTTTTGAATGACAACAAGTTAAACGTCTATAAGAAGAAAGGTAAGGTGGCCGACCTACACGATTTTGCCAAAGAACATGATCTTAAATCTACAATAGGTATTGGGCATACGAGGTGGGCCACTCATGGTGAACCAAACGATGTTAATGCTCATCCACACGTTTCGAATGGTGGTAAATTAGCAATGATTCACAACGGAATTATTGAGAATTATGCATCTATTAAAACAGACCTAACCTCCAAGGGATATACTTTCCAAAGTGAAACTGATTCAGAGGTTTTCATAAATTTTGTAGAAGATATTTACCTCAATACGAAGGTTCCCTTGGCAGAGGCAGTGCGACTCGCGCTTAACAAAGTTGTTGGTGCATACGCAATTGCTATTATGTCCCTAGAAGATCCAAATTTGTTAATTGCTGCTCGAAAAGGAAGCCCTTTAGTAGTCGGTCTAGGTAAAGATGAATTCTTCTTGGCATCTGATGCTACACCTATTATTGAGTATACAAACGAGGTTGTTTATCTAGACGACCAAGAGATAGCAATCATAAAAGATGGTGGTTTGACCATAAAGAATATCGAGGACGTAGAGATGAAACCTTACGTTCAAACTGTTGATATTGAATTGGAGGCGATTGAAAAAGGTGGATATGATCATTTTATGATCAAGGAAATATTTGAACAGCCTAAATCAGTGGCAGATTGCCTAAGAGGGAGGTTGAATGCTAAAAATGGTCACCTTCATTTGGGTGGAATCCATGATTATGCCAATAAAATAGTTAATGCGGATAGAATAGTCATCCTCGCTTGTGGTACATCATGGCACGCCGGTTTAGTCGCTGAATATATTTTTGAAGAGTTTTGTCGAATTTCTGTAGAAGTAGAATATGCTTCTGAGTTCAGATATCGAAATCCTATTATTGGAGAAAATGATGTCGTTATCGCGATCTCTCAGTCTGGAGAAACAGCTGACACACTTGCTGCCATTGATCTTGCTAAATCAAAGGGCGCTACCATATTTGGTGTTTGCAACGTGGTCGGTTCTTCTATTCCAAGGGTTACTCATGCTGGATCATATACCCATGCAGGACCTGAAATTGGTGTAGCAAGTACAAAAGCTTTCACTGCTCAGATTTCTGTTTTAACAATGATGGCGCTGATGATTGCTCAGAAAAAAGGTACTCTTTCAGAAAGTGCGTACAGGAGCTTATTAGTAGAATTAGAGACGATACCTGAAAAAATTGCAAAGTGCTTAGACCTGAACCCTCAGATTGAAATCATCTCCGCAAAATTCAAAGATGCCGCCAACTTCCTTTACTTAGGAAGAGGTTATAATTTCCCGGTAGCCTTAGAGGGAGCTCTCAAACTTAAAGAAATTTCTTATATCCACGCAGAAGGCTATCCTGCGGCTGAAATGAAACATGGGCCAATTGCCTTAATTGATGAAAATATGCCAGTTGTCTTCATTGGCACAAAAGATTCATCATACGAAAAGATAGTTTCGAATATACAAGAGGTTAAAGCACGTAAGGGTGAGGTAATTGCAATTGTGACAGAGGGAGATACTGATATAGCAGAGATTGCTGATCATATCATCGAAGTTCCCCATACTCATGAGGCCTTGATGCCTTTAGTGTCAGTGATACCACTGCAATTGCTATCATATCACATTGCTGTCATGAGGGGTTGTAATGTTGATCAACCAAGAAACTTAGCTAAATCAGTTACTGTTGAGTAATAAAAAAGGGAGCTGAAAGCTCCCTTTTTTATTATAGTTTTAGGTAAGCCTGCTTTAAAGCGGGACAGATTTTGTATCGTTCGTCTTTGGTGTCGTCATAGATTGCCTCTAACAATTCGTATACGTTCTTGATGCCAATTTTTAGACTCCACTCGAATGGACCATAAGGGTAATTGGTTCCTAATTTCATTCCTTGATCTATATCTTCAGGGCTAGCTGTCCCTTCCTGAACCGTATAAAATGCTTCATTAATAATCATGCATATGATTCTAGGAGTAATCATGCCTACTCTATCTTTCACAATCTGGAAATCTGTTTTCAAAGACGCACAAATTGCGGTCAACTCGTCTTTATATTGGTCGTTTAGAAGTGAAACCTCAAGTAAAGACCTATCGGTAAATGTAGGAAGTCCATTGAACCCAAATATCTTAATATCGAATTCATGGTTTTGAAAGTAGGACAACTCTAGGAGAGAAATCTTTGGTATGTTAATAAAGAGTCTGACACCTTCTAAACCAATATAGTTGTTGAAAAGCTCAGGATCGTCTCCAATAAAGAAATCAAAGACTAGATCAAAAGAAGCGAACGTTGATTGGAATTGGTACCGCTTATCGAGCGTCAGGTCATGATCAATACCAAACTTATTTTCAAATTCTTCGAAATCTCTTTCTGTACCGACAACCAGAATCTTCATAAATCACTAATTTGAGACAAAAGTATGGATTCTATTAAACAATTAAACTATGACAAAGACCATTGTTACAAGTGATCAGGCACCGGCGCCCATTGGACCTTATAGTCAAGCTGTTAAAGCGGGGAATACGCTATATGTTTCAGGTCAAATCCCATTTGATCAGCTCACTGGAGAAATGATCAATGAGAACATAACAGAGGAAACCCATCAAGTAATGAAGAACTTGGAAGCTGTATTAAGTGAGGCTGGAATGGGTTTTAAAAACGTTGTAAAATGTTCGATTTTCATCAAGGATATGAACCAGTTTGGTACAATAAACGAAGCTTATGGTATGTATTTTAAAGAGAATCCACCAGCACGAGAAACAGTAGAAGTAGCTCGGTTGCCAAAAGATGTAAATGTAGAGATTTCTTGTATTGCAGTTGACCTATAATCATCGGTCATTCTTCAAGTATTCATATATTTGCGGCCTAATTTATTGATATGAGCGTTCGCGTACGATTTGCCCCTAGTCCCACAGGTGCCCTACATATTGGCGGTGTTAGAACTGCACTTTACAATTACCTATTTGCCAAGAAAAATAATGGCACTTTTATTCTCAGAATAGAAGATACGGATCAGAATAGGTTTGTAAAAGGTGCTGAGGAATATATAGAAAAGGCACTAGAATGGGCAGGAGTTTCTCCGGACGAAGGCGTGAACGCCGGAGGTGAGTTCGGGCCTTACCGACAATCTGAGCGTAAAGATATTTATAAACAGTATGCCGACCAGTTACTAGCCGAAGGTAAGGCATATTATGCCTTTGATACCGCCGAAGAGTTAGAAGAAATGAGGGAACGGCTAAAAGAAGCAAGAGTGGCCAACCCTCAATACAACGCCATTACAAGAATGCAAATGGTTAATTCTTTAACACTTTCGGAAGAGGAAGTAAAACAAAGAATTGAACGGGGAGATGCTTATGTAATCCGAATTAAACTTCCGCGTAATGAAGATGTTCGATTCAAGGATTTAGTCAGGGACTGGGTAGTTGTGAATACCGCTACTATGGACGATAAAGTTCTTTTGAAGTCTGATGGCATGCCAACTTATCACTTAGCTAATATTGTAGATGATCACTTGATGCACATCTCTCATGTTATTCGTGGCGAAGAATGGTTACCCTCAGCGCCATTGCATGTTCTTCTTTATGAGTATTTGGGGTGGGAAAAGCCTGAATTTGCCCATTTACCATTATTATTGAAGCCAGATGGAAATGGAAAACTAAGCAAGCGTGCGGCTGACAAATTGGGCTTCCCAATATTTCCATTAAACTGGACCGATCCTGAGTCGGGAGAACTATCGAAAGGTTTCAAAGAACAGGGATACCTATCAGATGCATTTATCAATTTCTTGGCTTTCCTCGGCTGGAACCCAGGAGGAGAAGATGAGATTTTCTCTTTGACAGAATTGATCGACGCCTTCACAATCGAAAGAATAAATAAAGCTGGTGCACGCTTTGATATCGATAAGGCAAAATGGTTCAATGAACAATATCTAAGGGCAAGGTCTGATGATGAATTGGCCGATGTATATTCAAACCTTTTTGATGAGCCTATTGAAAGAAGTAAATCTTTAGCCATCGTGGCTGCGTTAAAGGAAAGGGTGACATTCATCCAAGAAATGAAAGTAGCCGGTAGTTTCTTTTTTGAGTCTCCTTCGGTTTATGATGAAAAAACTACTCGAAAAAAGTGGAATGACTTAGCAGTTAAAAAGTTGCAGGGATTTTCTGCTGAACTGTCTAACTTCGATCACGTGTCTAAGGAAGATGTAAGAGAACTCTTTATGTCTTTTTTAGCAAAAGATGATACACCTTTAGGAAGAGTGATGCCTGCTTTGAGGCTCGCACTTACAGGTCAAGCTGGTGGACCTGATTTAATGGCAATTATGTCAATTTTAGGTCCAAAAGAAGTCATCAGTCGTATAGATAAGGCAATTGAAACTTTAGCGTAAATAATTATGGCAAAGAAGAAAAAGAATCAAGAAGAGAAAGCCAAAGTTGCAGAAGAGCTCGATGGTTTGAGCGTCAACATCGATCGTTTTGGTGAAATCCAAAATTCGTTATCCATTGATAAAATAAACGAATTTTTAAACAAGAACGTAGACGATAAGAAACTAAGAGATCGCGATGATCTCAAAGATTCTACTTCGAACGAAGAGGAGGAGTAAGATCTAGCCAGTAATTAGTTCAACTCCCGAACATAAAGTTCACCCGCTGTCACCGCGTGAACGGCCAATTTTTTATCGCCGACGTTGATAATCACTGCATCTTTAATGTTACCTGATGCTCTGTAGTTAGATTCTCTTTCCACCATAAAAGCATTGCTAGAGTTACTGTAGCTCAATTCAAAACCATGACTGGCATCGTATTGCCCCACAATTACCTCAGTCGCATAGTCATTTCCACTTAAGTAGTATTTACCATCGCTTTTTTGAATTGACTGAAGTGGTGCTACTTGTACATCCTTTGGTAATACTTCGGCGTTAAAACTGTCACCAGAATTTAGGAATAATGTATGCTTAAAGGTATTAGCTCGTAAAACAAAAGCGTCTTCCCTTAACTCTTTGGATATAATATCTTCGAATGTAGCCTTAGCAAATGGCTCGTGTTTTATGAATCTTTTCTTAAAACCGATGACTTGGCTTTCGAGGGTGCTTTTTGAGTGCAATATATGCTCTTGCCCCCCAATAAAACAGCTCATGATAGGGTCTATCATTCCATTTTTATCATAGTCTTTCGCAAAAACGGTTAAAGGTTCTTCTGGCGATATTTGATATTTTGTGTTCTCCCCCAAGTTACCAGCAATGATATCTGGTTTCCCATCATTATTTACGTCGTCGATCATTAATGTATTCCACCAACCAGTATGCTTTGATAAGCCTAAAGAAGCCGTTTGATTCTCGAATTTACCATTGACATTTTTGAAAACAGTAATAGGCATAAATTCTCCGGCTATGATAAGCTCTGCTACATTATCATTATCTAAATCTGCCCAAGCGGAAGTGGTAATCATACCTACATTTACCAGATCAGAACTTAAATTCGACGTGACATCGGTAAAATTACCTTCATCATTTCTGAGTAGATAAGAAGTACCAGGCATAGGATACTTTTTGGGAGAAAGTCGTCCACCGACAAAAATGTCTAAATCACCGTCGTTGTCGAAGTCGTTTACGGCTACTGAACCAGTGCTGGTCAACATAATTGGCAATGAAGCTTCACTTCGCAGGAAATTTCCTTTACCGTCATTTAGGTAAAGCCTGTCTTGATATCTAGGGTCATTTTCATCAAATTCATTGCTGCCTGACGCCACATATAAGTCAATGTCTCCATCTGAATCGACGTCAAAAAACACAGCGTCAGTATCTTCAAACTGCTCAGAGTCAGCTAAGATCCTTTTATCGAAAGTTCCATTGTTGTTTTGAGTGAGTAGGTGGCTAGGGTAGCCTGCTGATCCGCCAACGAAAAGATCATCCTTTCCGTCACCATTTACATCACCTTTTGTGATTGTAGGACCTGCTTGTGATAACCGATGAGGTAGCAGTGGTTCATAGTAGAAATCTACATAATCGTTTTCTTCCGCAAAATGGTCTAGGTCGAATTTAGAGGCAGAATTACCATCTGTAAGAACAACTGTTTCATCTATCTTAGATTCGTCAACCGCATTTTTGATATCTAATACTAAAGTAGTATTAAGGTCACTTTCTACGGTTTCAACTTGGCCTGAAGGCCAAATAACTTTGACTTCTGCTTTCGCTGAGTTGTTACCAAAACCAAAATATATCTCCGAAGATACATTTGATAAATAACCTCTGGTCTTAGTTTGATAGTGTACCTGTTTAAGACCTTCTTGATTCACCAAGATTTTCGCACCAAGACCTATTGGATTTTTTTTGGTACCGTGCAATTGGATTTTTAGGTAATTTGCTGGACTCTCTTCTTCATTCAAAGTATTCTCGTAGACATGGGCAAAATCATCAATATTTGAAATTACAATATCTAGGTCTCCGTCCTTGTCCAGATCAGCATAGGCCATCCCATTCGACCATGTAGGCGCAGATAAGCCCCATTTCTTTGTTACATCAGAAAATGTAAGGTCATGGTTATAAGTGTAGGCGTAATTTGAGAGCTTTACATCGTTAGTACTTTTAATAATGTCTAATGCGATTTGATCCGAGTTTTTACCGGCTTCCTTCGCGACTCTGATCTGTTCACCTATATAATTTCTAAAATCCCAATCACTTACATTTCTTCTGAAGCCGTTTGTTATATAAAGGTCTTTACTTCCGTTCGCATCGAGATCAACGAACATAGGAGCCCAACTCCAATCTGTTTGGTGAACACCAGCCAATTGGCCAATTTCTGAAAAACCTCTTTCTCCTTGATTCAGCTGAAGGCTATTTCTCATGTATTGTGGGGTATACCCTTCTTTTATCGACAAATTGAAAAAATCAAATTGCATAGGGCCAAGTATTTTCTTCTGCCGATAATTATCTTCAGGCATCATATCCACTTGCACTACATCGGGTAAAAGGTCATTATTGAAATCTTGAAAGTCTACCCCCATTCCAAAGACACTTGTATGATTTAAGTATTCTTTTGACATATCTGTAAATGTTCCATCTTGGTTATTGATGTATAGAATGTCGTCGAATAAGAAATCATTACTAACATAAATGTCGGGGTAGTTATCATTATTTATGTCGTTTATTGCCACACCAAGGCCATATCCTTCTACAAGAATACCAGATTCTGTCGCCACATTTGTGAAGGTATTATCTCCATTGTTTCTGTATAGTTTGTCGTTAGACAAGGCTGTTCCGTCTGAAATTTTCTTATTGACCAATGTAAGGTCAGTACCTTCATTATTTCCGTAAGTAAGCAGATACATGTCTAGGTCGCCATCTAGGTCGTAATCGAAAAATACCGAGTGAGTAGAATGTCCATCATCGTTCAAGCCATATAAACGCGCACTTTCTTTAAATGTATTGTCGCCATTATTAATGAAAAGAAGGTTTTCGCGTTTGTCTTCATGAGGTCCAGAAACTGCCACGTAAATGTCATTGAAACCGTCTGCGTTTATATCAACAACTGATACTCCATTACACCAAAGCCCCTCAGTAGATACTCCAGAAGAAGATGTAATATCTTCAAATTCCAGTTCTCCTTTATTTAAATAGAGTTTACTGCCAACTATATTTCCTGTAAAAAAAAGGTCTTCTAGTCCATCATTATTAATATCACCTACTGCGACACCACCACCATTGTAGATTGCTGTAAATTTCAGGTAGTTTATCTTTTCACTTTCCTTCATTTCGTTATTAAACGTAATTCCAGATTTTGAAGGGGGGACTAGTTTAAAGAGCGTTTCTTCCCCGCCACCACAAGAAGTGATCATGAGGATAAATCCCAAAAATAAAAGTATTGCTGAATTAGTTTTATTCATGCTCATGTTGACTTACCATATTAGCATCCATAGCGAAGTTAATCTTTGGCACAGTTCTTTTTTCAATAGTTGAACCTGATTCCATGATTTTCACGTGTGTATTTATTTCAATTTTATTGAAAGTTTGTGTTTTACCTGTTGATGGCCAGGTCACCTCAATAAGGTCGATCTGGTTTGCATTACCAAGGCCAATTTCTAGGTCGTAACTATTGCCACCAAAGCTGGCACCACTAGAAACTGTTCTGTAAATGTGTTGCTGATTGGAAGTTACAATGTGAACCTTAGCACCAATCGCCTTCTTATTTGACGTTTCTCCGACAAGTTGAATGTTAATCCAGTTATTCTCACTCATCGGATTTACCAAGAGCAGGTTCTGATATACATCGCCTTCATGGGCACCCCCCATAGTAATATATATGTCTTGATCGCCGTCGTTATCCATATCAGCCCAGCTAATACCATGTCCTTTTTGAATGTTTGAAAAGCCACCTTGAAACGTTACTTCTTCAAAGTATTTACCATCAATATTTTTGAACATTCTATTTGGGATAATGCTCTCAAAACTTGGGTCTCCAGTACCGAAGTAGATATCTAAAAAGCCATCGTTATCTAAGTCACCATAATTAAAGCCCATGCCGTAAATGGAGTGATTCATTTTTGCCTCTTTTGTAACATCAGTAAAAGAGCCGTCGCCATTATTCCTGTAAAGTTTGGGCAAAGCAGCCGATGGTCTATTGCCGAGTAACTCGTAAGCTGTTTCATAAGAAAGCGTATTGTTACTAGTGCTATAGCCACATATGAATAAATCCTCGAAGCCGTCATTATTATAATCGAAGGAGCCGACAGGGAAGCTCACAAATGGTTCAGGCGCATTGTAGGCGATCGTTTCATCTTTAAATTTCAAGTCACCCTGATTGATCAGTAACTTATTTTGACCACCCATAATTGAAACATACAGGTCCATAAGATTATCGTTGTTGGCGTCTATGGCAGTTGCTCCTTTGATTAAGCTTGTAAACCTGAGCCCGATAGAAGAGGCAATGTTGGCGAATGTTCCATCTTTCTTGTTTAAGTAGAATTCGGCCTCGTGAATTTTAAATTTACTGTCTCGAGTTAAATTCCTCCTATCGACATTCGTCTCGTTTCCAATGAATACATCGACCCAGCCGTCGTTATTAAAGTCGGCCCAAACAGAGGTTTGAGTTGGGTTAAAGGACAAAATTCCAGCTTCTTTAGTAACATCCGTAAAAGTATTGTCACCGTTGTTTCTTAGCAGAGAGTTTGGGTGTTTACCCCATTCTCCGAACCAACCTCCGCGCATTACAAAAATATCTACAAACCCGTCGTTGTTATAGTCAGTCTGAACGCAATTTAGACCGCCAACTAATCCATCTAAGCCTGCGGTGCTTGTCATATCGTCAAAGCCCCCTTTACCATTGTTAACGTAATATCTCATTTGGTCACTTTCAGTAAAACCACTAGATGTTACTAGAACATCCAAAAGGCCATCATTATTGAAGTCTTCTGTAATAGATCCTCCTGCTAAACCTCTGGTTGCTACACCTAAATTGGGTGCCATATCCGTAAACCTCGGTATATCCAAGTCATTTTGAGCACTGAAAGATTCTATTGGAATAAGATGTTCGGTAGGCACATCATCAGGGTAGCGTCCTAGGGTTTGATAAGATATATTTAAAAGCCACCTTAGTTCTAAGTCATTTGGTGACTTTTTTAGCATGTCTTCCAATACCTCAATGGCCTTTTCCGAGCCCTGCGTTTTGGTATGGATGCCATCGGCTTGGATAGGTAAAATACACGAGGCCGAACTGTGATTGATGATACAATTTTCTTGTTCGCCTAGTCTGATGTATGACACGGCCAAAAGTCTATTAAAGAAGGATTCATCTTGAGCGCTTAGGGTTTTATTCTTCGCCGCTAACTCTTTTTTGAAATCCTCTATTCCAAGTATGGCTTTTTCAGTATTACCGCTGTTGAGCGTCTCTCTAAAGTACCAATAGGTGAGAAGCATATAGTCAGAGGAGGCAGGGCCCTTTGCTTTTCTCATAGAATCATAAGCATTGGCTCTTTTGGTATTGTAATAGTATTGAAGATCAAGAGGATTTACTTTCCCGTGTTGTTCATCGAGGAGGTCGATCATGTATTGATTCTCACTAGCCTCTTTTTTGACAGCTTCTGATCCACAAGAATAAGCCAGTAATAATGTGGCTAAAATCAAAATAAAAAACCTTCCCCTCATGCGTACAAATATAAATAATTTTTAGACGAGAGGCCGTTTCCAACTAGCCGCTAATGAGTTAAGGATTACCACTTTGTCCGTCGTCATTCATCTCTAAAACTACTCGCCATAAAGTGCCTAAAAGCATTAATGTGAAACCACATATCATAATGATACTTCTAATGCCCAAATCAATAACGGAAAGCGTTTTTAAAATGAATGAAGTTATGACCAAAATAAGGCCTAGGAGCGCAACCCAACCAGTGATTTTGTGTCCCATGAAATCTAGTTTTTGAAAAATGTGATCCTTGGGAAAATAGCGGGGACATTTCGTTTATAAGTTTGGTATTCATCCCCGAACTTATCTATCAGTTTTTGTTCTTCAAGTCGTATACCGATCGGTAAGTAGATGATTAATGCTAGCAAAGTAACTGCGCTAGAAAGTAGAGGGTTGTAGATAAGATACCCGACAAAAATCATAATAGTACCGGTGTATAACGGATGCCTAACTTTGCTTTGAAGACCTTCGACATTTAACGTTGGATGTTCGCTCTCTTTTTTAAATCCTAGGAAGGCACCAGTGCTGTAGTTTCTAAAAGCCCTCTTAATCACGAAAATACCCACTGTACTTAACATCAGACCAATATAAAATGCCATTGGCGTAGGCTTAATGATTAATGGACTAGGAATAATGGCACCAATAAATAAAACAGCCACCATCAGTATGAAGGACAGCAAATTGTAAAGCAAACGATAAGTCCTCGGCTTAAGGCCAATACGACTTTTCACCTTCTCCATAAGTAAGATGCTGTGAAGGGAGTAAAATAACCCCCAGCCTAAAAATAAGACCAGATGATCTAACCACATATTCGCAATGATAAGGATATTTTTTATGTTTAATCAATCATAGAGAAATGAATCGGATAGACCGCCTTACTGCTATTTTAGTCCACTTACAATCTAAGAAAGTTGTCACTGCACAAGAGATTGCGAATCGGTTTGATATAAGCTTAAGAACGGTTTATAGAGATGTACGGTCTTTGGAGGAGGCAGGTGTGCCATTGGGCGCAGAAGCTGGTAAAGGTTACTTTATAATGGAGGGCTATCACTTGCCGCCAGTAATGTTCACTTCCGAAGAAGCCAATGCACTGGTCATTGGTTCAAAACTTATTGAACGCCAAACAGACAAATCCATCAAGCAGCATTTCCAAGAGGCCATGTTTAAAATTAAAAGCGTTTTGAAGTCCAACGAAAAAGAAGGTTTAGAAAAACTCGAATCTCAAATCCGAGTAGCCAGTATTCCACAAATGGAAAGTGAAGATTTTCCGAATAATTTTTTGGCTACCATACAAAGAGCCCTAGTAGACCAATGTGTTTTAGAGTTTAAATATTTTTCGAATTACACGGGCGATTTTAATGTGCGACAAGTGGAACCGATCGGTCTTACTTTTTACGGAGGTCATTGGCATCTCCTAGCTTTTTGTCGCCTGAGGCAAGCACCACGAGATTTTCGTGTCGATCGATTGGTAAAACTTCAAATGCTAGAAGAAACCTTTGAAACCACGCCTACAAGAGTAGAAAGTTTTATGGAAGAGATTTTAAGAGGTAATGAACTCTCTGAAGTCGAAATTAGTATTGATGCACAAGTGGCTAGATTTATTTCTACTCAAAAATATTATCAAGGTTTTGTAAGCGAGTATGAAAAGGAAGGCCGTATTCAAATGAAATTTCTAGTT
The DNA here is from genome assembly GCF_001747105.1 of Roseivirga misakiensis. NCBI lineage: Bacteria > Pseudomonadati > Bacteroidota > Cytophagia > Cytophagales > Roseivirgaceae > Roseivirga > Roseivirga misakiensis. The sequence continues at coordinate 284,299 of NZ_MDGQ01000004.1, read as the reverse complement.
CCTGGGTTAGAGTACTTCGCCCGGTGGCTTATTTCCTTTGGAAATGCAGTCGAAGTGGTTTCACCAGAAAGCCTTAAACCCATCTTGCTGAACCTCGTCGACGAACTCAACAAACACTACAAATAATTTTTTCTTCAAAAAACCTACTGACATAGGGTTGTCACTATACTGCTAGAAATTGCTTTTGTAAATCAACAATAGCAAAATGAGCAACAACAAAACAACGGTAAAGGAACTGGTTCATTACACAGTAAAAGCCGAACACCTTCAAGAGTATAGTACCGTAGTACTTCCAGAATTAAGAACATTTTTATCCAGCCAAAGTGGCTTTATAGCCCATGAATGCTTGTTGGCCAATACGAATGATGGTCATTTAGTAGATATAGTGGTTTGGGAGGATATGGATTCCGCAAAGGCCTCGGCAGCCGAATGGCAAAGGAGAACCAAGGCAGGGGATTTTTCAAATATGATCGCGGCTATCGACAAAGTAGAATTTTTTGATCACTTAACACCAATATCATGATGACATTAGAAAAGCTAAACTTACAACAGGCATACCCAGAGTACTATAAAGCAACGACTAAACCCAAAATAGTCAACCTCGAGCCTTATAATTACATCACAATATCTGGAGTCTGTGCGCCAGAAGATCAAAAATTCATAAGCTCGGTAGAGGAAATTTATGGACTAGCCTATCATATTAAGTTTATTAGTAAGGCGAATGATTTAGATTTCGTAGTGCCTAAAATGGAGGGCTTTTGGTGGGTAACTGGCGAATTACCATTTGAAGATACACCACGACAAGACTGGCATTGGAAAATTATGTTCAGGATGCCTGATTTTGTTGGGAAAACAGAATTTGATTTAGCCTTAAACCAATTGATTGCAGCAGGAAAAGCCACCAATGAACATGACTATGTTTTCGAAGAAATTCATGAGGGGCTATCTGCACAGGTTTTACACATAGGGTCTTATGATCAAGAGGCAGAGACCTTAGAGAAGTTGTATGAATTCATAGAAAGAGAGGGATATCAAATCGCTGGCTATCACCATGAGATTTATTTAAGCGATCCACGCAAAACAGCTAAAGAAAAGCTAAAAACTATTTTGCGCTACGCCATTAGATAAGAACCGAAGCATAACTTCATGATAAATACCAAAGCATACGGCTTTGGTATTTTTATTTCCTCTATGGATGAGTATTTTCACCTGCCTCAAACACTTACATCAGACTTTCATGTCCATAGAAAACCAAGAAAAACTTTTTAATCAGGCCAGCCAAATCCTAAATGATAATACTTGGGATGGGAGGTACACAGTACCCAGCGCCAACTTGTATCCATATCAATGGAATTGGGATTCTGGATTTGTGGCCATGGGGTTTGCACATTTCGATGTAAGTCGTGCTATGCGCGAATTAAAAAGTCTCTTTGAAGGCCAATGGGCAAATGGTATGTTGCCACATATTGTTTTTCATAGCAAAAAGCGAGAAGGATATTTCCCAGGGCCGTCCTATTGGGAATCAAAAAAAGTGGCCATCGCCCCAAGACATGTAGGAACCTCAGGAATCACTCAGCCACCTGTGCATGGCTTTATTTTGGAGCAGATATTCAATTTGCACCCTGGAAATGAAGAAGTAAAAGACTTTGTGACCGCCTTTTACCCCAAAATCCTGAACCTTCACCGATATTTTTATGAGTACCGCGACCCAAATAAAGAGGGGCTCGCTTTTATATTTCACCCTTGGGCATCGGGAAGAGATAATTCACCACTTTGGGATGATTTGGTAAAGACTATTCAAATCAAACCCGGAGATATCCCCCCTTATAAACGCTACGACAACCTAAAGGCAGATCCATCTGAACGACCCTCAGATAAAGATTATGATATCTATGTTTATCTGATGGAGTTGGGGAAAAGACATCAATATGATGGAAAAGAAATTGCAAAAGATTGCCCATTCTTAGTGCAAGACACCCTCTTCAATGCCATGCTGATACGCTCAAATGAGGCTTTGATAAAACTTGGTTCGAAACTTGGCTTGGATACTAAAGAAGTAGAAGAGTGGAATGCTCAAAGCAAGATTACTTTTGACCAAAAGCTGTGGGTTGAATCGCTACTAAGCTATGCGCCCTACGATTTACAAAACGATCGGCATATTGCACTAAAAGAAATAGGCGCTTTTACATCGCTTTATGCAGGAATTCCTTCTGATAATCGAGCATCGATTTTGAATGACTACATCACATCAATAGCCAACCGACCGGATGGCTTTCGAGTCATGCCAAGTTTCGATCCAGATCACAACATCTTTGACGCGCGGAGGTATTGGAAAGGGCCAATTTGGCCTCAAATGAATTGGCTAGTCCATCAAGGGTTGGCGCGTTATGATTTCAAGGAAACCGCAAATCAAGTAAAGTCGGATTTTTTAGAATTAGTTGATAACTTAGGTTTTCACGAATATTTCGACCCCAGAAAGTCTGTCGCAGATCAGTTGAAGCATGGTTATGGAGGAAACCATTTTTCATGGACTGCAGCGGTCGTATTAGACTTTATTGCTGATTCATGAACATCCTCGATTACGCTATTATCATCCTCTACATAGGCGGCTTTCTGTACTTAGGTTACCGTTTTAAAAATCAATCCGACAAAAATGACTATTACTTAGGAGGCAGAAGTTTTGGCTGGTTTCCTTTAGCCATGAGTACAGCGGCCACACAGCTGTCGGCTGTTAGTTTTATTTCTGCTCCGGCGTTCGTAGGCCTGAAAGAGGGTGGAGGAATGATATGGCTGACCTACGAGTTTGCCGTGCCACTTGCTATGATTTTCTTAATGGTAGTTTTGGTGCCCACTTTCTATAAATCAGGAATAGTAAGCGTTTATGAGTTCCTAGAACGCCGTTTCGACGCGAGTACGCGTGTCTTATTAAGCATTGTATTTCAAGTGAGCCGGGCATTTGGTACCGGCGTTATGATCTATACGGTAGCAATAATTCTAGAAAGCGTCATGGAAATACCCATGTGGCAAAGCATTGTTTTAATCGGTATTGTCACCATTATCTATTCTTTGCAAGGTGGTATGAAGGCCGTAGTCTATGGCGATATGCTTCAGATGATCATACTATTTATAGGTATCATTGTCTGCTTTGGTTTTGGACTTCATTACCTAGGCGGTTGGGGAAGTTTCTTAGATAAAGTCGATACAGAACGTTTGACGGCAGTTGACTTTTCATCCTTTGGCTTTAGTGGTGATCAGTTCGGTTTTTGGCCCATGTTGGTCGGAGGGTTTTTTCTGTATGCCTCTTATTATGGAACAGACCAAAGTCAAGTACAACGGCTGCTATCAGCGAGTAGCGATAAAACCATGAAGCAAACCCTTCTGGCTAATGGTCTTATGCGCTTCCCAATCACGCTAGCATACTGTATTATGGGGTTAGTGATAGGAACGCTCGCGTTGTCCCAAACCGATTTTATTTCCTTAATTCCGAGCGATACACCTGATAGAATGATTCCAATTTTTATCAGAGATTATCTTCCAAATGGAGTTATTGGTATTCTGATCGTGGCGATTTTCTCAGCAGCAATGTCCTCTTTAAGTTCAGCCATTAATTCCCTAAGTGCGGCTTCAGTGGAAGATTTATTTGCTCGCGGCAAAAACTTGGATGAGCGACAGTACATGAAGCTCTCTAAAATTACCGCACTCTTTTGGGGCGGGGTTTGTGTAGTTGTAGCCTTTTTTGTGGGTGATATTGCTGATACTGTAATTGAAGCCATTAACAAAGTTGGTTCAGTCTCCTTCGGACCAATACTCGCTATTTTCGTGGCCGCAATTCTTGTAAAAAAGATCAATGGCATTGGAGCAAATGTTGGTTTATTGACAGGAGTTGCGCTAAATGTATATATGTGGCTGGCAGTTCCAGAGATTTTTTGGTTTTGGTGGAACGCAATTGGAGCCATAGTGGCGTTTATAGTAGCTTATGTGGTTAGCGTTTTAAAACCCAATACTTCGGGTGAGCAAATGTCAATCGAGCCGATCAATTTCAAACAAAAGAGTGTTTATGTACTGATCGCTTTCTTCGTTTTGATCGTCTTAATTTCGGTAGTCTTTCCTTACTTATTCTAAAAGATGCAAGTTCTTGTTTGCCCTGATAAGTTTAAAGGTTCCCTTTCAGCTAACGAAGTATGTAATGCCATTGAAAAGGGCATAAAACGTTATTCTAAAGACATTGATGTTGTAAAATTACCTCTAGCTGACGGTGGGGAAGGTACACTCGACCTTTTAGAACAACATATGTCACTAGAGCGGATAAATCTCGTTGTAAATGACCCACTGTTCCGACCGATATCTACTTACTATTTAAAGGATCAGACTAGGGCATTCATAGAAATGTCTAAAGCTTCTGGGTTACAACTCTTAAAAGACCATGAAAGAAACCCGTTGAATACCTCTTCCTTTGGTACGGGTGAACTAATCGCACATGCACTTGGGCAAAATGTAACAGAAATATATTTGCTGATTGGTGGAAGCGCTACGAATGATGGGGGAGCTGGTATGGCAGAAGCCCTTGGATTTCAATTCATAACAAAAGATGGGATGGCTTCGAAAGTTGCTGGAGGTTCACTAAACAGATTGACCCAAGTTGACCCTAGCAAAGCTGACCAAAGGATCGAAAATGTAAAGTTTACAGTTTTATCAGATGTTCAGAATGTATTGACGGGAAGCAACGGGGCATCTTATGTTTATGGTGCTCAAAAAGGGGCAAATGAAATTGCAATTGAAAAGCTAGACGCTGGCCTAGCAAACTTAGCGTCAATTCTGGAAAATGGACACGAGTTACACCCGGGTGCTGGTGCTGCGGGCGGATTGGGCTATGGCGCAATGAGTTTCCTAAAAGCCGAACTAGTCTCAGGAATTGAAGCCATTATGGATGTTGTCGACTTCTTTGAATATGCTAAAGATGCCGATCTGATTATAACCGGAGAAGGTAAAATGGATAACCAAACTAGTGAAGGCAAGGTCGTTTCGGGCGTTATTCAGTTTGGGAAAAATAATAATATACCGATCGGTATATTATGTGGTGTTTTTGAATCGGATAATGCACTTGGCAGTTCTGAAATGATACTGCAAATCAGTGATTTGGCACAAAATATTGATGACGCCATGACGAACGCATCGCAATACCTCGAAACACTGGCTTTTCAGATGATTAGTGACTTCGTTTAGGCATTCCAATCAGCCGAATTAATTACTTTTGCAGTATGACAGCAATTAGTATCGGCATAATAAAGGAAGGGAAAATTCCGGTAGACCATCGGGTTCCATTGACGCCAGAACAGGTCAAAGAAATCCTTACAAAACATCCAAATATTCATGTCAAATGTCAACGCAGCGATATTCGTTGTTTTAAAGATGAAGAATATGCCGCTGCTGGTGCTCATCTTGTTGATGATGTGAGCGATTGTGAAATCATTCTAGGGGTAAAAGAAGTGCCACTTTCTATGCTTTCGGCAGGAAAAACGCACTTTTTCTTTTCGCATACCATCAAGAAGCAAGAGTATAACAGAGGATTACTTCAAGAAATACTTAAGAAAAATATCCGCTTAATAGATTGGGAGTGTTTGACGAATCAAAATGGTCAGCGCTTGATCGCTTTTGGTCGTTATGCAGGAATCGTGGGTGCATACAATGGGATTTTAACTTTTGGTAAGCGCTACAACTTGTTTCATCTACGTCCCGCGCACGAGTGCTTCGATTTAGATGACATGAAAACGGAATATGTCAAAGTGAATTTGCCACCCGTGAAAATAGTGGTGACAGGTGGAGGTCGTGTTTCTAAGGGAGCTATGGAAGTGCTTAATGGTATGGGAATAAGAAAAGTAAGTCCAGCCGAATTTGTCAATGAATACTTCAACGGCCCAGTTTATACGCAACTGAATACGCGCGATTACAACAGAAGAATCGGTAATGGTAATTTTGACCGAGACGAATTTTATAAGGACCCTAGTCAATATGAGTCTGCATTTTTACCCTATGCTCAAAAGGCAGATGTGATCATAGCTGGCGCTTTCTGGGACCCAAAAGCGCCAGTGCTTTTCACTAAAGAAGATATTGTTCAGTCAGATTTTAAAGTACGTGTGATTGCGGACATAACCTGTGATATAGAGGGTTCTATTCCTTCCACAAAACAGCCCGCAACGATTGATAACCCAGTTTACGATTATAACCCTAGTAATGATCGTGTCGAGGCGCCATATTCCGATGAGGGAAATATTACGGTGATGGCCGTGGACAATTTGCCATGTGAATTACCTAGAAATGCATCAGAAGATTTTGGTAAAGAATTCTTAAACCACATTCTGCCTAATTTAATTGGCGAAGATGTAGATGATATAATCAAGCGTGCATCGATTACCGAAAATGGTAAACTGACCGAACGCTACAGTTACTTGCAAGACTATGTAAATGGAAATTAACCGCTACATAGAACATACAAACTTAAAGCCTACGATCACCGATAAGGAGGTCGACAACTTGGTACAAGAAGCTATTTCAAATGAATTTGTTGGCGTTTGTTTGCCGCCGTTTTGGGTAAAAAGAGCGGCAAGAGAATTGGCACCAACGGATATTCAATTGGTCACTGTAATTGGCTTTCCCTTGGGTTATCAGATGACAGAATCCAAGCTACTCGAAATTGATAAAGCCATTAATAATGGAGCCAATGAGTTGGATATTGTTATGAATATATCGGCTTTTAAAGCAGGAATGCCTTGGGCTAAGATTGAGTTGGCAAAATGTGCTCAACTTATTCATGAAGCCGGCTGCATGATGAAGGTAATCATAGAGACCTCTTATTTATCGGACAATGAAGTCATCAGTGCAACACAACTTTGCGCTCAAGCCGGGGCAGATTTTGTGAAGACATCCACAGGTTTTTCTACCCACGGTGCTACTGCACATCATGTTTCTTTAATGCGGAAAAATGCTCCATCAAATGTTGGGGTCAAGGCATCGGGTGGAATAAGAGATTTGGTGTCGGCTAAAGAGATGATAGCTGCTGGCGCTGATAGGTTGGGAACTTCATCTGGGTTGGAGATTATGAAGGCCCTAAATTCTTAGTATTAAGCCGTTTTATCTTTCAAGGCTTGAATTCCCTTGTATTTATAGATTTTCAAACCGAAATGATCGAAAATGCTAACTTTCATCCGATTTTGGGCTAATTCTATTCTATTTTCAGGCTTGTGGAAGACAGTGAGTTCTAATCCTGCTAATACGAAATTCTTCTTCGTACAAAGCTCATTCATATAGTTTATAAAGGCCTCTTCCCAGTCAATTACATATTTGTCGTAATGGCTACTTCCATCAAATAGAAATTCCAACTGGTTATCTCCAATTTGGAAGCGATAAATGCCTGCAACTACGTCATAAAGCTCATCAAAATAGCTTTGGTTAGCCGCTACATAATTATCGATCAAATCAGTGGTGCTATCAGATAGTCTAAGCGGATTAAAAACCGCATAGTAACCTTCTTTGATTAAATCAATCAACTTATTCTGAAGCTTCAATCTTAAATCCGACTGAACCTGCTTCAGGATGTAATTTTTGTCTAAAAGAAAAAGGCGATCTGACAATTGCGAAAATTTTTACAAAGATAAATAAATCGATCGATACAGTATAAACTCAATGTCAATCATATTTGACCAATAAGCCTTTATTTATTGAGCTGATACTCGATTGACCAGTCTACCAAAGAAAATTGCGTTCATCATCAGCTTATTGGTGCCATACCAAAAGGCCCTAAAATTTGGATTGTCTACCAATGAGACAATTCGGCCACTTCCCAGGGCACTTACTCGTATGGTAGAAGTACCTTTTAGTGTTTCTAAATTGGCATCGCTAATCCATCCGCTAATCAACGGGCTATCGGTGTATTTTCCAGGGTTAGCAAATTTACTCTCAGATGGCTCTATAATCGTATTACCTCTTCTGAAGGTCGGCAGATTTTCATTGTAGTACCCAAAGCTCATTGGGTGAGAAAGGTCTAATTCTGACATGTACACACCACCCGGTATATTTTGCCCCCTGACGTAGTTTGTAATCTGATCATAGCTAATTTCTTCTGCACTTGGTGCCTCGGCTCTAATGGTTTTTAAGTTGGTGAGTTTATTCCGTGACATCCAGCCTACTGCTGAACCAGTCCCGATTAAGGTTCCGCCATTCCTAATCCATCTTTTGAGGTTATTCATAGCGCCTTCACTCAGGTTGAGACTCCCAGTGATGACAATGCTATTATATCTGTCGATTGCATTGGAACCTAGTCGATTTGCTTGAAGCTTTGTAGCAAGCATATTCATCCGCGTATCTAAGAGGTGCCAAACTTCCCCGATATCACTTGAGCTACCCGCTTCTACGACGAGCGCCACTTCAGGCTTTTCCAATGTCACAAAAGAATTACTACCTAATGATACACCGCCAGTAAGCCCGGTATTTAAAGCATATATGTCTAAAGCATCAGTATCTACTATTTTTTTCATCATCTCGAATAGATCGAAACTAGAGACGGACTGACCAGCTACTGGAATAAGGATGGTACCGCGATCAAACTCTTTTTTGTTCTCGTCAGTAAACTTATTTGTCGATACTTTCAGTCTTACCCCTTTGGAAAGAAGCTTGTTGGCTGCCCTAGGTGCATAATATCCGTGCCACTCAAATGCATAAGCATAGTTGCTCTGGCCACCAATTATTTCCCCTTTCGGAAATGGTAGGATATCCACCTTTTCGCCCAATTGGTTTCTTCCATAATCTCGGCTTGACATTTCATGGTATTCCATGTTAAAGGCCATTGGGTAAGTCCACCCAGAAATATCGTAGAATAGGCTGTCTTCAAACGTGGTCCTTTGCTCAAACATCGCCTTAATGATTTTATAATTGCGCTGTTTGAGAGGAATGATGTAGCTATTGTCAGGCATATATTCTTCGCCATCAAGTCTGATTCTTCTAGAGGGTCGGTAGAAGTCAATTTCCTGTCTGGCAAGGATTTCTGCCAAATGATAGGTTCTTGCTGGATCTTTTTCGGCTTTGAAAATGTATGCTTTATGGCTATCGCCATCAGCTTCTCTCAAAGCACGTTTATAGAAATCTTTTTGGTATTCCAGTAATTCAACACGCATGGCCACAGCAGCAGACCAAGTGGATAGGGAGGTGGTAAACTGGTTTCTTACAGTAAAAGGGAATCTTAAAATACCATTAGCGCTTTCTTGCGCATGACCTCTAGAACTGGCTTGTTCAAAAAGTATTCCCATGCCGCCATTTATATCTGGGAAAGTCGATCCTTTACCATAATAGAAATCATCATAACCCTCTTTAGTGTAGTAAAGGGAGCCAATGCTATCTAGTGCTTTTGCATGGTATTCACCGATTTTACCCGTCATTTCTTGATTCAATTTCGGTGTGAGTGGATGGGTTCTTGAGGGTACACCGGGTTGGAAGAAAAAGGTAGAGTTAGTACCCATTTCATGGTGATCGGTTAAAATATTGGGTTTCCACTGATGATATTTCGTAATCCTATTGCGTGATTCTGGTTGCTGAACAGGTAGCCAGTCTCTATTCAGGTCAAACCAATAATGATTTGTTCTACCGCCAGGCCAGACCTCTCTGTATTCCCTGTCGTTTGGATCGGGGTTTACGTTTTTACTTTTATGCATATTAGCCCAGGTAGAAAACCTCGTAAGTCCATCTGGGTTAAATGAAGGGTCTATTAAAACCACGGTATTTCTGAGGGCATTATCTATTTCTGGACCTTGCGCAGCAGCCATGTAATAGGCCATAAGCATCGAAGCATTCGACCCGCTTGGTTCATTTCCATGGATGCTGTAGCCCATATAGACTACGGCAGGCATTTTTTTGACATCAAATTTATCCGCTTCGTTTGGGTATGTGAGCCAAGAATGGTCACTTCTTATTTTATCAATTCCTATGTGGTTAATTGGATGTGTTACAGTGAGCAGTAGTTGAGTTCTACCTTCATGTGTGGTACCAATTTCCTCAATAGTAATGCGTTCTGAAGCAGCAGCGACCGCTTTCATGTACATGACCAGCTTGTCATGTGTTATGTGCCACTCACCAACTTCATGACCAATGACTGATTTTGGGGTAGGAATATCAGGGTTGTATTGAACATTATCTGGAAGGTAATAATCGAGTTTTAAGTCCTGTGCATTTAACGTGTTTAACGCAAACAATAAACCTATTAGTAATACCTGTAGCCTTTTATTTATCATAAACAGTGGGTTGGCAAAGAAGGCAATATACGGATTCCGAGTCCTTATTGAAAATTATAAAACGGTTGCATTGAATTGGTCAGAAAGGCCTTTTTTGTTGGTAAAGTTAAGTTTACATTTGTATACAGTTTGACAGATAGTTTTAGATAGTGTTTTGTATAAAATTATCTGAGGCATATGTCTGATTTTTATATAGTTACAAACTGCGATAAAATGAAAATCACAGAGATAATTCTGCAAAAAACCATTTTTGAAAAATGCTCTAATGGTATGTTAAGAAAAGGTTAAAGGTAAACGCCAAATGTATCTTAATCATAACATTTGGAAAATACCCTCAACCTTGATAAGAATTACATTTGTGGTGTAAAATGCGTGTTAATCCACGACTATGAATAAACATCTAATCTACTTTAAATCATCTTTTATGAAAAGACAATTACTTCAGTTACTCTTGACTGGATTAATGCTATTAGTAATTAACGTAGCATATGGTCAAGGTACAACTACCTCTTCTATTAACGGAAGAGTAACAGATGTAAACGGTGAAACTTTACCGGGTGCAACTGTTGTGGCCGTGCACACGCCAAGCGGAACTCGCTATGGTAACATCACAAGCAGTGATGGGTATTACAGAATTCCAAACATGAGAGTTGGTGGTCCTTACACAGTGACTGTGACTTTTATTGGTTATAAGGAGTTTAAGCAAGAAAACGTATTCTTGACTTTAGGTCAGGCTTTCAAAATCAACGCTAAATTAACTGAGTCGTCTGTGACTTTGGAAGGCGTTGAAGTAGTAGCTGAAAGAGGCGGCGTTTTCGATGGTAACAGAACTGGTTCTGAAACGGTTGTTGGTATTGAGCAAATCAATTCTACTCCAACTGTTGCTCGAGCTATCGGTGACTTTGCGAGATTTACACCACAAGCAACGCTAGACGAAGGTAACGACGGTTTCTCAATTTCAATTGGTGGACAAAACAACCGTTTAAACTCAATCTATATTGACGGTGCGATTAACAATGATATTTTTGGTCTTGCTGGTTCAGGTACAAACGGTGGTCAAACTGGTGTATCTCCGATCTCTATTGATGCGATTGAGCAGTTCCAAATTCAGGTAGCTCCTTTCGACGTAAGAGTATCTGGTTTCGCAGGTGGTGCAATTAACGCTGTGACAAGATCAGGTTCTAACGAAATTGAAGGTTCTGCATACTACTTTTTCAGAAATGAAGGTTTAGCGGGTAGAACTCCAAGAGATGGTGAAGGAACAAGAGAAAGACTTGATGACTTTAGCGCTGAAACTTACGGTGTAAGAGTTGGTGGACCGATCATCAAAGACAAATTATTCTACTTTGTAAATGTTGAGCAGCAGAGAGACGAAACTCCTCAGCCATTTGATTTCGCAGATTATGATGGAGATGCAACGCAAGCTCAGATTGATCAGTTGGTTAGCAAATTGAACGGTTATGGTTACACCCCAGGTACTTTAAGCGGTAACCCAGTAGTATTAGATTCAGATAAATTCACTGCTAAGATTGACTATAACATTAACCAGAATCACAAATTATCTGCTCGTTACTCTTATGTTGAGGCAGATAATATCGAAGGTGTAAGATCTAGTAATAGAACACTAAACTTCTACAATAGATCTGAGTCTTTCTTATCTAAGACAAATTCACTTTCATTAGAACTTTCAAGTTCATTCGGATCTAATATGTCTAACAAATTGACTGTTGGTTACATAGGTGTATCTGACGATAGAGACGCAACAGGACAAGACTTCCCTACAGTGAATATTTCAGATGGACAAGGTTCTATCAGATTTGGTGCTGAGCCTTTCTCTTCTGCTAACTTGTTAGAAACTAGTGGCTTCACTATCAACAACAACTTAGAAATTTATAAAGGTCGTCATACTTTTGTAGTAGGGCTTAACGCTGAATTCTACTCAGTTGAGAACTTGTTTATTGCTCAGAACTTTGGACAGTACTCTTATAACACTTTAAACGATTTCTTAACAGACCAGCCTGCTACTGATTACGCTAGAAACTTCTCTAACGTAGATAATATTACTGGTGACGGTTCTGCAGCAGCAGCTATCTTTAATTCAGGTATGATTGGTGCTTATGTTCAAGATGAATTCCAAGTGAATGATGACTTGAAATTGACTTTAGGTTTAAGAATGGATCTTCCTTATTTCGATGAAACACCTACAAACAGTACTTTCAATACACTAGCAATTCCTGAAATAGAAGCAGAAGGTTACGATTTACAAGGTGCAGCTGTTGGTAATTTTATTAACTCAAGAGCTACTTTCTCTCCGAGATTTGGTTTTAACTGGGATGTAAATGGTGACAGATCACTTCAATTAAGAGGTGGTGCAGGTGTATTTACTTCAAGAGTTCCTCTAGTATGGCCAGGCGGTGCATACAACAACAATGGCCAAAACTTAGGTTTTGTTGATGAGAACGACTTCGACGCTATCTTCAGACCTGACGTTAACAACCAACCTGGTGTAATTGATCCAACTGTACAGTCTGGTAACATCGATTTGTTCATTGAAGATTTCAGAGTTCCTCAAGTAGCTAAATTCAACTTAGCAGCTGATAAGAGACTTTCTAATGGATGGATCTTCTCTTTAGACGCACTTTGGACTAAGACTATTTATGCGATTAGCGTTCAAAACGTAAACGTTGGACAGTCTGTAGGTAACTTAACAGGAACTGGTGATAACAGACCTATATACAATAGAAGAGATGAAGTAGTACAATCAAATAACTATGGTAGAATCTCAGTAACTGGTAATACTGGTAGAGGTTATGCTTACAACTTCTCTGGTACATTGACTATGCCAATGACTAACGGTTTCCAAGGAAGTATTTCTTACTCTTATGGAGATGCATTCTCTGTATTTGATGGTACATCTTCTCAGAACTCTTCTCAATGGAGAGGTTTACACTCTATTGGTGGAAGAAACTTTGATCAGCAGTTAAGAAGATCTGATTTCTCTCAAGGACATAGAGTAATTGCGCAAGCTTCTTACAGGTTTGAATATGCAAAAGGTTTTGCTACACAAATCGGACTTGTATATGAAGGTCGTTCTGGTTCTCCATTCTCTTACATCTATAATGATAATGGAAACTTAACTAGTGAAGATTCTAGAGAAAGAACATTGATTTATGTTCCATTAAATGCTAGTGATATCAACTTAGTTGATGATGCTAGTGCTGGAACTGCAGGTGAGCAATGGGCTGCACTGAACTCATTCATCGTAAATGATCCTTACTTAAGCACAAGAAGAGGCCAGTACGCTGAAAGAAACAGAAACAGAGAGCCATTTACTAACATCTTTGATTTAAGATTATTACAAGAGTTTGAGATCAACGCAGGTGGTAAGAAGCACACGCTTCAACTTACTGCAGACATCTACAACTTCGGTAACTTGTTAAATAGAGATTGGGGTAGAAGATACTTTGTACCTCAAAACTTCCAGTTGTTAAACTTCGAAGGTTTCCAAGCTGACGGAACTACTCCAACATTCACTTTTGACGGTGTTGACGGAAACGATCCTTCTGATGGAAACATCGATGACTCTGGTTTGATTAGCTCTAGATGGCAAGGTCAAATTGGTATCAGATATACCTTCGGTGGTAACTAATCACTACTGAATTTCATAATAAGCCCCCTCATGATACAAATCATGAGGGGGCTTTGATTTTATAGCAAAAGAGTTTTTCAAACCTTATTTTACGAAACTTGTTACATTTGCAGTTACCACTATGCTTTATTACAAAACATACGAACACGAATCCTCCAAAGAATGGGTCACATTCATTCATGGAGCAGGTGGTAGTTCGTCCATCTGGTATAAGCAAGTAAAAGATTTTAAGGATCATTTTAATGTCCTTTTGATTGACTTAAGGGGGCACGGAAAGTCTCAAGAAGTGTTTGAAAGATATTTTTCGAATGAATACAACTTTGAAAATATTTCGCAAGATGTGGTTGAAGTTTTAGATCACCTTGAAATAGAGAAATCACATTTCGTAGGAATATCTCTCGGGACAATTCTAATGCGAACCATATGTGATATAGCGCCTAACCGTGTGAAATCTTTGGTGATGGGTGGGGCTGTGACAAGACTAAACGTTCGGTCGAAAATGTTGGTTGCTCTGGGCAATGCTACAAAGAAGTTCATTCCATATATGTGGTTATATAAATTCTTTGCCTGGATTATTATGCCAAGAAAGCGGAACCAAGAATCACGGGTTCTATTTGCCAATCAGGCAAAAAAACTTTGTCAAAACGAGTTTGTTCGTTGGTTCGGGTTGACCTACAAGATTAACCCCTTACTTCGTTATTTCAATGAGAATGACACGAAGTTGCCTACGCTATACCTCATGGGGGACGAAGATTATATGTTTCTCCCACAAGTAATGAAACTGGTAAAAACGCATACCACATCTACGCTTCAGGTGGTTCCAAACTGTGGTCATGTCTGCAATGTTGAGCAGCCAGAATTCTTTAATGAAAGAGCCATTAATTTCATTGCTAATAACGCCTAACTTTAATTTTAGCTTGATTTCAGGGTATTTGATTTAGTGATGATATCAAAGACAATCGTAAAATTGGTCTTTTCGTGGGAATCATCATTAAATCATGATGATATCATGAAGGCCGTGGTAGAAAGGCTAGTTATCTATTTTAGTTTCTTCGTGAACGTGGTCTTTTACTCGATAGTTTTAAAGGTAATTTATTATGGTCGAGATGTAGAAAATTCAAGTCTGGCTCATTTCCTTCTATTTATTTCAGTATTGATAACGTTCAACTTGTCAAAAGTCTATTTTAAGAAACCAATCGCATATAATGTTTCTCTTTTAAAAGATGATCTGCTTAAAATTGAGCCATCACGTTTGAAGAGATATAAGTTGTTTTATATAGCCATAGGAATTCTAGGCGTCATTGCTCTACCAGCATATATAGTGGTCTTCGCGGTTTACATCCTTTGAAATTCTAGTCATGTTGACTATATTCTGACATGACTGCTACTCGAATTCGACGTATTTGTCGATTATGTATCGTCACATTTTTCATCTGTTTCACTGCTCTAAATTGTCGAAGAGAGAAATCCTCTGATATGGTTCGAGCAGAGGTCGGGCCTGATATTCCTGCTGTAGATTTTGATCTAGATAAGATTCGTGAAAGAGGAAGCCTCATTGCAGTGGTGGATAACAGTACGACAGGTTATTTCATTTATCGTGGTAAACCGATTGGTTATGAATATGAGCTTCTTAGCAGACTTGCAGACTATCTGAAAGTTGAATTAGACGTTCAGATTACGGCTGACATCCAAGGTGCTTTTAACATGCTTAATAGTGGGAATGCCGATATTATGGCCTACCATTTGGCAGTTACGAAAGAGCGGAGCGAGCGCTTTGCTTTTACCGAACCGCATAACAATGTTTCCCAAGTTTTAGTACAAAGAAAGCCAGAAAACTGGCGTCAATTAAAGCTCCATGAAATCGAGGAGACTTTGATAAGGAACCCTATTGATTTAGGTGGTAAAACAGTTTATGTAAGGAAAGGCTCGTCTTTTACAGATCGGCTAAATAATCTGTCTGATGAGATTGGGGAAAACATAAATGTTGTGGAGGTGAAAGGTGCAGTTGATACTGAAATGCTAATTCGAGATGTGTTGGATGGTAAAATAGACTATACGGTTGCCGATGAGGATGTCGCCTTGATCAATGAGTCTTATTACCCGAGCATTGATGTAGAAACGCCTATTAGCTTTCCCCAAAAGATAGCTTGGGCCGTTAGAAAGAATGCTACAGACTTAAAAAGTGTCGTTGACGATTGGTTGGTTGATATGAAAAAGTCACCAGACTTTTATGTCATCTATAATCGGTATTTCAAGAGCAGGAAATCACAAAATATTCGAGTAAAAAGTGCTTACTCTTCGTGGTCCAAGGAGAAAATATCGCCATATGATGACTTGATTAAGGAGGCATCTGAAATGTTGGAAATGGATTGGCTCTTATTGACCTCTATTATTTTTCAGGAGTCTAAATTTGACCCTAAATCCGAATCATGGGTAGGTGCACAAGGGTTAATGCAGTTGACTACCAATGTTGTGGAGGAATATGAGGTTGACGATGTTTTTGACCCCGAAGAAAATGTGAAAGCGGGCGTGGAGCATTTAAGATGGTTAATGGACTATTGGGAAGATGATATCAGCGATAAGGAGGAGCGCATAAAATTTGTTTTAGGTTCATATAATGTAGGGCAGGGGCATGTAAGAGACGCAATGAAGTTGGCCAAAAAATTTGGATCCGACCCTTTTAAATGGGATGACAATGTTGCCGAATATTTGGTACTCAAATCGAAACCACAATACTATAAAGACCCTGTAGTTACTTACGGCTATTGCCGTGGTGAAGAACCAGTCAAGTATGTAAGGGAAATTTTACACCGATACGATCAATACTTGCAGTTCTACAGATCTCCCGAAATACCAAATGATTCGACTTTTGTCATCGATTCTAAATAGTCTATTTGAGGTTATCAATAGCGATTTTCGCAGAAAGAATGCTTAAAGGAATACCTCCACCTGGGTGAACACTGCCGCCACAGAAGTATAAATGTTTGATCTTCTTAGAAAAGTTGGGGTGCCTTAAAAAAGCAGCGTATTTGTTATTAGAACTGTTGCCATAAAGTGCTCCTCCAACAGAACTAGTTCTGGATTCAATCGTTCGAGGGTCAAGGATATCTTCAACTTCAATGAGCGCTTCTATATCCTCATGAAGCATTTCAGATAGTTTCTTAATGATGTTTTTACGCGCTTTTGCAATCAGTTCATCCCAATTCTGCCCTTGATTATTTGGAACATTGATCATGGTGAACCAATTCTGACAACCTTCTGGAGCATCAGAAGGATTCTGAGTGCTTGATATGTTGATATAGACTGTTGGATCGTCATAAATATCACCCAGCTTAAAGATATGCTCGAACTCTTTCTTGTAGTTTCCTGAGAAGAATATATTGTGCAAGTCTAGTTGTTTGAAATCCTTTTTAATACCCCAGTAA
The DNA here is from genome assembly GCF_001747105.1 of Roseivirga misakiensis. Taxonomy (NCBI): domain Bacteria; kingdom Pseudomonadati; phylum Bacteroidota; class Cytophagia; order Cytophagales; family Roseivirgaceae; genus Roseivirga; species Roseivirga misakiensis. The sequence continues at coordinate 266,948 of NZ_MDGQ01000004.1, read as the reverse complement.
AAAATTAGGGCTGAGCTAGACTTTGGTTGGGAAAGTAATTTTTTAGGTTGGAACTGGTCCTTAAGTAGTTTCTTATAGGTTGCTACCATGTCCATGTTGGAGACAACAACATCCGATTTATGGAAGCCCATTTCTGTATTTACTCCTTTGGCCTGACCTTCAAATACAACAATGTTTTTCACCGGCCTATTAAAGTGGAATTGTACTCCGACTTTCTTTGCGAGTTGGTACAAACTTTCAGTGATATTGTGCATTCCTTTTTCAGGAAAGTAAGCGCCTAAACCAAACTCTAAATGGGGAATGATATTGAATGTAGCTGGCGTTTGATAAGGGTCGGAGCCATTGTATGTAGCATACCGATTAAAAAGTTGTACCGTTTTCTCATTTTTAAAAAGCCCTTCATTGGCTTGATTCATACTTTTATTAAAGTTGAACTTTGAAAGTTTGCCAAATGCCTGAAAAGCTTTTCCCCCAAGCCAAGTACTGGATTTATGAAGGGATTTCTCCATAAAAACTGGAGCTAACTTATTATATAGCAAAGCGCTTTGTTCAAGACTCGCCTCGACATTTGCTTTCGGCTCACCGAGCTTTTCCTCGAATTCTTTGATGATTTTTGCTCGATCGGACCAAGCTGTGAATCTTGTACCGTCTGGATAAAAATATTCACAAGTGGTTTCGAGCTTATTGTATTGGAAATAATCAGCTACTTCAATCTGGTGAAGATCGAATAGGTCTGTTATGTGCTCTGGTAATGTTAATAACGAAGGGCCAGCATCGAATCTATATTTTCCTAATCTAACTTCCGTTAGTTTACCACCAGGGTAATCATTAGCTTCAAATACAGATACAACGTACCCTTTTTTGGCCAGCCGAATTGCTGCGGCTAGACCTCCAACTCCAGAGCCAATCACAATCGCTGATTTGCTCATTTTTGTCAGTATGTTTATTCAGTCAGTCAGTATGTTAAGCCTTCTTAACAATTTGGAAATTCGCTCAACTCAATCACTTTTACAAATGGTTTTGAGTTTTTAGGTATAAAAAACTGTTATTTGGATACAAATAAATGTAATTGGTCACGAATTGTGTTTGATCCTTCAGTTTCTAGAGCAAATTAGCTGTCAAAAATATAAAGAATCTTGACTAAGATTAGAGTATTTGTTAGAAATATCTATCGACGTTGAGCAAATTGGATTTAATCTCGGCTGATTGACTTAAAATGTTCTGAGTCAGTAGTTTACCAGTTATTGGTCCGAGTGTCCAGCCTAGCATCGCATGCCCTGTTCCCAGATATAAGTTTTCTATTGACTTGACCTGACCTATATAGGGTAACCCATCAGGTGTGCAGGGTCTAAGTCCAGCCCATGGCTTAATTTCCTCAAAATTGTATGTTTGATATTCAGGAATTGCGCTCTTCAAAGACTTGATGATACCTTGAACTCTGCGTTCATTAATATCGTGATTTAATCCTGTGATTTCCATCGTGCCTGCCACGCGAAATCCATTCAGCATTGGTGTTGTTGCTACGCGTGCCTCCACTAGAATTGATGGAAGTTTAGGCGATACCGGTGGGTTTTCGATGGTGAAACTATAGCCTTTCCCAGGTTGCAATGGGAGCCTTAGATTTAACCATTTTAGGATTGTGGGTGACCAAGAGCCAGCCGCAATGACAAATTGATCGGCCTGATAATTTTTCTTATCTGTGATAAACTCAGTTACTTTTCCTCCTTTTGAATTAACGGCTTGTAGGTCTGTATTGAAGTCTAACTTTACACCGCGCTTTACGAGTAGCGCTTTGAATTTATCCATGAATACTTGGGGAGTCATCCATCCGTCGCAGCCAAAATAGACCGCGCCAGCCATATCATATTGGACATTAGGGTCAAGCTTTTCAGTTTCTGCTTTGTTGACCACACTGGCTTCCAAACCATATTGGTTTGCTATCTCTACTAAGTCAATTTCGTGTTTTAAAGCCTCTTTCGTTTGGCAAACCATCAATAGCCCTGGCTTTTGATAGCCTGCTTCTATACCCTCCTCTTCGATGATTTGCTCATAGAGTGACTGACTTTTGGTCGTCAGGGTATTTAAAACAGGAATGGCAGCCTTTACTCTTTTGTTGGTTGAAGCTTTTTTGAATAACCAGCCCCAGGTTAATAAGTCTCGACTAAATTTAGGTTGGATGTAGAAAGGACTTTTGCTATCCAACATCCATTTCAAGCCTTGGTTAATGATTCCAGGCGATGCTAATGGAATAATATGGCTTGGAGAAACATAGCCAGCATTGCCATAGGAACAGTTGTCATTTCCGTCCGTACCATCTATAACGGTAACATCAACTCCCTCCTTGTTCAAGTAATAAGCAGTACTTAAACCAACAATTCCAGCCCCAACAATAACAACTTTTTTACTCATCCTTTTATATTACGGAAAACCCATGGGCATACGGATCTTCATCGTCGATGATTATGTTATTATGCCCGGTAATTCGAGCCCAGCCTTTGATGCTCGGCACAATGGCATCAAAATCACCAACCATAGAAGTATCTTCCACTTTGCCAATAAATTGACTCCCGATGATGCTTTCATGAACAAACTCATCTCCTTTTTCGAGTTTCCCTTGAGCAGCCCATTGCGCCATGCGTGCTGAAGTTCCTGTTCCACACGGTGATCTGTCAATAGCCTTTTCACCATAAAAGACCGCATTCCTTGCGGTAGAGTCTTTTTTAGTCGGTTTTCCTGTCCACATTAAATGGCTCATACCTTTGATAGTCTCGTCATTGGGGTGAACAAAGCTGAAATTATTGTTCATATAATCTCTAATGGCTCTACTCCAACCAATTAATTCAAGTGCGCTGTAATCCGCCATGTCATTATAACCATCCTGTGGATCAATAATGGCGTAAAAGTTACCACCGTAGGCCACATCGACTTGTAACGTGCCGAAATCAGGACACTCCACAGTTATATTTCTTGCGGCTAAATAGGAGGGGATATTGGTGAGTTTGACGGATGTCACTTTTTCACCCTCCTGCTCATAATCTATTTTTACTAAGCCAGCAGGCGTTTCGAGCCTTAGTTTTCCTTTTACTTTTGGTACAACCAAACCTTCTTCCAGCATAAAAGTAACCGTACCGATAGTTCCATGTCCACACATGGGCAAACAGCCACTTGTTTCGATATAAAGCACTCCGATATCGTTATTCGAGTCACTTGGAGGGTAAAGTATCGATCCAGACATCATATCGTGTCCTCGAGGTTCAAACATGAGTCCTTTTCGAATCCAGTCATATTCACGTATAAAGTGCTGTCTTTTCTCACTCATGTTGGCGCCTGAAAGTAATGGGCCTCCACCAGCAACAAGTCTCACAGGGTTTCCGCAAGTATGTCCGTCAATACAAAAGAATCGTTTATTCAAAGTTTTTATGGTTTAATGTATTTATGAATTACGGATTTCGTCTTTAGTCAATTCACCATTTATGGTTCGCCAAATTTGTAGTGGGTTGCTGTTTTTAAGTGCTTCTGGAAGTAAGTGATCTGGCCAGTTTTGATAAGCAATCGGACGCACAAATCTTGAAATAGCTGCAGTTCCTACTGAAGTGGTTCTTTGATCTGTGGAGGCAGGGTAAGGTCCGCCGTGCTGCATAGAATGGCAAACTTCTACCCCAGTTGGCACTCCATTAAACAACAGTCTTCCAACTTTTGTGCTTAGGGCTTCTACTATATCAGCATACTTTTCAATATCACTGTCTGTGGCCACCATTGTACCAGTTAATTGCCCGTGAAGTGCATTTGCCACAGCCAACATTTCATTGGTGTCTTCGCAAATAACTACGATTGTGAAGGGGCCAAAAATCTCTTCATGTAAGATTGGGTTTTTTAAAAAAGTCTTGGCATTCACTTTGGCAGTCAGCGGTTTACCTTTATTGGAACCTGGATTAGTGCTATCACCTATTTCTTCAACGCCAGTCTGCTCTATAACTGCACCTCTATGGGTGTAGTAACTGGTGGCTATTTTTTCATTCAGCATCGTAACCGCCTCTTTTTCTGCCAGGCTTTTACTTAATGTATCCGTGAATTCATCCAGGGCGCTTGACTGGATCCCGATTAACAGACCTGGGCTAGTACAGAACTGACCAACACCCAGCGCTACTGAGTTGGCAAAGGTATTGCCGAGGCCTACAGGGTCGCCAGATAGTTTGTCTGGCATGAGGAAACAAGGGTTAGTACTGCCCATTTCTGCATACACTGGAATTGGTTCTGGCCTTTGATTGGCCATGTCAAATATGGCTCGACCACCCTTGACTGAGCCAGTAAACCCAACTGCCTTAACTTTTGGATGTTTTACTATTTGCTGACCAACCGAAATACCGCCATTGACCATGGAAAAGACGCCATCTGGCATATCACATTTCTCTACTGCGCTAAGTACTGCTTGGGTTACCAAGTCATTTGTACCCAAATGTGCTTCGTGCCCCTTCACTATAACAGGGTTTCCTGCTGCCAAAGCCGATGCTGTATCTCCACCTGCCGTGGAAAAAGCTAATGGAAAATTACTAGCACCAAAAACAGCCACTGGACCAATTGGAACATGCATTTTTCTTAAATCAACTTTAGGAATCGGTTGGCGGTCGGGAATAGCAGTATCGATGTTTGCTCCTAACCATGAACCTTCTCTAAGTACGTTGGCAAACATTTTCAACTGATTGCAGGTACGTCCTCTTTCTCCTTGAAAGCGACCCAGGGGAAGGCCCGACTCTCCACTGGCTCGTTCTAACAGATTATCGCCAATAGCCATAATCTCCTCGGCAATAGTCTCTAAAAACTGTGCTCTTTTTTCATACGAAACGGCTTTATAAGAAGCGAACGCTCTTTGTGCCAGGTTAACGGCATCATCTATTTCTTGTGGTGTAGCAGCGATAAATTCTTCTTGAAATACAGAGCCATCGGTTGGGTTGTATGCTTTTAGTATTTGGCTACCATCGGCTGTAGCTCTACTTCCAATGTAATTTTTGCCTGTGATCATGATTATAGATTTAAGTAATCTGGTAGTTCTGGTCTAGTCGCTAAACCCTCTTCAATAATACGTAAAACTCGTTCCCTTTCATCGCCATATAGCGGCAATCTTGGGGCTCTTACATGCTCTGTACCAATTCCCGTGGCGACTTCCGCCAATTTGATGTTTTGGACTAGTTTCGCATTAATATCCAGTTCTAAAAGCGGAAGAAACCATCTGTAGATCTCCAGTGCTTCTTCGTAGCAGCCTGCTTTCTTTAACCTGTATATAGCAACCGTTTCTTTTGGGAAAGCACAAACCAACCCAGCTACCCAGCCTCCAGCGCCCATAAACATACTTTCCAGTGCTAGGGTATCGACACCAGATAGAATTTTGATTCTATCGCCGAAGCGATTAATCATTCTGGTGATGTTAGAAATATCTCGTGTAGATTCTTTAACAGCCCGAATATTTTCACAGGCAATCAGCTCTTCAAACATGTCTAGCGTCACCTCGATCTTATAGTCAACTGGATTATTGTAAACCATGATCGGTAAATCAGTAGAATTGGCGACTGCTTTATAGTAAGTAACCGTTTCTCGATCGTCTGCTTTGTAGCGCATGGGAGGGAGCATCATAAGTCCGCTTGCACCGTTTTTCTGTGCTTTTTCGGCTGCCAAAATCGCTCCTTTTGTGGTTTGTTCAGCTATATTCATCACGACAGGAACTTGCCCGTTACAAATTTCCGTGGCTGTTTTTACAAGCGTATCTTTTTCATCTTCCATGAGAGAACTTGCTTCACCGAGCGTTCCTCCTAGTATTATGCCATCTACCCCAGCCGATAATTGCGCCTGAATATTAGTCTCAAACATTTCTAAATCTAACTGATCATCGGCGGTAAACTTTGTCGTGACCGCTGGGTAAACCCCTTCCCAATTTACTTTCATATTGATTCTTGTTAATCTGTATTCCCAATTCTGGGAATGGCCGTAAGATTTAGTAAAAGTATATGGATAAGTCAGAATACTATCTTCAAATATTAGCCAATACTAATATGATATTATCACGAATGGTTAAATTTGAATTGATAAATTGATTAGATCATACCATTGAAGGCTTTACCATTTAAAATTCCAAAGACGGAGCAAAGCTCAATTCATACTCAGGTTGACGAGGAGTTTCATTTCTATGATACACTTCATCAGCACCCTGAAATACAAGTGACACTAATCGAGAGAAGTCATGGAACACTTATACATGGTGATTACTTAGGAAGTTTTGCCCCTGGCGATGTCTTTGTTATTGGTGCCAATGCGCCACATGTATTTAGAAATGACAAGATTTATTACACGCAACCAACTGATCGCGCAGCAAAAGCTCTGACTTTCTTTTTTGATGAGAATACTTTAGGAAAAAACTTCCTGGAGCTACCCGAAGCCAGGACATTAGCGATTTTTATTCGTAACCTCGAAAGAGGGGTAAAGTTTACAGGGCCTGATTTAATACCGATTACCGCAGCAATAAGGGAGTTGTTTCGCGCAGACGGTATGGATCGGATTATCGCCCTGCTTCAGGTGTTGAAGCAATTGATGCAAGCAAGGAACTATGAACTCCTTTCAAGACACCTACCGTCCAAAGAGGTGAATGCTACTGAAGGAAAGCGATTAAACGACATATTTAATTTCACAATAAAAGAGTATACTCGACCTATTCAGTTAGAGGAGGTTGCGGCTTTAGCAAACTTATCCAAAACCGCTTTTTGCCGATATTTTAAGCAGCATACACGAAAAACTTATCTTGATTTTCTTACTGAATATAGAGTCAGCGAAGCCTGTAAAATGTTATCGGACAAATCAACACCGATCGCTCAGGTTGCCTATAATTGCGGCTTTAATAACCTTAGTAATTTTAATAGAAGGTTTAAAAATGTGGTGGGTGTTTCACCAAGAGCCTATATAAACCAATCGGCTATATCTAAAACTTAATTCTTGTCTTTGGCAAAAATATATCCCAGCTCTATGGCAAAGTTTGTGTTGTCATTGGCACTGACTAAACTAGGGGAGACTACAAAGTAGTTCTTTCCTGGTAGTACGAAACTTATTCCTAAAGATGATCCGGTGTTTCCGTTGGTTGTAGATACTGCGAAAAAAGGTAGCACATTGAACCGACTAATGTCTCCTATTCGCTGCGACAGACTAGCGCTCAAAACGAAATCGTTGACATCAACAGTGTTTAAGGCGAAATTATAACCAACTCCAGCACCTAAATTTGTACCAGTTTCAGTCTTTACGAGTAAGTAATTAATGTTTGGTGTAAAGGTGTCGACCCTAGCCCCAAATCCGAAGACAGGTGGGTTGTCAAAGGTGCTGTACAAAAGGCCATAATCGAATCGACCACCAGTTGTAAACATGGCAGAAGCAGAATAAATTTTATTCGCGACTAAGTCTGAGCTAGCTTGTCCTAAACCTATTGAAAATCCATTTTGGTCAGGTCTCATGTAGACGCTTTGCGCGATTGATAATTGAAACGTTAGGCAAAATAGAACTGCTGTAATACTGATTAATCTAGCCATACAAGAAGAAAAGTTATACTTGATCAATGATAGCTTTAAAGTTCATACTATCCCAATGCTTTTCTATATCTGGTCTTGAAAGCACTTCATTCATTACTTCTTGTTGCTTTTTTCCTCTTGCAATTGCCTCTGAGTAGCGTAAGTCACTAAAAGTCACCATAGAATAAAGTGGTATCCATTTGTCTGGATATAACTCATTAAGTTTTTTCTCGATTTTCTTTTGGAGTACAAACTTTTCGTCCGCGACTTTATCTCGCATTTCTATGAAGTTGTATAAAGCCAAATCTGCAATGGCATTTCCGTCAGGTATTCGGAGTTCCTGATATTCATTTAATAAGGCATCGCTTATTTCGCCATACTTTTCTAAAAGCTGATCGAAAACATAACAGTCTTCAAAACCTGAGTTCATTCCTTGGCCATAGAATGGTACTATAGCATGCGCTGCGTCGCCAATTAAAGCGGTTTTACCTTTAACCCAAGGACTGCACCGAACAGTGATCAAACTGGATGTGGGGTTTTCGAAATATTCTGTTTTCAGATTGGGAATTAGCGGAACCGCGTCTTTGAACTTGTCATTAAAAAATGCCTCTACATCAGCCTCAGTTTTGATCGACGCAAAGCTTGTTTCTCCCTCAAATGGGAAGAATAGGGTACACGTAAAGCTTTTATCAAGATTTGGTAAAGCGATCAACATGTATTCACCTCTAGGCCAAATATGTAGGGCATTTGGATCAATCGCAAAGTCACCGTCTGGTGCAGGAGGCATGGTCAACTCCTTATATCCAGCAGAGATATATTCTTGCGAAAAATTGAAGCGATCTGTTTTCTGCATGGCATTTCTCAATGCGGAAAATGCACCATCTCCACCGAAAAGAAAATCCGCTTCTATAGACTTTCCATTATCGAAAACTGCGGTGGCCGTATCAAAATCTACATCTATACACCGATGGTCGAACATGATTTGAACTCCAACGGCCTCAGCTTCATTCATTAAAAGCCAGTTTAAGCCGCCTCGAGAGACTGAATTGATAAACTCACCTTCTTTGCCATACGGCTGAAAGTCCAAATTGCCCTTTAAATCGTGTATCATTCGACCAGGCATGGGGATACAGCTTTCTTGAATTTTGTCTTTTAGCCCTACATTTTCAAGTGCTTTTAACCCTCTATTACTCAAGGCTAAGTTGATGGATCGTCCGCCAATAGCACCTGCTTTTCTCATATCAGGTCGCCTTTCAAAAATCGTTACATCATACCCTTTTTTAGCAAGTGATATAGAAAGGAGTGATCCCACAAGGCCTGCTCCTAGAATGCTGATTTTTTGTTGTGCTTTATCCATGCTTACATTTTTTGGATATGTTCTTTGAGGATTCTCGCAAAGTGATAAACGTCTTCGAAGGTGTTATATAATGGGACAGGCGCCACCCTAATAACGTTCGGTTCGCGCCAATCGGAGATTACACCTTCGGATGACAAGGCATCGAAGAGCATCTTACCATTTTTATGACAGAAAATCGATAACTGACAACCTCGACTTTCAGGGTCTTTTGGAGTAATGATTTCGAAGATATTCTCCTCACCACTCAATTCATTAATCAAGAACTCCATGTAGCCAGTCAGTAAAAGACTCTTTTCTCGTAAAGCGTTTACGCCAACCTTATCAAAAATTTCTAAAGAGGCCAAATGAGCCGCACTGGACAGTACGTTGACATTACTTAGTTGCCAGCCATCCGCTCCAGTCATTGGTTTAAAGCCTTTGGTCATTTGAAAGCGAGTAGATTCTTCCTGGCCCCACCAGCCTGCAAAACGAGGTAAATTTGAATCGTGCGCATACCTTTCGTGCACAAATACTCCTGATACATTTCCTGGCCCGCTATTTAAATACTTATAGCTACACCAAGTGGCAAAATCGACACCCCAATCATGTAACGAAAGAGGTACATTACCCATGGCATGAGCCAAATCCCAGCCTACTTTTGCCCCGACTTCTTGGCCTTTTTTAGTGATTGATTTAATATCAAAAAGCTGCCCAGTATAGTATTGAACGCCACTTAATAGTACCAGTGCTAATTCATCCCCAGTTTCGGCTATCGTTTTTAAAATATCTTCGGTTCTTAAATTATGTTCTCCTTGCCGAGGTTTCAGTTCGATTAAGGTGTCATCGGGGTTTAGACCATGGTGTTTTATCTGTGTCTCGAACATATATTGATCTGAAGGAAACGCACCCGCTTCAGCAATGATCTTAAATCGTCTCTCTGTAGGCCGATAAAAAGAAACCATCAACAAGTGAAGATTTACCGTCAATTGATTCATTGAAACGACTTCGATTGGTTTAGCGCCAACTAATTTCGCCAGTGAATCCTTCAGGAATTTGTGATAGTACATCCAAGGTCTTTTGCTATCCTTGAAATGCCCCTCTACGGCATACATCTCCCAATCTTTCATTTCTTGCTCTATAAATGAGCGAGCCGTTTTAGGCTGAAGCCCCAGTGAGTTTCCGGTGAAGTATAGGGCAGGTCTACCGTTCACCTTCGGGATATGAAATAGGTCGCGGTAAGACTTTAGGGGGTCTCGTAAATCGAGTTCTTGAGCAAATGAAAGACTGTTCTCAAAATTCATTAAAACATGCTGGTTTGATTTTGGCCAGGCATACTTTTTTCATGCCGTAATAGCCATTCTTTTTTATCCAATCCTCCTGCATAGCCAGTAAGGCTACCGTCAGTACCAATAACACGATGACAAGGTATGATCACTGCTATCGGGTTTTTTCCGTTGGCTGATCCAACAGCGCGAATTTTCTTTATATCTCCGAGTATCTTGGATTGCTTGGCATAGGTTGATGTTTTGCCGAAAGGAATTGACAAAAGGCTTTGCCATACTTCTTTTTGAAACGCTGTGCCGTCTGGGTCTAGTGGGACGTTGAATTCTTTTCGCTTTCCTTCGAAATATTCCTTCAATTGCTTTTTGCAATTTCTCACCGTCAAAGGAATTACCCCTTCCGATTCTCGTTCTTCTCTATCGATGAAACTGACCATTTTAATGGCATCAGCATCGCCAATAATTTTTATTCTGCCCAACGGGGAGTCCATATAGGTGATTGCAGTGTTCTTCATTATTCAAATTTACTGATCGGCAGATCTAGCCATTCCAACGTAGCATTGCAAAAAATATCTTCAACTATTTCATTTGAAAGCCCCATTTCTTCAATGTATGCTCCGATTTCTAGGTCGCCAAGTGGAAATGGGTAATCAGAGCCTAAAGTTATTCTTTTCGATCCCTGCATTTCCAAAACATACTTCAGTAAATGTGGATCGTGGGTGATACAATCGATCCAAAACTTACCGACATATTCTCGTGGGTTTATTGGATTATCGATTGCCACTAGGTCCGGTCGACAATTAAATCCATGTTCAACGCGACCCAGTGTCGGTAGAAATGATCCTCCTGCGTGTGAAAAGTTTACGCGTAGTTTTGGAAGTCTTTCTAGCACACCACCGAAAATTAATGAGCAGGCGGCGCGAGAGGTTTCGGCTGGCATACCTACTAACCACGGGAGCCAATATTTTTCCATACTATGGAAGCCCATCATATTCCATGGGTGTATCATCACAGCCATTCCTAACCTTTCACATGCTTCGAAGATTGGGAAAAAGCGGGGGCTACTCAGGTTTTTGTCATTAATGTTTGAACCAATTTGAATTCCAGGTAGATGCAATTCGTTTTTGCATCGTTCAAGTTCTTGAATAGCAAGCTCCTCATCCTGCATTGGGATGGTCGCCAAACCGATATAGTGCTTTGGGAATTTTTGACAGAGATCGGCAATGTGATCATTCAAAAATTGAGAAACTTCAAGTGCATCTTTAGGTTTTGCATCATAAGAAAACATCACCGGAATAGTGCTCACAACTTGAACCTGCGTACCATGGGTGGCATACTCTTCTATTCTTAACTCAGGGTGCCAACAATTAGCCTGGATCTCTCTGAAGAATTTTGACCCTTTCATCATCATAGCAGCGCCCTCTTTGTGATGGTGCAGATGAATAAAGTCACCATATCCGAATTTATCTGTCCATTTGGGCAGATGCTCAGGTATGATATGGGTATGCATGTCGATCTTTAATTTAGTCATTTGCTAACTTGTCAATTGTCATTTGCAGTTTCCCCAAGAGTTTTGATATATGCATTTAACGATTTATGTAGATCATTTAACTGGTCATCTAGTTTTTTATACAAGGCTGAATCTATGATCTGTCGGCGATTACATTTTCCCAGCCAGTTTTGGGTTTCTGTTAAAGAACCTCGGGAGTAAAAGCAAAACTGCCTGTTTTCTTTGTAGAAAAATCTACCATATCCTTCAGCTATGTTTGCACTAATGGAGTCAGCACTTCTTGCAAGTTGTTTCCCGATAGTATCTTTTTCGAAATAGCTCATTTTTGTGACCAGATGCCATATTTCATCAGAGATCTCATTTGCACGTTGATATATTCTCAATTCTTCGAGTTTCATAATATGTGTGTATTGTATGCTTTAGTCGAAATTGACCAATAACTAATGACCAATCTCCAATAGCGGGTGTTATTTTACAAATCGTGGGTCGGTTTCCATCTTGTGACCGCAGTTTTTGCACGTTCGAAGTTCTTCTGAAGCATAGAACTCTTTAAACCTTGGAAGAAAGTCTTTTTCAATATTAGTTAATGGGAAATATGTGTCATGCAATTTGTTGTTGCACTTATCACAAAACCACATGAGGCCATCGGTATGCTCTGGTTTGCGAACTCGTTCAATCACTAAACCAATTGAGCCTTCTTTGCGCATAGGAGAGTGTGGGACTTTCGGCGGGTGGAGGTACATATCGCCAGGACCTAAGTCAATATCTACCGCTTTGCCATCTTCTTGAATTCTGACTGTTATTTCTCCTTCCAGTTGATAGAAAAGTTCTTCTGTCTCGTTGTAATGATAATCTTTTCGTGCGTTGGGGCCTGCAACAATCATTACAATGTAGTCCGTACCTTCTGGATAAAGGTTTTTATTTCCGACAGGTGGTTTCAATAAATCGCGATTATCCTCGATCCATTTGTTCAGGTTGAACGGTTTCCTAATACCCATTTTCCTTCTATTTAGCTTGCCTCTAATTTAACGAAAATCGCCATAGGACTCTCTTCGATTTTCATAACTTTGATTGATACGCTTAAACCTATGGATCTTAATTTAAAAGGAAAGAAGGCCTTCGTTTGTGGTAGTACTCAGGGAATAGGCCGTGCTACTGCTGAAGAATTAGCTGCTTTGGGTGCAGATGTGACTTTATGTGCTAGAAATGAAGAAAGCCTTGAAGCAGTAAAAAGTAATTTGACTGTCGAAGATGGTCAATCACATCAAATTTTGGTTGCCGATTTTTCGAAACCCGACTTACTAAAACAGTGTGTCACTGATCACCTTGGCCAAGGGAATGCGTACCACATATTGATTAACAATACCGGAGGCCCTCCAGGTGGGCAGGCGATTGAAGCTGGTATTGATGAATTCCGAATTGCTTTTAACCAGCACCTTGTTTGTAATCAGATATTGGCACAGGCCATTACTCCAGCAATGAAATCCGCAGGTTATGGACGAATTGTTAACATCATTAGTACTTCGGTTAAAATACCTTTGAATGGACTGGGTGTTTCTAATACGATTCGGGGTGCCGTAGCGAATTGGTCCAAGACTTTAGCCAACGAACTTGGTCAGTTTGGCATTACGGTAAATAATGTACTACCAGGAGCCACGGCTACTCAGCGACTAAGTTCAATCATAGAAAATAAGGCAAACAAAACGGGAAAAAGCGTAGCAGAAGTAGAACAAGCTATGAAAGCTAGTGTGCCTGCAAATCGCTTTGCCGAAGCCTATGAAGTGGCCGCTGCAGCTGCTTTTTTATGCACACCAGCCGCTTCATACATAAATGGAGTCAATTTGCCAGTGGATGGCGGAAGAACTGGCAGCTTGTAAGCTATGAGCAAATTCCCAATTATAGATCTACACTGTGACTTACTGGTTTATCTTTTGATGAACTCGAATGCTCGAGCAGACAGTCGCGCTTTTGGAGCGGGATTACCTTTTTTAAAAGAGGGAAAAGTCGCTATGCAAGTCATGGCCGTTTATACGGCTGTCGAGGAGGCTAGTGCAAGAAATGGGTTGGCACAATCTGCCCTTTACAAAGAGTTATTTAGCGACTATTCGGATAGCTTTTACCAAGCAACAGCAGGTTTTAAGTCAAGGGATGAGGGAATTGGAATAGTTGCTTCATTGGAAAGCGCATCGGGTTTGTGTAATGAGGATGAGCCTTTGGATAATGCTTTTAAGAATTTAGAAACGATTCTTGAGAATGTAGAAAGGCTATTCTATATCAGTTTTACCCATCATGCCGAAAACAGGTTTGGTGGTGGCAATTATGCAACAGCTGGTTTAAAGCCCGATGGTGAGGTACTATTGGAATACATGTCTGGAAGGCAAATTGCCGTTGATTTATCGCATACTTCCGATGCGTTAGCCCATGATATTCTGGATTATACGGTCAAAAAGAGTTTGGATGTTCCGGTGTTGGCGAGCCACTCAAATTTTAGGGATATCTGGGATCACCCAAGAAATCTTACAAGAGAAAATGCGCAAGAGATTGTGGATAGAGGAGGCTTAATTGGTATGAATTTTTTGAGGGCCTTTTTGGATAACGATCGGCCAGAAGCGCTGCTAGATCACATAAAATATGGTTTCGAGCTTTCCGGAGGCGAGAATTCCATGGCTTTTGGAGCCGATTTCTTTTATACAGGAGATTTTCCAGATCCATCCAGGCATCCTTTTTACTTTCCTCAACATGAAAACGCTGCCAAGTATCAAGAGATCTTAGCTGAGCTTTCAAATGCTTTAACTGACGCTCAAAAAACTAAATTGGCTCATCAAAACGTAGAACAATTCATCGCTTCAAATTGGAAATAGCATGGAAATTATTCGCAATTATATCAATGGAGAATTAGTTGATGCGCAAAGCGGCTTGTCTTTTGATAATTACAATCCTGCCGTAGGCGAAGTTTACAGTAAAATACCTGACTCAGGCGCTGCTGACGTACAGGCAGCCGTTGATGCTGCTTCGGCAGCTTTTCCAACCTGGTCCGCTACTAGCCGCTCAGATCGATCCAAATTATTACTCAGAATTGCCGATCTCATCGATCAGAATCACAATAAACTAGCAGCGGCAGAATCTAAGGACAACGGTAAGCCCTTAAAACTTGCCAGTAGAGTAGATATACCGCGCGCCTCAGCGAATTTTCGGTTTTTTGCAACAGCTATATTACATGAATCTACTGAAGCGCATGAATCTGACGGACAGGCGATGAATTTTACTTTACGTAGCCCCATCGGCGTAGTGGGTTGTATATCTCCTTGGAACTTGCCCCTTTACTTGTTTACATGGAAGATTGCTCCTGCACTAGCAGCAGGGAATACGGTAATTGCTAAGCCTTCAGAGATTACTCCAATGACTGCTTTTCTGCTTTCGGAGCTATGTATAGTGGCTGGGTTGCCATCAGGGGTTTTGAATATTATCCATGGAAATGGGCCAGATGCAGGTCAGGCCATCACAGAACACCCTGAAATAAAGGCCATATCTTTTACAGGAGGTACGGCTACTGGTAAAAGAATCGCCGCTACTGCCGCGCCAATGTTCAAAAAGCTGTCTTTAGAACTAGGAGGTAAGAATCCGAATATCATATTCGCAGATTGTGACTTTGAGGAGGCTTTGAAGACATCTGTGCACTCGAGTTTTGCCAATCAAGGTCAAATTTGTTTGTGTGGATCTCGAATTTTTGTGGAACGCTCGATTTATGAGAAGTTCAAAGACGCCTTCGTGAAAAAAGTAGAACAGTTGCAGATCGGCGATCCTTCGGATGCAAAAACTAACCTTGGTGCTGTTGTATCCGAAGGGCACATGAAGAAAGTTTTGAGCTATATAGAGCTCGGAAAAGAGGAAGGGGGACGTGTGTTAACCGGAGGTTATCAGGTGAGGTTAAACGGGGAATTGTCCAATGGATATTACGTTGCTCCCACCGTGTTTGAGGGCCTCTCTTTTGACTGCCGAACCAACCAAGAGGAGATTTTTGGTCCGGTGGTCACTTTGACTCCTTTTGACACGGTAGAGGAGGTGCTTATGATGGCTAATAGTACCGTTTATGGGCTCTCAGCGACAGTTTGGACCAACAATTTGAAAACTGCTAACCGTATGAGTAATCAATTAGAATCGGGTATAGTATGGGTGAATTGCTGGCTCCATAGAGACTTAAGAACGCCATTCGGAGGGGTCAAGAAAAGTGGCGTCGGAAGGGAAGGAGGCTGGGAAGTATTGGACTTTTTCAGTGAAAAGAAGAATGTATGTATTCAACTTTAAATTGGATTCATACAGCAAAAAACAGGTTTTGAGCGCATTAAAGCTAGATTGACGGAGCTTGGGTTAAAGTTTTGAAAATTATTGATTTGTTAAATTTTATTTAATTAAAAATACTACTAAATTTGATATTCAAGAGGGGAGAGGAGTTTCCTTTTTTAACAAAGAAATATGTTTGCCGCCCGGCAAATTTAAGATAAGTCTGGGTGTAGGAACCGAAAGGTTCGCTATGAGTAGTTAGTTACCCAGGTGTTTAGGTGAAAGGGAGTCGCTCCAACGGGAGTGACTCTTTTATTTTATACCTACTGAAAAAGATAAGAATGATTAACCAGCCAGACAGCTGGTTATTTTTTTGATCATTTGTATCCTTTAACATTGATTCTGAATGATTTACGATCTGTTTTGCTTAATATCATGTTATCAAGATTTATACGATAATGATTTAGTTCATCGTTTCTTGTAACCACGGCGTCAAAACCAAGTATCACAACAAAACAACCACCATGTTCAAAAACAACCTTAAAGTGGCATTTCGGTCACTGTTAAAAAACAGAGTTTTCTCTTTGATTAACGTCACTGGTCTTGCGCTCGGAATCGCGGCTAGTTTATTAATCCTTCAATACGTCAATTACGAACTGAGTTACGAAGACTTCAACGAAAAGGCGGATCAGATTTATCGGCTAAAAACGAATAGATACAACCAAGGTCAATTAAGTACTGAATGGGCAAGTGGTGTAGTTTCTATTGGGCATATTTTGAATGAAGCATTTCCTGAAGTAGAGCGATTTGCCCGTTTGACACGAACAGGTGGAGTCTTGTCTCAGGGTGATGTAGAGTTTAAAGAGGAACGAATCTATTTCGCAAATCAAGATGTATTTCAAATTTTTGGTAAGGAAATTCTCCACGGTAACCCAGAAACGGCCTTAACAGAGTTGAATACTATTGCTATATCAGCATCAACAGCAAAGCGGTATTTCGGCAGAACGGATGTAGTAGGCCAATCCCTTATGTTTAACCGAGAGCAGTCTGTTAATATTGCCGCTGTTTTTGCTGATGCACCGGATAACACACATTTCAAATTCGATATTTTGGTTTCATGGGCAAATCAAGAGGCTAATGATGAAGATGGTAACTTAAATACAGTTTGGTATTGGGATGGGTATTTCAATTATATAGAGCTCACTGAAGGGACAGACCCTGAAGAATTTACGGCAAAAATCGACAAGTTTATTGATGAAAGATGGGGAGAGGAAATGCGTAATGCTGATACGTGGATGGATTTTGAGCTACAGCCTATGCGCGATATTCATTTATACTCAAACTTCATTGGTGAAGCAGAAGTAAACGGCGATGGAGATTCTGTTTATGCGTTGTTAGGTATTTCATTTTTTATCATACTGATCGCGTGGGTAAACTACGTTAATCTGGCCACAGCGAAATCGATGGAGCGCGCTCGTGAAGTAGGTTTGAGAAAAGTTTTAGGTTCTCAGAAGGGTCAATTAATTCGTCAGTTCTTAACAGAGTCCTTATTGATCAATCTATTTGCGGTTGCCCTTGCCTTTGGCATCGTAGTTTTAGTAATACCGAGCTTTTCTAGATTGGCAGATCAGCCAATGACTTTAGCATTATTCACTCAACAAGGTTTTTGGATCGGGTTGGCCACGTTGTTTTTGGTAGGAACCTTCTTATCAGGAATGTATCCGGCATTTGTGCTTTCCTCTTACAAGCCCATTGATACTTTGAAAGGCGGAAGTATGAGTAATTCTGGGGGTGCTTGGTTACGCAAAGGCTTAGTGGTTTTTCAGTTTATGGCATCCATTGGATTAATCATTGGAACATATACAGTTTACGAACAGATTTCTTATATGAGAAATCAAGACTTAGGGGTCGATATAAACCAGACCCTTGTGATCAATGGACCACTTGTACTAGATTCCACATACTCGGAGAAATTAACAGCTTTTAATGATGTTTTGGAGGCCAATGCGAACATTGAAAATGTAGTTGTTAGTACCGTTGTTCCAGGGCGAGAGGTTGGTTGGAATGCCGGAGGAATTAGAAGAGAAGGAGCTCCTGATAGCGAAGGGAAACAGTATAGAGTCCTTGGTTTTGGCTATGAGTATGTAGAAACTTTCGATCTTAAAATTATTGCGGGTAGAACCTTCTCTGAGGAGTTTGGCGATGAAGAATCGAAAATCCTCTTTTCTCGATCGGCTGTTAAGGATTTTGGTTTTGAGAGCCCTGAGGATGCACTAAATCAGCGAATATTCTTTTGGGGAAATATCTACACGGTGATCGGAGTGTTGGAAGACTACCATCATAATTCTCTCAAAGAAGATTATGATAAATTAATCTTCAGACTTATTCCAAATGCGAATAACTACTATTCGATCAAATATAATGCTGCTAATACACAACAAGTAATTCAATTGGCTGAGGAGAAATGGTTAGAGTTTTTTCCTGGAAATCCTTTTGAGTACTTTTTCTTAGATGACAGTTTTGAAGAACAATATGCAGCTGATCGCCAGTTCGGAAGTGTATTCACTATTTTCTCGGGGCTTGCGATTTTAGTGGCATGTTTGGGCTTATTCGGACTTGCCGCCTTTATGACTTCAAAAAGGATAAAAGAGATCGGTGTGAGAAAAGTTTTGGGGGCATCCGTTCCGAGTATTTTAAAACTGCTGTCAGTCGATTTTTTGAAATTGATCCTAGTGGCCGTGCTTTTAGCCATTCCATTGTCTTACTATGGAATGAACCAATGGCTGAGTGGCTTTGCCTTTAGGATTGATCTGTACTGGTACATATTTGCCGTACCATCTGCTTTGGTCATGTTAATCGCTTTGGCCACCGTTAGCTTTCAAACGGCGAGAGCTGCAAGAGCCAATCCGGTGGATTCATTACGCTATGAGTAGCTTACGTTATGATGCTAAAACAAAAGACTGGAGAGTACAAATGCGCTCTCCAGTCTTTGTGTTTTATTTAGCTACATCTCCTTTATAGAGTTCCTTACCTTTTTGGTCAGTTTTTATGATCAGTTTTAAGGTAAGACAATCGGGTGTAGGATCGTCTGAGTCAGCACTACAATCTTGGCGGGTGCCAGAAATATAATACCCGTATTCAGTCTCCCGCACAGATTTGCCATACTCATTGTATCTATCACCAAAGGTGTTTTGCCATTGCTTCACACCGAGTTCAGTTATTTTTACCAGGTAGATATCATTGTTGCCATTACCATAGGAGCTAGTCTCACCCAAGATGAGATAACCGCCATCGCGGGTAGCGATTAAGTCACTGGCGTAATCGTATCCCTTACCACCATAGTATTTCACCCATTCTTCGTTGCCTTGAGGGTTGGTTTTAGAAAGCACGATGTCTGTTTGTCTTCTATTCGTTTGGACGGTGAACAAAGTAAGCTTACCTCCATCAGGAGTATCCAGTTGATGATCGTTTGTTGCTCGCCTTTGATAGTACTCAGTGGTCATTGAGCTAACCGCCCCACCTTCTGCTGTAAGAATGATCGCGTCGTGCTTTGGATTGTGACCGAACAACCCAAGACTTAGTACCGTAATTGATATTAATTTTATAAATTTCATAATTGTTTCTTTTGAGATTTAAGACCTGTTTTAATCCAAATACGACCTAAAACTACTCGTTGGATTTTAACAAATTAAATATATTCTCTTTTTAGAAACAAATACTTTTCGATCTCTATGAATTACTTGAGTTGGTATGCCTCTCGAAGTCTTTGGGGTATTTATCACTTTCTGTATTCATCCACTTGTCCCAAAAGGTAAAATACAGACCGAAATTAAAACGATACTGAGTATGATGTAGGCTGTGATGAGTTGCTCCAATCATCCATTTACCTAGCCAATGTTTATGGAACCCCTTCGGGTAGATTTCTACATTAGAATGATTGATAGCACTTGTTAACGTCATAAAAGTGAGTAACGTGACGATTGTCCAGTAATGCATCGGTAAGAACAAAATGACTACTGGTATGATCACTGATTGGAGTATGCCTTCACCAGGATGAAAAGAGAAGGATGTCCATGGTGATGTAATATGGCTGTCATGATGGACTTTATGAATCAATCGATAAACTTGCGGCTTATGCATCCATCTGTGAAGCCAGTAGTAGTACGTTTCATGGATTAAAGCAGCAATTAGAAAGCTAACGGGCAACCACCACCAACCATAGTCATTTACATCTTCATAAATAGCAGTATATCCTTTTTGCCAGAGTACTACCATGCCAGCACCAGCCACTGCAAAAAATAGTGAGGTTAAGGTGGACCAAAGTATTTCTCTTCGGTACTGTTTCTTGTCTTTTGTTGGCTTATGGACCTTGCGATTGCGAAAGCTCTTCGGGTCGATTATGTAGAATATGACATAAAAAATTCCTGCAACTAGGGTGTACCTAAACACGACCATTAAAAACATTAGCCCTGTCAAAGCCAAAAATGTTAGTGGATCGGTAAAGTCGTATTCGTTCATGTCTGGCTTGAAATAAAGCTTGTCGAAAATAGGGAACAATTAAAACAAATAGTAGGTTTTAAGAATGCATAATTTTAAAGTAATGAAAGGAAAGTTTGAGCAACTCGTAGATCAGGAAACACCCGTACTTGTAGATTTCTATGCGGATTGGTGTGGGCCTTGTCAAATGATGGCGCCAGTTCTAAAAGAGGTGGCCCAAGAAATGGGTGATAAGGTCAAGGTCATAAAAATCGATGTTGATAAAAACCAACCCATAGCGCAGCGTTTTGGTGTACGAAGTATACCGACCTTGATCCTATTTAAGAATGGAAAAATCCTTGAAAACAGGGCAGGCGTATTGACAAAAAGAGACTTGACCAATATGATAGAAAAAGCGTCTTAATGGATTTCTTTCTAGCAGATAGTTCTTTACTGCCTTATCAGTTACTCATGATAGTGCACATTCTTGTATTGGCTTATGCGATGTACGTATTTGTAAAGCGTGACGGGAGCGCTTTAGAGAGGCTCCTTAGCCTGTTGCTGTTGCTGTTTATACCAATAGTAGGGTCCTTGATTTACCTCAAGCTATCGCAAAGGAAAAGAAGAAAGTTTTCTCTGAAAAGAAGATATTAATTAGCAGAAGTGCTGCTCGGTGTTTTTGCACCCACCATTTCGCGGACTTTCAAGGCAATATGCTCGGCATCGAACCCACATTCGGCATGTAACTGCTCTTGTGTACCATGCTCTATAAAGTCATCTGGAATTCCAAGTCTTACCACTTGAGCACCGTAGCCATTTTCGGCCATAAATTCAAGTACAGCAGAGCCGAACCCACCCATAATACAGCCATCTTCAACAGTCACCACTTTCTTGAAGTTTCTGAAAATATCATGCAATAGCTCCTCATCAAGCGGTTTCACGAACCTCATGTCGTAATGTGCCGGGACTAAACCTTCTTCTGCAAGCTTGGCTTTTGCATCGATGGCATAATTTCCAATATGACCAATGGTTAAGATGGCTACATCTTCACCGTCAGATATTTTTCTGCCCGTTCCGATAGCTACTTTTTGCATATCAGTTCGCCAATCTGGCATTACACCTTGCCCTCTTGGGTAACGGATAGTAAATGCTTGGCCATCTCGAGGTAATTGTGCAGTGTACATCAGATTCCTGAGTTCTGCCTCGTTCATCGGTGCAGCCACGATCATATTCGGGATACATCGCATGTAAGCAATATCATAGGCACCATGATGAGTAGGTCCATCAGCGCCGGCAAAACCAGCTCTATCCAAGCAGAAATTGACCGTTAAGTTTTGCGTACAAACATCATGAACCACTTGATCAAACGCACGCTGCATAAACGTGCTGTAGATGTTACAGAAAGGCATTAGACCTTGCGTAGCTAGTCCTGCAGAAAAAGTAACGGCGTGTTGCTCAGCAATACCGACATCAAAAGCGCGGTCTGGCATAGCCTTCATCATTATGTTCATGGAAGAACCAGAAGGCATGGCTGGGGTAATCCCCATTATTTTTTTGTTTTTTTCAGCCAACTCAACGAGCGTATGACCAAAGACATCTTGATATTTAGGTGCTTGAGGCGCGTCTGGTACTTTTTTGAAGACTTCACCAGTGACCTTGTCAAACTTACCAGGTGCATGCCATTTTGTAGCATTTCCCTCTTCGGCAGGTTTATAGCCTTTACCTTTAACAGTAACGCAGTGAAGAATTTTAGGGCCAGGAATATCTTTTAAGTCGTTCAGCACATTGGTTAAATGGTGAACGTCATGCCCATCTACCGGTCCAAAATATCTTAGGTTCAATGACTCGAAGAGATTACTCTGCTTTAATAGGAGCGACTTAATCGAGTTTTCAACCTTTGAAACAACCTCTTGGGCGCTTTTACCGAACTTGGAGAACTTACTCAGTAACTTCCATACATCGTCCTTTACGCGATTGTAAGTATGTGAGGTAGTTACGTCAGTGAGGTAATCTTTTAATGCCCCTACATTAGGATCAATCGACATGCAATTATCGTTCAGGATAATCAGCAAATTCGAATTTGAAACACCAGCGTGATTCATTCCCTCGAAAGCCAACCCTCCCGTCATGGCACCATCGCCAATTACGGCAATATGCTGTCTGTCATCCTTCTTGTACTGGTTAGCGATAGCCATACCCAATGCAGCGGAAATAGATGTAGAGGAGTGCCCTACACCAAAAGTATCGTAATTGCTCTCTTTTCTTTTCGGAAATCCAGAAAGTCCTTTGTAGATACGATTTGTGTGGAAGTTGTCTCTTCTACCGGTTAAAATTTTGTGTCCATAAGCCTGATGACCTACGTCCCAAACCAATTGATCTTTTGGTGTATCGAAAATGTAATGTAACGCGACGGTCAATTCAACTACGCCCAACGATGCCCCGAAATGACCTCCGTAAACAGAGACATTATCTACAATAAATTGACGGAGTTCATCACAAACCTCAACAAGTTGTGCTTGGTCTAATTCCTTTAAATCTGCTGGAGAATCAATTTTAGAGAGAAGAGGTCCGGGCTGTATTAACATTTTTTCTGAACTAGTGCCTAAACAACAACACTTGAGTGTCGAATGTTTGACATAGTTTTATATCTGTGCACAAAATTAAAAATAATTTTGGGTCGAAATGAGAGATTTGTCCATTCTCTATATATTTGATTGAAATCAGTTCTTTATCCTTGAGTTTCGAGATAAAACTTCCACTTTTCGAAGGCCCCTTTGATCTCCTTCTTTTCTTCATTCAAAGAGATGAACTGGACATTCATGATATTCCGATCAATAAAATCACAAAAGACTTTCTAGACTACTTACAGCATTTAGAAAAAATGAATGTGGAGGTCGCGAGCGAATTTATTTTAGTTGCGGCTACACTCATGCGGATTAAGGCCAAGCTCTTGTTGCCAAGGCCTGTTTTGGACGAAACAGGAGAGGAAATTGATCCACGTGAAGAATTGGTCAAGCATTTATTGGAATACAAAAAGTACAAGTCTGTCATCGAGGAGCTGAGTCAAATGGAGGGTGATCGCTTGTTGAAGGAAAGACGAGGGAATGTTGTAAAGGAGTTAAAGAAGCTAGCGGAGACCAATAATGTTGAATCCGAACTTCAGGATATTGACTTATACAAGCTATTAAAGGTATTCCAAAAAGTTTTGGAGCGTCATGAATACGAACTCAATAAACCGACGCACAAAGTGGTACAATATCCATATACCATTGCTACTCAGCGAGCCTATGTATTGAACCGACTGATAGAAACTCCGCGTCTTTCATTTACCGAGCTTATTGCACTAGCTCCAGAAAAGATCGTTGTAATTTTCAACTTCCTATCCATTTTAGATCTTCTTCAAATGCGCCAGATTACCATGCATTTGGGTGAAGGATTCAATAATTTTTGGATTGAGAAGATCGAAGAAGAACTCGTTGATTAATTCTTATGGATTCTGAAAAGGCACTGAAAACATTAAATGTTCGTAGTGTCTGGATACCTGTCATTATTGGCCTTGGTATAGTAGTGGCACTTGCCATTACCGATGATCGCCTCAATGTCGAAACTCTAGGCCTTATCAAGGATATAAGTCCCATTGCCTTGGTAGTAAGCGTCTTTGTGTTGCTATCAAAAGACCTCGTGAACATGGCGAGGCTAAAGTTTTTGTCCAAGAAGTCTGTGTTTTGGGCAAGCGCCATTCGGATCATCTTTTTGTGGGAGTTTGCCATAGCTGTTACACCGCCCGTTTTAGGCGCCACAGGGGTGCTCGTTTACATTATGTTTAGGGAAAAGCTCTCGTTTGGTACAGCGCTGGCTTATACTTTACTGTTAGCCACTTTCGATAATCTCTTTTTTCTCACCGCATCACCTTTAGCCATACTCATTTCCAATGGTGCTGTTTTACCCGATAGCACAGCAGCGACAAATAACTTGGGCCAAAGTATTAGGTCTTTATTTTGGCTCAGTTATGCTTTAATCGCCGTCTATACCTCTTTTATGCTCTCGGCGGTATTACTTTTTCCAAAAGCGATCAGAAGATTAACTGCTTGGGTAATGAATCTGAAATGGCTTAAAAAATGGCGTCTAACAGTTTTAAAGCAGGCTGATGACTTGTTGCTAGTTTCTCAAATTCTGAAAGGGAAATCTGTAAAGTTTTGGCTGACGATTTTGGGCATAACCTATCTAGTTTGGATACTAAAATATAGTGTGCTGAACGGATTAGTTTCGGGTTTCGCGGAGCCAACTTTAATGGATCAGGGTATTTTACTTGGAAGGCATTTAATCATGTGGATCGTCTTGCTTGTCTCGCCTGCTCCGGGAAATGCAGGTGCGGCAGAACTTATATTTCCGTTGTTTTTCGAGGACTATCTAAAGGACTACACTTTTATATGTTTGCTCATCTGGCGATTGTTAAGCTATTATCCCTACCTATTGATCGGCGCGTTGATTTTACCTAAATGGATAAGGGGAGCTAAATCTTAAGTTGTCACACTAGTCAAGGCAAAAACTTGATTTTTTTAAAAATGAGACCCCTTACCAAATTCTATTTCCTGTTAGTTTTCTTTGGCTTGTTACAGACCGATCTCTTTGCTCAAAGTGTACGAACGATAAAAGGAGTAATTAGGGAAAAAGAGAGTGGACAAGTCATACCATTTGCGACTATTAAACTGAAGGGAGTTAATCAAGGCACCATTGCCGATGAAATGGGAGAGTTCAGCCTAAACGTAGGAGAACAAGAATCGGAAAGCACATTAATAGTTAGATGTCTGGGGTATCAGGCTTTGGAAATTGACGTCAGCAGTTTGTCCAGCGAAGAAAACAATCAGATTGAATTGGCAAGAGAGGCTATCGATTTAGGAGCAGTATTAGTGTCGGACGATAATAAGCTAAAGCCAAAGGATTTATTGAAGGAGGTCATATCTCGAATTCCAATTAACTATAGAACAGAGTCTTTTACTTATGATGCCTATTATCGAGAAAGAGTGACCGAAAATGGACTAGATATACGTTTTGTTGATGCCGCAGTGACCTTTACACAAAAGGGCTACAGCGGGAAGCCAAGTAAGAGTAAAGCCGGCTATTGGTCTATAGTGCCACTAGGCAACAGCGCTGAGGGCATTATGATGGGTAGTGTAGACGATTTTTACGAGGAGGTTTATGCAAACAATAGGTTTCATGATCATTTTGGGCATATCCCTACAACTGATAATACTGTCTTGATTCACGAATCTCGTCGTAATATAGACCAATCAAAGCATGGTGTATTGGCTAATAGTGAAGGTGGTCCACTGAGCACGCTGGACAAAGACTTGATCTTAGACCTTGATTTATTCTTGCGAAAAAGTCATTTCGGAAAATACATTTATGACCTCCTTGAGGTTCCTAATGAGGAAGGTGACTGGGATTACTTGATAAATTTCAGACCGAAGAGACCCGCGCTAAGTGTGGCGAAGGTTGCTTCTATGAGAACATCAAATAAGAGAATTATGCGGTCAGATATCTTGAGTGGGTCAATTAGGATTGATAAAGAAAGTCTCGCCGTCAAATCTATCTCACTTGGAGTTGAGAATGATTTCAGAAGGCATATTTGTAGTTTCAAGTCTCAAGCTCTTAAACACTTTGGTTACCAAGTAAACATCGTTTATAAAGAGAATGATGGAAAATGGCAAGTCGATAAGGTTTCTAGAAAGCATGAGTTTATCTTCATAGATGAAGAATTGAATACGACTACACCCTATTCATCAATTGCGGAAATTACCGTAACTGAACCAATCTCTGAAATCTCGAACGTACCGTTAAGCAAAAGCTTTGTTAATGTTTGGACTAATGTATTGTTCGACTACAATCAGCACTATAACGCTTCTTTTTGGGAAGGTTATGAGAAAAAGTATCCAGTAGCTAAAATTTCAGACCCAATCAGGTCGAATCTATCAATGGAAACAAGTCTAGAATCACAGTTTCAATTGGCCGCTGGTACCAAAAATTAGGTTTGGCTAAGTTTTGGGCATAAAAAAAGCGGCCATAAGCCGCTTTAAATTCAATTCTCGAAAACTTAGAATCTCTCAGACATAGAGAAATAGAAGTTTCCTTCGATAGCCGCGTTTTCGTCAGAGTCAGAACCGTGAACGGCGTTTTCTCCAATCGACTTAGCATATATTTTACGAATAGTTCCTTCAGCAGCGTCTGCTGGATTAGTAGCACCAATTAAAGTTCTGAAGTCTTCAACCGCGTTGTCTTTTTCAAGAATTGCAGCCACAATAGGTCCAGAAGACATGTACTCTACAAGCTCACCATAAAAAGGTCTTTCTTTATGCACTTCATAGAATTTACCAGCCAACTCATTAGTCAGTCTAGTATATTTCATTGCAATGATTTTAAAACCCGCTTCTTCGATCATTTTTAAGATCCCTCCAATGTTGCCGTCTGCTACTGCATCAGGCTTAATCATTGTGAATGTTCTGTTAGTTGCCATAACTTTATATATAGTTCCTTTTTTAAAATTCGAGCGCAAAAATAGGGGATAATTTTAAAAATGATATGGCTCTAATATGAATCTTTCGATGACTTAATATTCTGATAATCAATAAGCCTTTGATTGTTTGGTATGTGATTTCTTGACAACTTTGCCGATTCTTTGACAATCGGCTTCGGTCGCAACTGTTGCATGGAAGATATAGACTTACTAAAAACCCAGCTCAACAATCCGAGCAAAATAGTAATTACAACGCATCATAAACCTGATGCCGACGCCTTGGGATCTTCCCTAGGTATGGCCAACTACCTGATCAAAAAAGGGCATCGAGTACAAGTAATTACACCTTCTGAATACCCAGCTTTTCTTCATTGGATGAAAGGCAACGATGATGTTCTAATTTACTCGGACGAGGCACATGCCAAATGCGAGGAATTGATGGAAAAGGCCGACATAATTATGACACTCGACTTTTCTGTCTTAAGCCGAATCAATGTACTCGGTGAAATGGTGAGGTCGGCTAAAGGCTTTAAAATTAATGTGGACCATCACCTAGATCCAGAAGATTTTGCAGACTTCCGATTGTGGAATACAGGTGCGGCTGCTACTTGTGAGTTGTGTTATGAGCTTATTATAGCCTTGGGAGATGAAAATCTTATAGATAAGGATATAGCCGAATGCCTTTATGCTGGAATTCTCACAGATACTGGTGGATTCAGACACCCAAACACGACTCAAAATGTGCATGAAGTAGTTTCTAAACTTATCGCACATGGTGCAGACAATAGCAGAATTTCAAAGAACATCTATGATAAGAATTCTGTAGACCGTTTACGATTCTTGGGTTATGCACTCAACCAAAATCTGGAGGTGCTCATGGATAAACGTGTTGCTTTTTTCGCTCTTTCACAAGAGGAGCTAAGGCAGTACAACTCAAAAACAGGAGACACTGAAGGTTTAGTAAATTATGCCCTATCTATTGAGGGTATTACCCTCGCTGCATTGTTTAAAGAAGCAGACGACGGTATAAAAATTTCTCTTCGATCAATTGGTGAATTTCCGGCCAACGAAATGGCTGGCAGATTCTTCAACGGAGGAGGCCATAGAAATGCTGCCGGAGGCAAAGTGGAAACATCACTTGCCGAAGCGGTAGATTTATTTAAAACGGCTATCGAAGAGTATAAAGAAGGCTTGCAAGAAGAATACAAAAAGGTATGAGTAGGAGGTTAACGTGCTGTTTTTTATTGGTCTTAGGCGTCATTTTTGGCTGTAATAAGACACCCGAATTCACACAGCTAGAATCAGGCTTAGGTTTTCGATATGTCGATCAACTTGAAGGAGAAAAGCCGAAGGTCGGAGACTTAATGAAAGTAAAAATGAGCCATTATTTGGGAGATTCTCTCATTTATGAGTCAAGTAAAGACGGAATTTATCTAAACCCCTATACAGGTACTCCGCCTAAGCTTAGCGAAGCACTAAATCTATGTGGTGCAGGCGATAGTGTCCAGGTCCAAATGTCTTTGGGAGAATACGGGCGAATGATCCAAATGCCGATGTCTCCAAGAATGGATACCAGTAGACTAGTTACTTGGAACATCAGAGTGGACGAAATCGAGAACGAATCGATCATTCTAGAGCGACTTACTAAAGAACAAGCGGAAACAGATGAGAAATTAATTAATGATTACATCGTTAAGAATAATTTAGAAGCCAATTCCACTGAAGAAGGCGTCTATTATGTAATTTCGCAAGAAGGAGATGGCCAGTTTCCAAAGCCTGGAGACAATGTTTTTGTAAACTACACGCTCACGAGGTTAGATGGTTTCGTGGTTGATACAAGTCGAGAAGACGTAGCCAGAGCCAATAATCAGTACAGCGATAGAAGAACCTATGTGCCGTATGGTTTCGAGCTTGGCACTAGAGGCATAATTCAGGGATGGAATATTGGGCTTCAAAAGTTTAGTAAAGGAGCAAGAGGCACATTATTTGTACCTTCGGCATACGGTTACGATACCAGAGGGAAAGGTGCTGAGGTACCGCCTAACACTGTTTTGGTTTTTGATATTGAACTAGTAGACATTAAGTAAATGAAGAGATTAGCATACATTTTTACAGCAGTAATTGTTCTGTGCTCCGTTTCATGTGATTCGGATAATGTATTTGATGAAGCAGAGCAACTAGAAATTGATATTGCCTTGATTAACGATTACTTGGCGGAAAACAATCTAACGGCGGAAGTAGACGAGGAGAGCGGTCTTCGCTACATCATTCAGCAAGAAGGAACGGGCGATAATCCTGACTTTGGCGCTACAGTTTTTGTGCACTACACGGGGACCCTTTTAGATGGAACTCAATTTGACACCTCTGAGGGAGGAGACGCATTTTCTGTAGTTATTGGGCGAGGAAACGTGATCCAGGGATGGGATATCGGTTTAAGAAAACTGAAAGTTGGCTCTGTCGCTACCTTTTTAATTCCATCACGTTTGGGCTACGGCACCAACAGACAAGGCTTACTTATTCCGCCAAACTCGGTGCTACTCTTTGAAGTTCGAGTGACGGACATCCGCTTCTAAGCTTTAATAGACACTTTACCATGAAACTCTGTTTTGCGACTAATAACGCGCACAAACTGGAAGAGGTCCGCCAGATACTTGGTGATCGGTTTGAGATAGTTTCCCTCAAGGACATTGGATTTGAAGGAGAATTGCCTGAGACCCACGAGACTTTGGAAGAAAATTCACTTGAAAAGGCAGAATATCTTTACGAACGATTTCAAATGCCAATTTTCTCTGATGACTCAGGATTAGAAGTCCAAAGTTTAGCGGGAAGGCCTGGTGTACATACGGCACATTATGCGGGAGATAGAAACGCGCCTAAAAATATGGCTAAGGTTCTAGAAGAACTCAATGGACATGCCGATCGCCAAGCACAATTCAGAGCGGTGGTAACCTACATCGATACCTCTGGGGTTAAGCAATTCGAAGGCATCATAAAAGGCCATATTGCCCCCGAGATGACGGGTGTGGATGGATTCGGCTATGACCCTATTTTCATTCCAGAAGGCTATGATCGTACTTTCGCCCAGCTTTCTGCTGATATTAAGAATACTATGAGCCACAGAAAAAGATCAGTCGAAAAGCTGGCTCAACATTTAAATGCGCTAAATTAATCTCTAAGCTTTCTATTTTTGCACCATGGAGAAACCATTCATAATTGGTATAACAGGGGGTAGTGGTTCTGGTAAGACTCGATTCTTAAAAGAGCTACTCAGTGGGTTTGATGGTCGATATGTGACTTGCATTTCGCAAGATGATTACTACCGGCCAAGAGAATACCAATTGGTTGATAAGAACGGCGAGTTGAATTTCGATCGGCCTGAATCGATCGATTATGAGCATTTTGCGAGTGATTTACGCGCTTTAAGCGAAGGTAAAGCCGTAGAAAAGCTCGAATATACCTTCAATAATCCGGATGTAGAACCCCAAAAACTAGTTCGAAAATCGGCACCAGTCATCTTGGTCGAGGGAATTTTTATATTTCATTACCAGAAGATTTCTGAACTTATCGATCTCAAAGTATTTATCGACGCGAAAGATTACATCAAACTACAAAGAAGGCTCAAGCGAGATAGAGAAGAAAGAGGTTATGATGCAGATGACGTTCTTTACAAATACGAGAATCATATTATGCCTTCTTACCATAAATACATTGCGCCTTACAAGGAGGAGGCCGACTTAGTGGTACCGAACAACAAGGACTTTGACAAGGCATTAATGGTCATTAGAAGCCTCATTGACAGCAAAATAATCGAGCAACAGTGATGTTTCTTCGATCGATTTAGTAAATTCGTGCCGCTGAATGAAAAGCCCGATTCAAATATCGAATATCAAAAAATCACTTTTCTTCCTGATGGGGATTTTAGTGGCGGTGTTTGTGGTGTCGCAAGAAATTGTGGATTACCATTGTACGCAGATATGCGAACAAATTGAATCTACAGAAGAGGAAAGCAATGACAAGCCAGATCAGGATGTAGTTTATTCATTGACTACTCAGGTATTATTACCTGCTAATATTCTTCAAATTGAGCCTTTTCAAGCTGTTTTTATCGGAGAAGTGATTCGAGAAAAAGAAGAGAAAAGAGTTTTTCTTCCTGAAATTTCCCTGCACGATTCCCCACATTACCGAACCTTATTTCGGAATATACAATCCCCTAACGCGCCATAGTTAGGCCACATTGGTTCTGTCAGGAACCGCACGCTTAGCGCTTTCACGGCGCCAATACAGTTAAAATCTTTTTGAATAATCTATATATCACTAATGAAAAATAAGAATACGATTGTCTTTCTGACCGTCATTATTACAATGCTCTGCTTGTACTACTTGTCTATTACCTTCTATTCTAGAGGTATTCAAGCAGATGCGATTGAATACTCTACAGACGAAAATGGGGTAATTGATCAAACAAAGAAGCAAGCATACCTTGATTCTATTTGGATGGAACCTGTACTGAATATTTTAGGTGCAGAGTTTACTTACAAAGAAATCAAGGATATCGAATTAAACCTTGGACTTGACCTTCAAGGCGGTATGCACGTTACGCTAGAAGTATCGCCAGTAGAAATAATTAAGGGACTTTCTGGAAACAGTCAAGACCCAGATTTTCTTAAAGCGATCGACTTAGCGCTAGAGCGTCAAAGAAATAGCCAAGCGCCGTTCACATCTTTATTCCAAGATGCCTACAACGAATTAAGCCCAGGTGGAAGACTAAGCAATATCTTCGCTAATGCGGCTAACAAAGGAAAGATCACATTTGAATCTTCAAACGACGAGGTAATGAGCCTCATTGGAGAAGAAGTTGATCAATCGATTGATCGTGCTTTCCAAATTTTAAGAACAAGAGTTGACCGTTTTGGTACTTCTCAACCAAATATCCAGCGACTTCAAGGTACTGGTAGAATTCAAATTGAGCTTCCAGGTGTAGATAACCCACAAAGGGTGAGAAAACTACTTCAGGGTGTTGCAAAACTTGAGTTTTGGGAGGTATACAGAGAGCAGGAGATTAATTCTACTTTGAGAATTATTAACGATGAGTTATTAAAATTAGAGAAAGAAGCAGCAACGGTTGCTACTACTGATTTAAGCACAGAATTAAAGCCAGCCGATGGCGATGCCGATAATACCCTTGAAGCACAACTTGCTCAACAAGCGGATAGCTTGTCTAATGACTCTACGGCTACGCAAACACCTGGTGTTTCAAGCTTTATTTCATTAAGACAGAATTATCAAGGTCTTGCCGGGTTCTACTACAACATGGCGGACACTGGAAAGATTAATACAATCCTGAAAAACGAGAAAATTGCCCAGCTGATTCCGAATAACCTTTCATTTAAGTGGAGTGTAAAAGCTGAGGAGGAAAACTCTGAAATCCTTCAACTTTATGCAATCAAGTCTACTCGAGGCGAAGCGCCTTTGACTGGTGAAGTTATCACTGATGCACGCCAAAGCTTAGATGAGAGAGCAAGACCTGCTGTAAGCATGCAAATGAACGCACTAGGGTCTAAGAAATGGAAAAATTTAACTGGTGCTAATATCAATAGACAAATCGCGATTGTACTAGATAACTATGTTTATACTGCGCCAAATGTAAATCAAGAGATTGCTAATGGTAACTCTCAAATCAGTGGAAACTTCACACCAGAAGAAGCCGATGATTTATCAAATATTCTAAAAGCAGGTTCACTTCCTGCACCCACCAGAATTGTAGAAGAGGCCGTAGTAGGACCTACGCTGGGTATTGAAGCGCAGAAACAAGGTATCTCATCTATTCTAGTAGGGTTACTGATTGTGGTAGTGTTTATGATTGCTTACTACGCTAAAGGTGGTGTGGTTGCCAATGTCGCTTTGTTGTTCAACGTATTCTTTATCATGGGAATCTTGGCCAACCTTGGTGCTGCATTAACACTTCCTGGTATTGCAGGTATTGTATTAACGATCGGTATGTCAATTGATGCCAACGTACTGATATTTGAAAGAATCAGGGAAGAATTAAGAAATGGGGTGCCGATGCTCCAAGCGATTAGTTCTGGTTATAAAAAGGCATACAGCTCTATTATAGATGCGAACGTGACAACATTCTTGACGGGTGTTATCCTTTATTCATTAGGTCAAGGTCCTGTAAAAGGATTTGCTGTCACCTTAATGATCGGTATTATCTGTTCTTTCTTCTCAGCGGTTTTCATCACGAGAGTGATCGTAACCTACATGACTAAGAAAGGTAATGACAGTAAAATTTCCTTCGAAACGCCATTCTCGAAAGGTTGGTTAAGAAATATCAACTTCGATTTCTTAGCAAAACGTCGATTGGCTTATATGATTTCTACTATCGTGATTGGTGTGGGTATTGTAGCCCTAACAACAAGTAGCCTAAGATTAGGTGTAGACTTTAAAGGAGGTAGATCATACGTAGTGAACTTTGACGAGCCGATGGTGGCATCAGAAATGAAGGCGGCCCTTGCTACTGGTACTTTTAGTGAGTCGGGAGTTGAAGTGAAGGAATACAATTCAAGTAATGTGCTTAAGATTACAACATCTTACAAAGTGGAGGAGGAATCTACTGCTGCAGATGATGAAGTAAGAGGTGCATTAGTAGCTGGATTAGCTTCGGCTACGGGTAAAACTTTCGTTGATGGCAAGTTAGAACCAGATGGAGGTGAGTTTACAATTGTAGGTTCTTCTAAAGTTGGTGCTACTATTGCCGATGACATTAAGAAGTCCTCTTACCAATCTTTCGGTTTAGCGATTATCGCGATATTCCTATACATCCTTATCCGATTCCGTAGATGGCAGTTCTCTCTTGGTGCGATTGTAGCCTTGGTACATGATGCGTTTATTGTGCTTTCTGCTTTCGCAATTATCGGATGGTTTGGTATCAGTTTCGAAATCGACCAAGTATTCATTGCAGCCCTATTAACTATCATTGGTTACTCCATAAATGATACCGTGGTAGTATTTGACCGTATTCGTGAAAACTTACAATTGAAAGGATCGAAGGACTTAATTGGTACATTCAATGAGTCTATCAATTCAACCATTAGTAGAACATTAATCACATCAATGACCACTTTAATTGTGGTACTTGTATTGTTCATCTTTGGTGGTGAGGTGTTAAGAGGCTTCTCTTTTGCCTTATTGATTGGTATCCTTGTAGGTACTTACTCTTCAGTTTTTGTGGCAACACCAATTGTAGTTGACTTGACTAAGAAAACTTTAGGTGCAGCTGCTGATAAGGAAAAAGAAGCGGCGAGAGCAAGAGCATCCGCCAAAGCAGAAGCGACTGCACAGCAAGGGTAATAATCCTTAATCATTTATAAAAAGAAGCCCTTCAGATATCTGAGGGGCTTCTTTTTTTTGGCTAATTTTTTTTGACTGAGCATATCAGATTTCTTCTACGATGAAGAATCCGTCATCACCAGCAGACTGATAAAGTGGCATGAAAATTCGACCATCAACGGGAGCGCATATCGAGCCGTTTTTGTCTGTAGCTAATGGTTCACCTTTCTGAACCGACTGGAAACTCTCAAAGCCTTCATTCATTTTAAAACCATCATTAATTTTAACTCCATGTCGGTAAATAACTCGGAGTAAAGAAGGTAGATTTTCGCTTGGATCAATGAGTGGTTTTGGCTGATCTGTCAGTGGAATTATGCCCGAAAGCTGGAGTAATTGCCAAATTCCCTCGGCATGAATATCAATCGCTTTGGCTGAGCCTATTTGTCCGCCTTCGAAGGCAAATGAAACAACATCATCCGAAGAGTAATACTTCAAGAGTGTCGTGCCTTCCAAGTAATCGTCCAAATTGGTGATCATCGGGAGACCTAACTGTTTGGCTATTGTAGAATCGTCGACTTTTCCTGGATAGACTAAGAAATTGCCATTATCAGCTGAAGTTGTATGCAAATCAATAACATATTTCTGCTGATAATCTTCTGAAATCACTTCATTAATCAGGTGGTACAGTTCTACAAGCTCTTTGTCTTCGTTGACTAATTTACCAGTATTGGATAAGCATTTTTGAATGTGCTCATCCGTCCAGCAACGGTTCAAATCATGGTCAATAAAGCGTTTTTGCTCCTGAATGGCCTTCAAATTTCCGGCAATTCCAATAACCTTTCCATTGATTTCGAAACTACCGCTATTAAGTCTTTTGAAGGTTCTCTCTATAGCTTTGACACCTTCTTTCTCGTTGCCATGAATGCTACCAATCAATATGATTAATACTTCGTTACTGACACCGCTTTTCGACTCAATTATTCTTCTCATTTAATGGCTTGCGTACACTTTTTGACAGCTGCTATCTATGAATTTATCGGCTGTAGTTAGGCGCTTCTCTAGTAATGAAAATATCGTGTGGATGGCTTTCTTTGGCTCCTGCTCCAGTGATTTTTACAAACTTGGCTTCTTGCATTTTTTCTATGGTTCCAGCACCACAGTAACCCATACCAGCTTGTAGTCCGCCAACCAACTGATACAGTACTTCTTGTACTAAACCTTTGAAAGGCACGCGACCGACGATTCCTTCTGGCACTAATTTCTTAATGTCGTCTTCGGCATCTTGGAAGTAACGGTCTTTAGAACCATCTTCCATGGCTTCAACAGAACCCATTCCTCTGTAAGACTTAAACTTTCGGCCTTCGTATAGGATAACTTCTCCTGGTGCCTCTTCAGAACCAGCTAACAATGAGCCAATCATAATAGTACTAGCACCGCCAGCAATTGCCTTCACAACATCGCCGGAATAGCGAATACCGCCATCAGCAATAATTGGAACACCAGAACCTTTAACGGCTTTGGCACATTCATATACCGCAGAAAGCTGTGGCATTCCTACGCCTGCAATAATTCTTGTTGTACAAATACTACCGGGTCCTACACCTACCTTAATCGCATCAGCGCCAGCTTCCACTAGAGCTTTTGCGGCTTCCGCAGTGGCAACATTACCAACGATAACATCTAAGTCTGGATAAGCAGCTTTAATTTTTTTGGCTGTATCAATTACCCCTTTAGAATGGCCGTGCGCTGTGTCGATACTTACGACGTCTACACCAGCCTTGATTAGGGCAGCAATTCTATCTTCAATATCAGGTGTTACACCTACCGCAGCACCTACTCTTAACCTGCCAAACTGATCTTTACAGGCATTAGGCCTATCTCGATTCTTAAGAATATCTTTATAAGTAATCAACCCTGTTAACTTCCCGTTTTCATCCGTGATCGGAAGTTTTTCAATTTTATATTCTTGAAGAACTCCTTCAGCGTCATCAAGACTAATCCCCATTTTGCCCGTGATAAGGTTTTCTTTAGTCATGATTTCCCGAACAGGCTTTTTCATGTTTTTGATAAAGCGCATGTCGCGGTTAGTCACTATACCAATCAAGACGCCATCACCATCTACTACTGGAATTCCGCCAATTTTATTTTCGCGCATCATACGCTCAGCTTCCATAGCAGTGCTATCTACATGCAAAGTGACTGGGTCCAGGATCATTCCACTTTGAGAACGCTTTACCTTTCTAACTTGTAAGGCTTGTTGCTCCACAGTCATGTTTTTATGAATGAAGCCAAGTCCACCTTCTAGCGCCATGGCAATAGCCAATTTGTGCTCAGTAACAGTATCCATGGCGGCTGATACTAATGGAATATTCAGTTGAATATTCTTAGTTAACCACGTTTTTGTGTTAGTATCTCTTGGTAAAACTTCTGAATAAGCTGGGAGAAGAAGCACATCGTCGTAGGTGAGTGCTTCGAAAAGGAATTTGGATTGATCTTGGGGCATGGCAAATAATTGTTTTATTATTTGCGGGACAAAAGTACGTAGATGATTCGAATCTTAAAAACCTTGTTGCCGAAATAATTTGTATCGGTTTAGCCTTGAATGTTGCTAGCCGCGAAATGATTAAAAGACTAAGATTTTTCTTTTCGGATAAGGCTTTCTATTTGCCACTTATCCCATTCTTGCGGAATCACCAACAAGAAAATTAGCAGCATACTACGCCACATCACGTGGCTCATATCCCAGATTGGGGAGGTTAAACCATGTCCAAATGATACGATTAGAAGTACCAAGGCCAGCGCATAAAGGGCATAGTTTTTAAAAAGTCCTATAATGAGCAAGGCGCCGCAGATAAGCTCCGCATATGACGTGTAGTAAGCTGCAAATACAATCGAGAATTTGGGTAGAAATGTATCTTCGTAGGGTTTAAAGCTATTATAAACACCGTCGAGACCCCAAGTGAAGACCTTACCAATCCCCTGCATTAAAAATATAACGCCAAGTAAGACCCTTGCAAAAAAGGCAACTACTGTATGATTAAGCATGTGAATGATCCAAAACCTTGAAAGTATCTACTAATCTTTCCAAGTCGGACGCATCATTGTAGACATTCGGCGAGATTCGAATGGAATTTCCTCTGATGGACACAAATATCCGCTGCTCGGCAAACCTACGTTTCATATCTTCCATGTCCATGTGGTCAGGTAGTCGTAAGCCGAATAGGTGCTCGCCTCTGAAACTACTATCTTCTATGATTACACCCAGATTAACCAATTCATTGATATAAGGTGTGGTCATTTCTCGACAGTAATCCTGAATATTTTCCTGTCCCCATTCATTTACTTGAGCAATGGCTTTTGTCAGCATTGGGGTCAAAATAAAATTGGCACTTTCTCCGACCTCGTATCTGATAGACCCAGGCTGATATTGCTCTTGGTAATTAATGAGGTTACCAAAATCCTCACTATTGAGCCTATTCATCCAGTTATTCTCGATGGGAGAGCCGTCTTGAAAATACTCGCCAAAATAAGATACGCCAGAGGCATACGGCCCCATCATCCACTTGTAGCCAGCTGCTACCACGGCATCAGGTCTAAATTCTTTTACACTAAAGGGAAGTGCCCCAATAGATTGCGTACCATCAATAACGAGTATGGCCCCTACTTCATCGGCACGTTTTCGGATAGCCTTCAAATCAAATTTGGTTCCATCGGCCCAGTGTACATGGCCAGTAGCCACCATTTTTGTGTTACTATCAATGGCTTCTAATATCAGTTCATTCCATTTTTGACCTCTCCCTGTGGTTAAGTCTGGCGCTGAAACCACCTTCAATGCTATCCCTTTCTCTTTGGACAAAGTATCCCACGCATAGAAATTACTCGGGAATTGTTCGTCTGCGATGACGATGTTATCACCTTTTCCAGCTTTAAGGTTTTTGGCCACATTTGCTAGGGCGTAGGAAACGGATGGTGTAATCGCACAAGATCGCTCAGATGGGGCGTCAATAAGTTGGGCAAATTGCGCTCGCAGTCCGCTTGTATTATTGAAGAAGTCTTCTGGTTTATTCGTACTTGGATCGTCTTTCGAATAAATGGCCTCTACCCCAATTTGTGCAACAGATTTGAGCATGGGCGACATATAGCTACAGTTCAAATAGGTAATGTCGTCGGGAAGGTTGAATAAATGCTTTTGATTGGTGATCATCTTACTTCAATATTTTTTCAAGGTCTTGTTCAAAAGATACCTTTGGTTCTTCTAAAATCCGGGCAATCTCTTTTCCTTCTAGCATAAAGATTATGGTGGGAGTTTTCCTTATGTTAAAACCACTTTCTCTTCCTGCCACGCTTGTCTTATCTACGTCTAATGCATATAGTTCAAGCTGATCGGCTATTCCCAATTCTTCACAAACTCTGATCAGTCTAGGGATCTCGCGATTGCTGTCGTGGCACCAAGTACCCATAAAAGCAAGAATCTTTAAGTCTTTTAGCTTACGTCTCTTGATGTTTTTTAGGGTTTTTGTATCAACTATGTAGGTTTTATAGTTGGTGTTGAACCATACCTTATACGGCATTTTCTTTAGCCCTTCCTTGGTAATAGGCCCATTTAGGATTTTATCTACTCTTTTAGAAATACTTTCGGTTTCTAAATTATAGCTGGTTTCTTGTGCAGATGTAGCCAATGGGAAGATGACCATCAAAATCACTAGAATGATCACCGCTTTGTACATTTCCATATTAAATTCTTCTGAGTGAATATATCAATTAATCATATCTTTGGCGCTATGCAGTTCAACGAGATTTGGGATCAAATTGTATCTACGGCGCTAAGCATGGACTTGTGGGGAATTGCCGGATTCCTCTTTGGTTTACTTGCCGTTTACTTTCTCATTAAGGAGAGTATTTGGACTTGGCCATTCGGCATCCTTTACGTATTAGTCTCGTTTGTGGTTTTCTGGCAGGCCAGATTGTATGGCGATTTTTTGCTGCACATCTTCTTTCTAGTGCTAAATATTTATGGTTGGGTGTATTGGAGTAGGCCAAAGGATACCACCAAAAAGGAAGTCATTATTACCCATTCGAGTACACAGCAAATGCTGATCATGTTTGTACTGACTATTGTAGGCGTTTTTGTATTCGGAAAATTACTCCTCGCTATACCTAGTCAGTTCGAAGGGGTAGAACCGCCAGCTTTACCATATTGGGATAGTACAACCTCAATTTTGAGTGTTACAGGCATGTGGCTTACGGCTAGAAAAAAAATCGACAACTGGTATTATTGGTTTGTGGTCAACGTATTGGCAACGGGCATTTATTTTTATAAAGAACTATATTTTTATTCGCTCTTGTATTTCATATACATCGGTATGGCGATCGCGGGTTATCGTGCCTGGAAAAAAACAATGACACTGAATAGCTAATGATCACTATCGCTATTGTTGGTCCAGAAAGCACTGGAAAATCGACGTTGGCCCAAACCCTGGCCACATATTATGGTACCGTGAGTGTGCCAGAGTATTCAAGGGAATTCCTGACGGATTTAGGCCGACCTTATCGACAAGAAGACTTGCTTACGATCGCTAAAGGGCAACTTGAAAGTGAAAAGATCTATCGGAAACGAGCCAATGAAAGGCTGATTTTAGATACTGATCTCTTTGTGATAAAAGTTTGGAGTGAATTTAAGTACGGTAATTGTGATCCCTTCATTCTCCAATTACTGCAAATGAATTTGGCTGATTTTTATCTACTTACGTCGCCAGATATTCCCTACGAGGATGATCCATTAAGGGAAAGCCCGAATGATAGAGGCCGTTTATTTGATATATATCACCAAGAGCTAGTCGAAGCGAACGTAAGCTTTAAGGTAGTTCAAGGTTCACCAGAGTACAGACTTCGGCAATCTATTAAAGCCATAAGTGAAGTCATTTAGTGGAAATCTACTTTTGATCATTAACTTTGCACGCAATAGGGGGTGCCTTTACTCGACTAGTCGAGATTAAATACAGGCTGAGATTATACCCATTGAACCTGATGCAGATAATGCTGCCGCAGGGAGGTATGTTAAACAATTGTAGGGAGTGCTCCCCTTTAGCACTTCCAAGTTTGACCATTTTAAATTAAGTAATGAGAAAATTAGTAATGATGTCAGCCCTGTTGCTGACGGGATGGAGTGTATTTGCACAATACACCATCAAAGGAACAGTAAAGGATGCTACCAATGGCGAGGTCTTGCAAGGCGTAAGCGTGGTGCTTTTCGAAACGACTTTCGGGCAGCCAACCAATGCCAAGGGTGAGTTTTCCTTTAATGACTTGAAGGCTGGTAAGTACAAACTTATCGCCTACATGGTTGGCTTTAAACGCTATGAAAATGTGATTGATCTTAACGGTAATTTAGATTTATCTATCGCGCTTGAAGTCAGTACTACCAGTTTAGATGATGTGATCGTAACTGGTACTCGGGCAACCGAGAAAACACCAACTACTTACACGAATGTGAGTGCCGAAGAGATTAGAAAACAGAACTTAGGACAAGATTTACCTTTTCTATTGAACTGGACGCCTTCTGTCGTAACGACCTCTGATGCCGGCGCTGGAATTGGCTATACAGGTATTAGAATTAGGGGTAGCGATCCGACCAGAATTAATGTCACAATTAATGGTATTCCGGTTAATGATTCCGAATCGCAGGGAGTTTTCTGGGTAAACACACCAGACTTTGCTACTTCTGCGGCAGATATTCAAGTACAACGAGGCGTGGGAACATCAACCAATGGCGCTGGAGCTTTTGGGGGTTCGATCAATATTTTGACCAATGGCCTAAGCCAAGAAGCAAGAGCTGAGGTGAATACGAGTGTAGGGTCATTCAATACCCAGAAATACAATGCGATATTTTCTACAGGATTACTAAAAGACAAATGGGCTTTTGAAGGTCGTTTATCACAGATTACATCTGACGGTTTTGTCGATAGAGCCTCTTCAGATCTACAATCCTATTACTTATCAGGGGGCTATTTTGGCAAAAACACGAGTGTTAAATTCATTACGTTTGGTGGTGCGGAGGTAACGTACCAGAGCTGGTATGGTACGCCTGAGGCTCGACTTAGAAATGATGCCGCAGGAATTGAGGCGGTTATCGCGAATAACGGATTTACACCTGCTCAAGCAGAAAACTTGAGGAATTCTGGCCGTAGCTATAACTTTTACGAGTATGACAATCAAGTGGATGACTACGGACAAGATCACTATCAATTGCACGTAAATCATAGTTTTAATAGCGAATGGAACTTAAATGTATCCGCTCACTATACTAA
The DNA here is from genome assembly GCF_001747105.1 of Roseivirga misakiensis. Lineage (NCBI taxonomy): Bacteria > Pseudomonadati > Bacteroidota > Cytophagia > Cytophagales > Roseivirgaceae > Roseivirga > Roseivirga misakiensis. The sequence continues at coordinate 225,374 of NZ_MDGQ01000004.1, read as the reverse complement.
GGGTGCAGGGTTTTTCGAGGAGTTTCGCACAGGCGACGATTATTCAGATTATGGTTTCGACAACATTGTGTATCAAAGAGATACTTTGTCGAGTGACGGAGTAAATTCTGAATTTGGGTATTTCAACTCTGACTTTCTTAACAATTTTGAGAACGACCCAGAGTTTGTTTTTAATCCTGTCCTGAATAGTGCTGGAGATACATTAAGAGACGGAGCTAACAATGTAATCGTTGAGGCTATTGCTCAAAGAACTCAAACGGACTTGATTAGAAGAAGGTGGCTTGACAACGACTTTTACGGTATTGTCTATGACCTGAATTATTCTTCTGGAAAGATTGATGCGACGTTTGGGGGATCAATTAATGAGTACATCGGCGATCACTTTGGTGAAGTTATTTGGGCAAGGTTTGCTGGAGATAACGACATAAGAGAACGGTATTATGAGAGTCGTTCAGAGAAGTTTGATTTCAACTCTTACTTTAAGATGAACTATCAAGCTAATGGTAAACTAAATCTCTTTGGTGATTTACAATACCGAAGAGTCGATTACACCGGTGTAGGAATAGATAATGACCTTAGACCGATAGATTTTGATAGAGAATTTAACTTTTTCAATCCAAAACTTGGTGCAATCTATCAGCTGAACGGCTCGTCAAATCTTTATGCATCTTTTGCAGTGGGTAACAAGGAGCCAAATAGGTCTGATATTATAGATGCAGCCCCTGGAGTTAACCCAGAACACGAAACACTCAATAACCTAGAGATCGGCTATAAGCGTCAAACGGCTAACGGTGCTATTGAGATTAACGGTTATTTAATGGACTACAAAAATCAGTTGGTACTCACAGGAGAAGTAAATGACGTTGGTGCAGGAATTAGAACCAACGTACCTGATAGTTATCGAATGGGAATAGAACTTTCTGGTACCACCAGATTGACTAAAGGACTTTTCTGGTCTGGAAACGTGGCTTTTAGCCAAAATAGAATTCAATCTTTTGATGAAATCATATTCGATTTTGGGCCTGCATTTGACGAATTCAATGAGGTACGAACTACGTTTGAAGATACTGATATTAGTTTCTCGCCAAGCATAGTGGCTGGTAGCCAATTGGCCTTCAGACCGACTTTAGGTTTAGAAGTAAGCCTATTATCGAAATATGTGGGGGAGCAATTTTTGGATAACACTTCCAATGATAATCGTAAGATTGATGCCTTCTTCGTCAATGATTTACGGGTAAACTATAGTTTTACCACGGAGTTGATTAAGACGGTTTCTGTGAATTTATTGGTTAATAATATCCTTAATCACGAGTATGAGTCAAACGGATACACTTTCGGGTACTTCGGTGGAGCGAACTTTGAAGTCAGAGAGAATTACTTTTATCCGCAAGCTGGTACCAACTTCTTGTTGTCAGTAGGATTGTCATTTTAAACCTATTTAGAAAGAGTAGTTTTCCAATTAAAGGGAGGCTACTCTTTTTACTTTTTCTTCTCCCATTATACCCACCAGGCTATCTCAGGCTAATAATTATGCTTTTAGTTTTAACGTTGCCTCGATTTATGCAATCGTTTACAGAGATATTGAAACCCTTGTAAGAGTTTATGGCTACAGATTGTGGATATTCGTTCTAGTTGCCTAAAAATGACCCTTTAATACGTTTTTAGGCTAGTAATTAGGAGTTAGAAATATCTGATCCCGACAAAAAGAGCCATGAGGGAAACAGCAATTGGTATAGATATAGGAGGAACGTTCACCAAATTTGGTTTGAGCGACGTTGACGGAAACGTCTTAATGGAAGGCTCCATACCGACCTATACCCATTTAGAAATCAAACCTTTTTTAGACGCTTTGAGCACGGCCATCAACGATGGTCTGAATCAAGTTCACGAATCTTTCGAAATTTTGGGTATCGGTATCGGTGCACCAAACGGTAATTACTATAAAGGGACGATCGAACATGCACCTAACCTAAATTGGAAGGGTATAGTGCCATTTATCGATATGTTCAAGGCCTATTATGATTTACCGATGGTCTTGACAAACGATGCGAATGCTGCGGCTATTGGTGAAAAAGTTTTCGGAGGGGCGAAGGATTTGAACGACTTTATAGTCGTGACTTTAGGAACAGGCTTAGGGTCTGGACTTGTGACTAGAGGAAAGCTTATTTATGGCCACGATGGGTTAGCAGGAGAACTTGGGCATACCAACGTTTACCCTGATGGTAGAGAATGTAACTGCGGTAAACGTGGATGTTTGGAGACTTATGCTTCCGCTTCGGGTATCAAAAGAACTGTCTTTAAACTCTTGGCTACCAATAACGATGAAACGCCGCTACGTTCTTATACCTATGAATCGCTTACGGCAAAAAAGATTACTGAAATGGCACTGGCGGGCGATCCTATCGCACTGGAGGCTTATGAGTACACTTCAGATATTCTTGGATTAAAACTCGCAGACGCAGCAGCAGTGACAAGCCCAGAAGCTATATTCCTTTTTGGCGGCTTGGCAAAAGCAGGAGATATTTTGGTAAAACCTACAATGAAATCTTTCAACGAATATCTTTATCCTGGCTATAAGGGTAAGATTAACATTCGCTTGTCAGAATTAATGGATAGAAATGCAGCCGTTTTAGGTGCAAGTGCGCTTGTTTGGAGCGAAATTGTGCAAAATGGGGCAATTCAAGTGCCACAACAGGCACGTGCCATTTAGTTATGTCATCACACCATATTGTAAGAGACGAGCAGGAACCTGCACTTCTAATTGACGATGCTACTTCGCTAAGCACTGAGTTTATCGATTTACTGCTGGAGTGGAGCCCAACTATTATTGTCACAAAATATGCCTTAAATGAGGTTTTGACTTGGGGCATCAAAATAGATGTTGTCGTTGCTCAGTTTGATGATATTGAGGAATTAAAACCCAAGCTTAAACCTCAATCACCTGTCCAATTGTTAGGTTTTGAGTCTCCCGACTTATTGAGTTGCGCCTATATATTTTTAAACGACCAAAAGCATACAGCTGTAAATGTGGTAGCTAAACTCTATGATTCTCGCGCCTTAGATTTGGCTAAAGAATACATAGAAACAATCGACACCGTCATTTATTACAATGATAAAAAGTGGGTTTTTGAACCTCATGGGAAATTTGAAAAGTGGGTAACGGCTGGGCGTTTATTTGGGATACATCCAGTTGCTCAAAATACTTTCTTTAGTTCAGAGGGATTTTTTGCAGACTGGCAAAACGAGATTTTACTAGAACCGATAGAATTAACCTCTCAGGTTAGCGGAAAAGTAAAGCTCTGGACAAATAATAAACCGCTCTGGGTTGTAGAAGATGTGCAGACGGATATTTATCACTGAAATAAAAATAGTCAGCCCATTTAAGAGCTGACCATGGCATAATTCGACAGTAGATTTTGTGCTACATATATCGAGTTGGGATGGCAATTTTTATTCTAACCCTTACTTCTTTGCCATCCTTTATGCCTCTTTTCCAAGGATAATAAGCTCTGATCTTTTCTAATATTTCATTGTGAAGCGTACCCATGAACTTATAAATCTTATCGATTTCTTCATTGTCCTCCTTAATGTCTGTGATTAAATTAAGTTCTGAAATGTTATTGCCTCCATTCACAACCAATACATAGTCAATGGTTTTTGGCAAGAGCGTTTTATCAATGTCTTTGGGGAGTTCAGCATCCAAGGCAATGGATTTTTCGAAATTCAAGAGTCCTCCGATCGGTTCTGGAAGTTTATCTACTTGGGAGGCCTCATAAATAGGTTGGTCTGAAATCATCTTTTTAGGGAGTGACTCATACATTACAATGTACTTGTTTTTGGTCTTTACAGCCTCTTCTCCAAATTTCACAAAGTCGTCAAACCCAAAGGAATATTTAGAGGTCAAATCTGACTTGAAGGTTATGTTCTTGAGCGTAGTATCCTGTTTGGCAATCCTAAAAATTTCTTCCTGCTCTGATTCTGTTAATCTATCAAAAAACAGTGTTTCTTGATCTGGTTGATATGCCGCTAAGTATTCTTGGTATCTATCGTTGGCTAAATATCGAAAGGAAATCACTTTGCCAGGGTTATCGGCTTTGAGCTTATTAAGTATCTTTTCATGTTTGACGGTAAGCTTATTAAAGTACAAAAAGCTAAATGCACCTCTGCTCATTTTTTCGGCGACTTTTGCCCGAGCTTGTTCCTCAGTTTCCTGCCCGTGTAGTGCATTTATGCTACCAATTGTTAGCGTTAGCAGTACTAAAAATAGGGTGGACGACACCGTTTTGGCAAAGCGTGTTTTTTTACGTTTCATGATTTTCAGTCTTTTCGAGAGTGTGGAAACAAGGGCGAAAGAATGTCCTAAAGACATGGCATTTGCATTAACACTCACAGATAAAAGTGCCTTTGCGTAGGTATTAAAGTCAGTGAATTTAAGCACATGCCGATCGGCAAGGGCTTCATGATTTCCCTTGAGTTCCTTTTGGAACAAATGTATAATCGGGTTGTACCATAGCAGGCACTGAGAAATACCACAGAAAACCATGTCTAAAGAGTGACCTTGGGTTAAATGTGCGCTTTCGTGTTTTTCTATGATGTCCCAAATCTCTTGGTCATAATCTGTTCCTTGAGGAACAAAAATCCATTTCCAGAAAGAAAAAGGGTATTTAATGTTTTTATGCGTTATAACATTGCTTTGAATATCCCTTCGACGAGCACCCATATAGTACCAATAGGCAAGTCTGAATAACTCAATAAGCATTAGGGTAAGTGAGGCCAAAAGACCGATGGCGTAAATGGTGATCAGAATCTCTGGCCAATAGATTGTTGATTTGGTAGTAGGAGCCAATTCCACTATTGTATTTTCAAATGGAGGATCTAGTGCAGGTTTTTGATTAGAAAGAGGCTGAATTTCAGGGATAGAAACATGTAATGGGTGCTGTTCGCTAATTGGAATTTCAATTTTCAATAGCGGAATCACCGAAGCTATAACAAGGCTCAGGAGTAGCACTGTTCTACGAAACTGAAAACGTGTATTATTTCTAAAAAGCAGCCAGTAGCTTCCATAGATCAAGGTAAAGAATAAGCTTACCTTAAGGCTCCAAATAAATAGATCGGTTAGCATTAGTCCTCCTCTTTTTTCTCTTCCAGAATTCTAATAATAGCATCTAGCTCGTTAATGTCTAGCTTTTCACGATCGGCAAAGAAAGAAACGACTCGACTTAGTGATCCTTCAAAATACTTCCCCATCACATTGGACATGGCAAAGTCACTATACTTGGCTTTGCTAATTAGCGGGTAATATCTTTTGCTGTTACCGAGCATTTCATTGGCCACAAATCCTTTTTGTTCCAATACCGAAAGCACAGTGGCTACGGTAGTATAGCTCGGTTTGTCAGCATGAAACTGCTCTAGTATTTCTCTTGTAAAAGCCTTTTCAAGCCCCCAGAGAATTTGCATCACCTTTTCTTCTGCCTTAGTCAGTTCTTTCATAAGGATTAAATTATGTCTACTATAAATATAGTAGAAAAACTATACAGATAGTAGAACTTCTAATAAAATAGTAGAAATCAAGGTCAGAAGTGACTTAAAAGAAGCTTAAGAGTTCTTTGGCTAGTAAGCTACCGTCTACTTTTTCGATAGGGTGTTTTGTATTGGGCAATTCAAAATAACTTGCCGCTGAAATGCCTCTTGCAGCATTTTGTGATTCTTCCGCCGCTACCATTGTGTCCTGATCGCCTCTCATAATGCGCACATCACATTCTATTTTTTCTAACTGAGCTGAACTTAAAAGAGGGAAATCTCCAAGTTCTACCATCATTTGGGCCGTTTTTATGACTAGTTCATCCCATTTATAGCCGTGTGTCTTGATTAAATAATCGGTATAGGCTGGAATTTTTTCTTTCATGACTTCAGGCTCCAGGCGAGAAGATTCTAAAGCTGCGCTTTGCGGATTCCAATTGAATTTAGTACCCAGCGTAGCAATTTTACCGATTAAACTGGGTTGGGTTGATGCCAGAAAAAGTGCCACATAACCTCCCATGCTGTACCCAAATATTTTGGGTTTGATCAAGTTGTTTTCCCTGATAAATTCAGATAATTCATCGGCAAAGACTTCAATACCAAAGCCTTTACTAGAAAACTCGGCCTTCCCATGCCCGGAAAAGTTGAAACTGTAAATATCAAAATGAAGCTCCATGGCGTTCTTTAGACCCTCAAGCGTCGTTATTCCTCCGATTGCTCCATGAAGTAGTATTAAGGGCTCTTTCATCGTATTAACTTGATTTTTGTGCGCTTATCATTCTATCCTTTCCCTGAAGATCTTTTTTCAACGTAACTGCTGAATAACCCAGGTCTACCAATAGTTTTTGTGTCTTGAGGCCATAATTCTCATGAATCTCGAAATAGAGATGGCCACCTTTTTTCAAACCAAAGAGCGACTTTTCGGCAATGTTTCGATAGAATAGCAAGGGATCGTTATCAGGCACGAAAAGCGCTATCTCCGGTTCATGAGCAGTTACGTTTTCATGCATATTCGATTTCTCCATTTGAGGTATATAAGGCGGGTTGCTCACAATAATGTCATATTCACCTTGTTTCAAATCCTCTTGAAGAATATCGTGACTTTCGAAGTTAACTTCGGCACGCAGATTTTTGGCATTTTTTAGGGCAAGCTCCAAAGCTTCTAAGGACACATCAAAACCAGTGCAAGAGCTATTCGCTAAGGCAAGTTTAAGGCTAATAGGTATACAACCAGTACCAGTACCGATGTCTAGAATGACTGGATTAGGAGTTAGGCTACCTTTAATGATCCAGTCTACGAGTTCCTCAGTTTCTGGCCGAGGAATTAATGCATTGGCGTTGGTTTCAAATTTATGGTTAAGGAAATATGTAAAACCTACTACATGCTGATAAGGTACGCCTTTTGATAAAGCGTTAAGGTCATTTTCAAACTGAGCCGCTAGAAAGGTTATTTCTTTGTTGAGGGTTAAATCAATGGCATTAACATCATGGCGATCGAGCAAATAATGCTTGGCTATGGACAGACTCTCCCGATCTCCATAAATGGCTTCTAATCGCTCTTGAATTTCTAATAAAAGGTTTTTTGATTTCGCCTTTTGCATCACACAAAATAAGTGAATTAATTCCCGCCTTTGCCTAACTTGCAAGGCCAATTATCTACATGGACAAGATAAAATACATGCGCAGGGCTCTTGAGCTCGCTGAACTTGGTCGAGGGACTACCAGTCCTAATCCGATGGTGGGGTGTGTCATTGTGCATAATGACCAGATTATCGGAGAAGGTTTTACCCAACCTTATGGACAAGCGCATGCAGAAGTAATGGCTATAAGAAGTGTGGAAAATGAAAAGATATTGCCTGAGGCAACTGCTTTCGTTACCCTCGAACCGTGCTCCCACCATGGAAAGACTCCACCTTGTGCCGATTTACTCATAAGTAAAGGTCTAAAACAAGTCGTCATCGGTACGGTAGATAATAATCCTTTGGTCGGTGGGCAAGGCATCGCGAAAATGAAAGAAGCCGGAATAGCGGTTGAGGTTGGGATACTGGAAGAGGAATGTAGGGCGATGAACATCAGGTTTTTTACGGCCCTTGAAAAGAAAAGGCCTTATGTGATTTTAAAATGGGCACAAACTGCCGATGGTTTCGTAGCCCGCGATAACTTTGATTCTAAATGGATTAGCGGTTCTGCATCTCGCGCATTAGTACATCAATGGCGAGCGCATGAAGACGCCATTATGGTGGGTACGAACACCGCTAAATATGATAACCCCAGATTGAATGTTAGGGGCTGGGAGGGCAAAGATCCTGTCCGTGTGGTCATAGATAAGAAATTGCAGCTTTCTAAAGACCTGAATCTATTTGATGGCCAACAGCCAACACTGGTTTATAATGAATTAGAGGATCACGAGGCCACTAACCTATCCTACATCAAAGTGGATAGTTCGGACTACGTCAACTTTATATTGAGGGATTTGAACGATAGAAAAATTCAATCGATAATCATAGAAGGTGGAAGTGGGTTGTTAGACTCGTTTATCAACCTTAACCTTTGGGACGAAGCTCGTGTTTTTACCGCACCGAAGACCTTTACATCGGGTATAAAGGCACCGATCATTAATAGAAAGAGTTTTAAAACGATACCCATCGAAGAAGATACTTTGGATTTTTACCGAAACTCGGAACCTTCTGAATTACTAAAAAGTTAGCTTAAACATTATGGCAGAAGAATTAATCATTAAGGATAGCGGGACTAAAGCAGAGAAATACGAAACGCTAATTCCGCAAATAGAAGCGCTTGTAACAGGCGAGCCTGATTTAACGGCTAACCTAGCAAATATTGCTGCTGCGCTTAAGTACGGGATGGACTTTTTCTGGGTAGGGTTTTATCTAGTAAAAGAAGATCAACTTGTGCTTGGGCCTTTTCAAGGACCTATTGCTTGTACCAGAATTATGAAGGGAAAGGGTGTTTGTGGTACAAGTTGGGATCAGGGAGAAACTATTTTAGTGGATAATGTTGATGAGTTCCCTGGTCATATTGCGTGTAGTTCTGATTCCAAATCGGAAATTGTATTGCCTGCTTTCAAAGATGGGAAAGTCGAGTTAATTCTAGACGTTGATTCTGATGCCCTAAATGATTTCGATGATATTGATCGAGCACATTTAGAACGATTAATGAGAATAGTAGAAAAACTAATCTAATTCCGCAATTACTGTCTGACCACCAACCGTTTTTTGGCCTTTTTGAACGTTTATTTTTGTTCCAACAGGTAGAAATAAGTCTACCCGTGAGCCAAATTTGATAAAGCCGAATTCTTTACCCTGAATCACGCTTTGGTTTTCATCTATGTACCATTTAATCCGCCTTGCGGCAGCTCCTGCAATCTGCCTCACCAAGATTTCTACACCTTTATGAATTTCATAGACGACGGATGTTCGCTCATTTTCGGTGCTTGATTTGGGGTGCCAAGCAAATAGGTATTTTCCAGGGTGATATTTGAAATACTTGATGAGTCCTGTGACTGGGTTTCGGTTCACATGAACATTTAAAGGAGACATGAATATTGAAACCTGAATTCGTTCCTCACCTTTAAAGTATTCATTTTCGGGTGTGTTTTCTACCACTACCACTTTTCCATCGGCTGGTGCGATGACCAACTTATCGTTGAGTACCGTTTTTCGCTTGGGATTGCGGAAGAATTGTAAGAAGAAAAGGAAAACAAGGGATTCGAATCCAATGACAGCCCAAAATACTTCTTGTGAAACTTCTACGAGATAAAGAAGGCCAGTTAAGGAAGCTATTAGAACAAGAAAGAGTACTAATAATAGTACTCTTCCCTCTTTATGAATTTTAATCATTAGTCTCTATTAGTAGCCACCTCTGAACTTGTAAGTCTCGGAGACTTTGTCAATCGCCACAATATAAGCAGCAATTCGCATAGGTACTTTATATTTTAGAGATGCTCCATAAACTTTATCGAAGGCATCTTTCATAATCCTGTCCGATCTTCTGTTTACACGCTCTCTGGTCCATTTGTAACCTAGCCTGTTTTGTACCCATTCAAAGTAAGAAACGGTCACCCCCCCTGCGTTAGCCAGAATATCTGGGGCTACCATTATTCCTTTTTTATTGATAATGTCATCTGCCTCAGCAGAAGTAGGCCCATTGGCACCCTCAACAATCAGTTTTGCTTTCACATTGTCGACATTACCTGAATGGATAACATCTTCTACGGCTGCTGGTACTAAAACGTCTACATCAAGTGTAAGTAGCTCGTTCGGATCTTCCATTAATTCCGCACCATCGAAGCCTTCAAGAGTCCCGTTATTAGAATTTCTATAATCGATAGCACTTCGGATATCAATGCCATTGTCGTTATGGTAAGCTCCTGAAATATCACTGATTGCCGTAATACTACAACCGCGCTCAGTTAGGAGTAGAGCAGCATAAGAACCTACATTACCGAACCCTTGCACAGCTATAGAAGCGTGATAAGGGTTGATTTTCAATTTTTCCATGGCTGCAAGCGCGGAAACCATCACTCCACGGCCAGTTGCTTCAACTCTTCCCAAAGAACCACCTAATACAAGAGGCTTTCCAGTTACAACAGCGTTAACTGTCGTTCCCATGGACCTGGAGTATTCATCCATCATCCAAGCCATTTCTCTAGGACCAGTTCCCATGTCTGGAGCAGGAATGTCTCTGTCAGGTCCAAATACACCTGTCATTGACTGCGTGTAAGCTCTGGTTAACCTTTCGATTTCACCAGCAGACATTTCTCTAGGATTACACTTAATGCCACCTTTAGCACCTCCATAAGGAATATCGACTACCGCACATTTCCAAGTCATCCAAGCAGCAAGAGCTTTAACCTCGTCTATATTAACATCCATCGCATAGCGAACACCGCCTTTAGAGGGACCTAAAATATTCGAATGGATCACACGGTGACCTTCAAATACTTTGATAGACCCGTCGTCCATGGTGACAGGAAGTGAAACAGAAACTTGTTTGGAGGGAGATTTTAAAACGTTGTAAACTTGCTCGTCTAAACCTAGTGCTTCAGTCGCAATATTAAATCTAGACATCATTGACTCGAAAGGATTTGCCTTGTCCTTTATCGGAGCCGGTTCAATGTAACCCATAGGGAACTTATTGTTGATTTAAGTCTGAGCCAAAATTAAGTATTTTTTTATCTAATTATCTACTATACAAACGATTTCAATTTCAGTTAATACAGCTTCCTATTGATCACTTTACTTATTAATTGACTAAGTGTTTAACTGATAGAAGGATAAGATGTTTCACTGGATGATCAGTAGATAGATAAAAGCGAAAGGTAGTGCTAAAATTAGTCCATCAAAACGATCTAAAAATCCTCCATGACCTGGTAAAGTACTCCCAGAATCTTTGATCGCTAATTTCCTTTTAAAATAAGATTCTACAAGGTCGCCAATAGTACCAAAAACGCTAACGACCACTGCAAGACCAATCCACTCAATACTACTTAACTGATCGAAGTATATCCCAAAAATTGCAAGTATACCGATCGCTGTAAACAGGCCGCCAATGGCTCCTTCCCAAGTCTTATTGGGCGATATGCTTTCGTAAAGTTTTGTTTTCCCGATGCTTTTTCCAGTAAAATATGCCCCAGTATCGTTTGCCCATTGAGCGAATAAAATACCTAAGATTAACTGGTAACTAAAGGTGCCATCTATAAAAGCGATCGGTATGACTAGGCAAAAAGGTATGGCTATATAGAGTACGCCCAAAATGGAAAGTCCAACTGAATTTGCCTTGTTCTGTTTGTCACTTCTCAAGAGCGGAAGTATAAATAGGGAGCCAATCATAACAGGAATTGCGTATAAATATTCCTTGATCAAATCATCTGTCCAGTTGGCAAAAGTGAGTAAATAAAGTACTAACCCGAGTATTAGCCCCCATATTCTAAAAGGTCGGGCACCACTTGATTTCAACAACCCATAAAATTCGTTCAACGCTAGAATCGCGATTAGTAGAAATACAAGAGCAAATGATCTATAGTCATAAACGATCGCTCCGATAATAATAGCTACTCCAATAAGTGCGGTAATTGCGCGAGTGGCTAAATTATTCATTATCGAAATTTATTTCTTCAGAGATAATCTTTATAGCCGGCATTACTGAATCCGGGTTTACCATTACGGTGACCATCCCAAGTTTATAGGCATGATCTTGCTTATTAAAAACGATAGCTTGAAGCCCAGAATTCACCAATATATCTTTCACTATTTCAGCTTGATGCCAACTAGGACTCTTAAATACGGTTTGCCAGCTACTCAATAGTCTCTTTTTGTTTAATGTAGTGATTTCTAAAGAAGAACATAAAAGCAAAAAAGATCAACGAACCACCGATCTGCAGCCCAATCGGAAAGGCCTCTGTATCATCTAAGTTTGGAGCGGTATCATCTACTTGTGAATAATAGACCGCAATTACGGCAAACCCATTATTTGCGATATGAGAGATGATTGGATACCAAATATTGCCAGACCAAAAGTAGAGATATCCGAAAACGGCTCCCAGTAGCATACGTGGCACTAAACCATAAAATTGTAAATGAATGGCACCGAAAATAAAGGCTGAAACCCAAATGGCAACATGGGCATTTTTTGTCCAGCGGTGTAAACTATTCTGTAAGACACCTCTAAAAAGAAGCTCTTCTCCAATTCCAGGTAATATGGCGATCACTACAAAACCGAATAGGAACTGTGTGAAATTTTGAAAGTTGGTGAATTTTTCTGTCGACTCTGCCAGCTGATCTTCTAGATCGCGCGCCCAATCTTCAAAGCCAGACATAAATTCTGGGAACTTGATATTGGCATTCCACTCGATGAAATATGCGTTTAAGAATAGAAAACAGAATGTACCAACTACGGTAGCCAAAACAAGTGGCAACTGTACCCCACTTTCGTTTGATAAAGCATTGAGATTTTTACGAGCAATAGCCCTTATGTACACATATGGCGTGATAAACGTAAAGAATAGGGTATATGAAGCTTGTGTAGTGAGAACCTCTCCTAATCCTAAATAGTCATATAAAGCGTTTGGATTTTCTGTTAATACTTCAGCCGGCGCACCATTAATGAGCGCAAAGACTATTGCGGCTATTGCACCAACGAATTGGCCAACAAAAAAGCCAATCATTACGAAGCCCAGCACGATTAAAAAAGAGGATAATTCAGTTCTTCCTCCTGTAAGGTCTATTCCCTTGTCGATTCTCGCCATAATCGCGTAAATTTACGCGAATTTTCGAATAGGGTTTGGTTAAGATAGGAAACATAGAGCTGGGAGACTTCCCATTATTATTAGCACCGATGGAAGATGTGAGTGATCCTCCATTTAGAGCGGTATGCAAAGAAAACGGTGCTGATTTGATGTATACAGAATTTATTTCTTCAGAAGGGCTGATCAGGAATGCGCACAAGAGTGTCCAGAAACTGGATATTTATGATTATGAGCGCCCGATTGGGATTCAGATTTTTGGAGATAAAATAGAATCTATGCGTCAAGCAGCGGAAATCGCTGAGGGAGCAAACCCGGAAATAGTAGATATAAACTACGGCTGCCCAGTGAAAAAGGTAGCATGCAAAGGTGCTGGTGCTGGAATTTTGTTGGATTTACCCAAAATGCAACAAATGACAGATGAAATAGTGAAGCAAGTTAGCCTACCAGTGACTGTGAAGACGCGATTGGGTTGGGATGATAGCACCATCCAAATTGTTGAGGTGGCGAAAAGATTGCAGGATGTAGGTATCCAAGCTTTATCGATACATGGCCGTACGCGACAGCAGATGTATAAAGGTGAGGCAGATTGGACAATGATTAGGGAAGTGAAAAATCACCCTGACATACATATACCAATTTTTGGTAATGGTGATATAGATTCACCTCAAAAGGCACTAGAGTATAAGAATACCTATGGGGTAGATGGCATCATGATCGGACGTGCTTCCATTGGATATCCGTGGATATTTAATGAAATAAAGCATTTCATGAACACGGGTGAGACTCTTGCACCACCTTCGCTCACAGAAAGAGTAGCGGTGGCAAAAAAGCACCTTTCTTTCAGTTTAGAGTGGAAGGGTGAGCGCCAAGGTATCTTTGAAATGAGAAGGCATTACACGAATTATTTCAGAGGATTCCGTGATTTCAAACCTTATAGAACCAAACTTGTAGAGTCACAAAATCCGCAAGAAATTTTTGATCTACTCGATGAAATCTCAGTGGTTTTCGACGGAGTGAACGCTTTGGTTTAATTTCTTGTTGGCTAAGGACAATTGAAATATTGCTGTCACATTTTTTCGACTAATCATGAAAAACACTAGGGTTCTTGCTTGGACAATTCTTATCATTTTGGCCCTTGTGTGGGGTTCATCTTTTATTTTGATCAAGCGAGGTTTAGCGGTTTATAATGCGGGAGAAGTTGGTGCACTGAGAATTTTAGCGGCTTGTATATTTCTGCTTCCGTTGAGTGTCCCTAAACTCAGAAAACTATCCAAAAGACACATCAAATTACTATTTGGCATTGGACTACTCGGTAGCTTTATTCCAGCATTTCTTTTTGCACTTGGTCAAACCCAATTAGATAGTGGTGTTACTGGAGTTATGAATGGTTTGACACCGATTTTCGTTTTGATTGTCGGTGCGGTGTTCTTCAAGCAGAAGTTTCAAAAAACGATGTATTTGGGCATATTTCTGGCCTTTTTAGGGACTGCCATACTGCTGACCGCAGGGAGCAATGCCGGTTTGTCCAGCTTTAATATCTATGCAGTTTTCATAGTGTTGGCCACCATGTGTTATGGCCTAAATTTGAATTTCATCAAATATTATCTGGCCGATTTGAATGCAGTAGTCATCACGGGAGTCAGTATTTTGCTTGTGGGACCTTTAGCAGCAGCTTATCTGTTTTTTGGCACCGATTTTACGACCAAACTCTCAACAACACCCGGTGCTTGGGATGCGCTAGGGTATATCAGTTTACTCGGTGTTATGAGTACATCCATTGCTCTGATATTATTCAATCGACTAGTTCAGATCACCACGCCAATTTTCACTAGCATGGTGACATACCTAATTCCTATTGTAGCCATAGCATGGGGTTTATTGGATGGAGAAACGCTTACTTCCGGTCAGATAGGCGGTATGGGCGCAATACTGCTAGGAGTTTTTATAACGAACAGAAAAAAGAAAGCTAGTTGAGCTTGAAAGTAGCTACCAGAGGATAGTGATCTGAAGGGTAAAGCTGCTTACTTTTCCACCGATCTATTTTAAAATCGACTAAAGATAAATTCGGCGAGTTTTCGTAGAAAATATAATCTATTCTTGAACAGTGGCTGCCACCATTCCAGCCGTGAAATGTGCAGCCTTCAAGTTCGTCACCAGTATAAGTATCATCGAAAAATTCCTTTACTCTAGAGATGATATTGTCTTCCACTCGGGTATTAAAATCACCGAGTAATATCTTCGGCATTTCTTCTGACTCGGTCATTAGTTTTCTTAGAATTAGCTCTACACTCCTAATGCGACTATTATTAGATTGACGATCGAGGTGAGTGTTCAAGATTTTGACTTGTTTGCCAGTGGCTATGTTCTCAAAAACAACCATTGTGCTGATTCTCGGGAGAGTATTCCCCCAACTTTTAGAAGCCGGTTGGCTAGGTGTATTCGATAGCCAGAAAGTTTCGTGATCTATAAGTTTCCATTTTTTCTTGTTGTAGAAAATGGCATTCGATTCCCCAGCGCCATCTTTTTCTGTTCTAGATCTATAAACTACGTCTAATTGCGGCACTTGATCTAGAATTTGCTCTATCTGTAAGGGCAATGCTTCCTGTGTAGCAATAATGCCATCGCGATATTTTTTAAATATGCTGAAAACTCGATCACGACGACTTTTCCATTTATTAACACCATCTCCAGGAGTACCGTAACGAATGTTAAAGGACACTACTTCCACAGTTTCTTGGGCTTGACTTTGAGGCCCAAGGATTATTAGAAAGAAAAGTATGGATGTGAATAATAGACGCACGCTCAAAAATGCAAAATTAACCCTTCTTATTCAACCAGTTAAGACTTGATTTTGATAGTGACAAGGTTTTAGAATGCTTTTGAGGTATGGAAAGGCCAGCTTACAAAGCTTAGGTTTGGCTATCTCTCCTTTTTCTATTGATCAGTTCGAATCCAATTCCCATCGCGATGCCGACACTTGCTCCTATAGCAATGTTATCTATAGCGACACCAATCCCGACACCTATGGCTATGCCAGTACCAATACTGCCGAAACCCCTTCGCCTAGGGTAAGATTCCTCTTCTTCTTCTGATTTGTTTTTTTCTGCCGATGACATAAACGCTGTTCAATTTAGTCAATTAAGCAGCGACTTGATTTAGACTGGCCTTAATTCTTTTAAGTTGGACCAAATGCCTTTCCGCATGACCGATAACAAACCTATAGGCATCGCCTAGTCTTAGCTTTACCAATGGGCCTAAAGCGGTATTGATTTTTATGCTATTCAAGTTGTATTCGGCTGAACGTTCAATTAATGCCCCAAATTCCTCGTATAGCGTAAAAAACTCATTCACAACAATTTCAGGATTCAATATCTGAACAGGGTTCATGGAGCTGAACGTGCGCATTGGACGAGAAACCTCCCCATTAGGCTTAGGGGAGATCATTTTAGTAAACATATCTCCTTTCCAATGAGACTTAAAATTTGGGGCAGGTACCTTGTGCCGACCCGAGTCAAGAGCCTCCTTAATGTTCTTATTGTAAACCTCTATCGCAAAAGACATATGCTTTAAGCATTGTAGAATGCTCCACTTATTGATGTTCTCAGGCATATTGAGGCTTCTTTCATCAACGTCTTCCAGTAACGATCTGACCTCATAGAGCAAGTTATCGACGCCTTTTTTTGAATTAGATATGTGTTCTTTTGATGTTATGACCATGATATTTCAGTTTGTACTCCAAAGTTCTAAATTGTTTTTCTCTCGCAAATTGATCTGTATCAAGAAATTAATCTCTTACCCTTTTTCTCATCCTAGAAAATGTTTCCGGGGTCATACCTAAATAGGAAGCTAAGTGTTTCTGGGGGATCATTTGCAACACATGAGGGCTCTGTTTTATTAATCGACTATATCTTTCTTCTGCCGTATCGGCTAGAATGCTTTTCGTAAATATACCGAAGCCCACAAGCACTTTTTGATAAAATAATCTCATCCACCGCTCCATTAACTTATGTTCGTCCAGCAGCAACATCAAGTCACTGTAAGTAATTTTTAACCCGCGAGTATCAGTAATTGATTCGAGTGTCCAAGTAGAAGGTTGTTGCGTAATAAATGAGTCGTAAACCCCACTGTATTCTCCATCATACGAAAAGCCCATATTATATTCCACGCCTTCTTTCAAAAAGTACCCCCGAACCAAGCCTTTATGGATATAGTAAAAATAAGGCTCAACTTGCCCCACTTTAGTAATGATGGAGTTTTTCTCTGTCTCGAAATGAGTCCATGGGGCTACAAATTTCGAGATATCGGATTCCGAAGGGGAAATGTAATTGTAAAATGATTGTTTCAGTCCGTCGACTAGCTCATCCATATTGTAAGGTAAAAAGGCTTTGATTCAATTTGAATCTAGTGAAAAGAATAACTTTTAGTACGGCTTAAAAGAATGAGAGTTTTATTGCAAAGCCGATCGCCGTGAACATCACGAAATATCGAACGTATTTCTCCTCTATTTTGGTACTCCATCGGCTTGTTAACCAGCCTCCAAAGGAACTTCCCACAGCTAAGGCAAGGCCCAGTTCCCAATTAATTAAATCGTTGTAGATAAAAATACCGATCGACGCGATCGTGTAAATAGGCACGATAATTACCTTAATGATATTGGTTTTGAGTAAAGAAAATCTGTTGACAAATGTTAGCGCGGCCATGATAAGATAGCCAACGCCGGCCTGGATGAAGCCGCCATAAATTCCGATAAAAAAGAAAGTGATCAGACCGATGATTTGTGTTTTTCGATCCGTTCTTTCTTCTACCGAGGCTGTATTCTTTTTTCCGAAAAGCATATAAGCTACAATAAGGACGATAACGCCTGCGAGGATTTTGTTGAATGTTTCTCCTTTAACCTCAATGGCAATGTAAGACCCCAAGATGGCCCCAAAAAAAGCGGCGATTCCCAGACCAATGCCATACCGATCGATTGTGGCACCTTTACTTCTAAAGCCTTGAATAGCGAAAATCCCATTGAAAAAAATCCCAATCCTATTCGTGGCATTGGCTACAACGGGAGGGAGGCCCATAAATATTAAAATGGGAAGTGTTAGCAGTGATCCGCCACCTGCAAGCGTGTTGATTACTCCAGCCAAGAGGCCGATACCGAAAAGAATAAGTAAATCTAAAAGGTCCAAAGTTTTAGTTGTCCCAGCGCCAATCTCCACCGATTTGGAGCTTTAATTTTAAACCATTCCCCTCTAAAAATGCCTTGGTTTCAGCATCAGACAATCTTTTTGCAGGAATGGTCTCGGCGTTGGCCAATGCATACAGCATCATTGATGAAAACCTGACGTTATTACGTATGTGCTCTTCATTGACAAGGTTAAAATCATCGCAATCTGAGTGATAGCAACCGTAAATCGATCTGTCTAGGTTGGAGTTTGGCGCAACATAAGGCACTCCTTGGATCATAAACGACTGATGATCGCTATGCAATCCCGCACTATTCCTATTCGAGTTTTTGAAAGCCACAGAATCTATCGCTTTTATCTGAGAACCTACTTCAGCAAAGAAAGCCTCTGCTTCTGGTCTTCCTCCAGCGTTAAACCCAACCGGATTACCCGACATGTCTTGGTTCATGACATACTTTATTTGATCAATTGAGCCATCTTTCAATGCGGCGTCTACATAAGCCCGCGATCCAAGTAGGCCTTGTTCCTCGCCCATAAACATGATAAACTCAACGGTTCTTTTGGGCTTCAAATTCAATGCCTTGAACGTTCGGGCCATATCTAGCACGGCGAAAGAACCAATCCCATTGTCAATTGCCCCTGATGCAAGGTCCCAAGAATCCAAGTGCCCACCGACTATGATCTTTTCGTTCGGAAACTCAGAGCCTTCTATAGTGGCAATTACATTTCGTGCTTTAATCTGGTCAGAAGTGTTTGTCATTTGAATTTTTGCTCGCTTTCGTTGATTTTTCAACTCCTCTTTGAGCGCTAAGCCATCTTCTTTACCAATACAAACAGCAGGAATTTCGATGAGTCCTCCGGTGACCGATGCGGTGCCTGTAAGTAAAACACCACCATCAACTTGGTTAATAATGATGATTCCTTTTGCACCATTTTCAGTAGCGAGTGCTGTTTTTTCAGAACGGTGGAGGTTAGAAGTCCCCTTTGGTGAGTTTGGTAGTATACCGATATAAACAAGCGCTATTTTGCCTTTTACCGCATTAGGCTTTGCCGCATAATCGGCTTCCAAACCATTACCCATATCAACGATTTCGAGCTCAACATTGGCAGATACTGGAGAGTGGGCAAGGCTTACAGCTGAGTAAGTTTCTAAACCGTTTTTATTGAGGTCTCCAATTTGCACCTCAATATCTCCACGCATCCAAGTCTCTACTTCAAACGGGGCATATTTAGTATTTTCAAAGCCATATGACTTTAAAAGGTTGTAGGTGAACTCCTCCGCTTTGGCGCCATTTGCTGATCCTGTTAAGCGATGGCCTATTGTAGCGGTAGCTTCTTTCAGTGTCTCATAAGCCTTGGAATTGGCGAGCACCTCTTGGTTGATCTTTTCGAAAACAGTACTTAAAGGCTGGTTTTGCGTGGTGGATGCTAAAAGCAAAATACCAAATAGAGCAGTTACTAATAATGGTTTCTTCATGAGTCGGATTCAAACTTTTAATATAAAAAGAAAAAGCAGCTGTTGAGCTGCTTTAATATTGATTCCTTGAATGATTACCTATTGTGTGTCTTTTACTCGAAGTGTTAAGAATCCTGACAATATCATAGATACCCCACCTACTACTAGTATTAATACTGTTTGACCACCTAGAAAAGTATTTAAAATGAAGCCTAACAATGACGCTGCTACAATTTGTGGTATCACCACAAAAAAGTTAAAAACACCCATGTAGTAACCCATTTTATCAGACGGAAGTGCTCCAGACAGGATGGCATATGGTACGGAAAGGATACTGGCCCAAGCTATTCCCACGCCAATCATACTGAGCCATAGCATTTGGGGTTCTGAAATGAAATAAATTGAAATTAGACCAATTCCCCCACAACAAAGCGCAATGAGATGGGTCATTTTTCGACTCGTTTTCCTAGCAATTAGAGGAATAAAAATGGCAGCGATAGCGGCAATTCCATTATAGCCACCAAAAAGGTTGCTGACCATATTGGCCCCCTCATTATAGGCTGCACTAGCTGTATCTGTAGTTCCATAAATGTGCGAGGTGACAGCTGGCGTACAGAAAATCCACATTGAAAATAGGGCAAACCATGAAAAGAACTGAACAACTGCCAATTGAATCATAGTATTTGGCATTGAGTTAAAGTCTTTGACAATATGTACGAGCGCTGTGGAGGTTTTCTTTACATGAACCAATCGACTGCCCAACAAATGAATTAATCCAAAGAAGGCAAAGCCACCGCCTAGGATGTGGAGTTTCACATCGATTTCCATGAAGTAGACGAAAAGCGAAAATGCGATACCAATACTGAGAAGAATTAAACCCACGCGATTGAATTTGGCAACATAAGTTCCTTCTTCGCTAGCATCCATTGCGGGTACATCGTGGTGCTCATCTTCTTCCGGTGGGTACTCTTTTGTGGTGAAAACCGTCCATAGTACCGTGATCAGGTACATAATACCACCAACATAAAAAGCATACTTGACTGAAGGAGGAATCCCGCCGTCGGGATCGGTATTTGGAATGTTAAACCAGTTGGTAAAAATCCAAGGCATGAAAGAGGCCACTAAAGCACCAATACCAATAAAAAAGCTTTGCATGGCAAAACCAGAAGTCCGTTGCTCGTCGGGAAGTAAGTCACCAACAAAAGCACGAAAAGGCTCCATAGTAACGTTGATGGAGGCATCCATTATCCATAAAACACCAACTGCCATCCATAATGTATGAGAGTTAGGCATTAGAAATAGGGCTATAGTGGCTGCAATTGCTCCAAAGGCAAAGTAAGGCCGTCGTCTTCCCCATTTGGGGCTCCAAGTCCGATCAGAATAATAACCGATAATTGGCTGCATAATTAACCCAGTAATGGGGGCTGCGAGCCAATAAACAGCCAAGTTTTCGGTGTCTGCACCTAAGGTTTCAAATATTCTGGAGGTATTGGCATTTTGCAGTGCAAAGCCCATTTGTATACCCAGAAATCCGAAACTCATGTTCCAGATTTGTAAAAAACTAAGACGAGGCTTCTTATTCATATGGATTTATTTAGTGTAGACTTTGTATCGGTAAGGGGCTATCACTTGTTCCTTAGTCACTGTAATTGCACCACCGCCAAAGATTCGCTGCATAGCCAGATATTCTTGATCTATTTCAAATTCTACTTTTTCATCGCTGAAGTTGATGATTGAGAGCACCATTCTATCTCCTTTTACTCTTTTAAAGGCAAGAATCTTATCATCAGCTGTAGTTTTTACCCATTCTAGCGTGCCACCGAAATCGCCATTCCAAAGTGCCGGATTTCGAGTTTTTCCATTGAAAAGCGCGGTATAAATAGAACTGAATTTGTAGCCCCCAGACCAATCGATTGGGTCTTTTTCGAAGAATTTAAGCCGTTTTGTATTATTCGCCTCTTGGCCAGAATAAACCAGAGGCATACCGTAAGTGGTCGCTGCAAAAATGAACCAAGCCTCTTGTGCTTCTCCGAAGAATTCTTCAGCCGTACCATTCCAACTATTTTCGTCATGATTGGTGATTATGTTCATTTTGTAATAGCCTTCAGGGTAGCGCGCAAAGTCTCGCGCATACATATCTTTTATGGCCTGTAAATCTTCTTCACCAGCAGCTACTTTGCGCATAAGGTGCATTAATTCCCACGAATAGGTCATGTCAAACGCATCGACATGCAGCTCGGTTTCTTCACCTTCGGCGAGCATAAAGACGGGTTTAATTTCATCGAGTTGTTGCCTTATGCCATTCCAAAAGTCAGTAGGCACCATACCAGCTACATCGCATCGGTAACCATCAATATCGAATTCTGCCACCCAGTATTTCAGGGCATCGGTCATGGCGGCTCTCAATTCATTATTAGAGTAATCTAGATCAATTACGTCTTCCCAGTCCTCTACAGGTGGCATAAATTCACCTGCTTCATTTTTAGTATAGAACTCAGGATTTGTCTCAGTCCAAACATGGTCCCAAGCCGTGTGATTGGCTACCCAATCAATTAAGACTTTCATCCCATTATCATGCGCCGTTTTTACCAAATTCCTAAAGTCCTCCTCCGTTCCAAAAGCTGGATTAATGGCCTTATAATCTTTCACAGCATAGTAGCTACCTTCGGTTCCTTTTCTATTCTTTTCACCAATTGGGTGGATCGGCATCAACCAAAGAATGTCTATACCCATTTTCTTTAACCGAGGAATGTCTTTTGCGAATGCATTGAAAGTGCCTTCTTGTGTATGCTGGCGAATATTTACCTCATAGATCACAGCATCTTTACTCCATTCCGGGTGTTTTACGTTGCTGGCGATTTTAGCAACCTCTTCAACAGGTTCTTTTTTCTCGCTACCACAGGAAAAAAGAAAAAGGCTTAGTAGCCCTAAAGCCAAGTAGTTTTTCATTTTCATGTTTAACTCCATTTTATTCTAATTTCTGAATCTATAAATTCTGTTGTTAAGAATTTGACTCCTCGGATCAGGTAATCCTTTTTATCTCGTTGAGGAAGTGGATCAAATTCAGTGATTGGATCGATCAATCTAATATCTTCTTGCTGCAATGAAGCAGCTACTCCATTGATTTCAAATTCGGTCGCTTCAAACCCATGCAAGTAAACCTTCAGGTTTTTGAAGGTAGAGGTAAAGGCTCCTTCTTTATCATCTAGAACCAGCGAATTTTGCTCGCCATCGAAGTTGATATCTCGTTTGTAATAATTGCCATCTTCAAAAGCGTAAGTTTCACCGTCGTCTTCAAAATAATTCTGGCTGCTTTTTACATGACCGAAGTAGACGTGCAACTTTAATTCCCCATCATGCACTTCTTTGGTGTTTTGTACCACGTTTTGCAAAGGTATAATGGCTCCTTCTTTCGCGTAAACTGGCAAATCTTCCATGCTCGTTTCAACCACATAATGCTGACCACCAGCTACTACTTCGTCGGTGAAAAACCGATACCAATTACCTTCAGGAATATAAATTTTGGCATATTCTTGCGTGGTTGTCGTTGGGCAAACTAATAACCAGTCGCCCAGTGTGAATTCGTTCTGTGCATTTCCATGGTAAATCTCATGATCATTGGTATAATCTACCGCGAGTGATTTGTTTATAGGTGTGCCATTTTGATGCGCCTTAAAGAACAAACTATAAAGGTATGGCATCATTTTATACCTAAGGTTGATGTAATTTCTAGCAATTTCTTCCACCTCTTCGCCATAGGCCCAAGGTTCTGAGTCTCTTACATTGACCATGCTGTGCACCCTAAAGAATGGGGCAAAAGTAGCTACGGCAAGCCATCGGGCAAATAATTGCGGACTGCTTTCGTCTACAAATCCACCTACGTCATAGCCAGCTACAGGCACGCCGGCCATTCCCAAACTATTGACGAGTCTTACGCCAAGTAGCATATGGTCATCTCCGGCAACATTGTCGCCCGTCCAGACGGCTGAGTAGCGTTGAACGCCCGAAAAACCTGACCGTGTTAGCGTGAAAGGTCGCTTGTTGCCGATGTGTTTTTTGGCGCCTTCGAAAGTCGCTCTTACCATTTGAAAGCCGTAAACATTCCTCGCTTTCTTATGGCTCACTTCCTGACCGTCATAATCGAACTCGATCATGTTAGGAATGTCTTGACCCCAACAAGCTGGTTCGTTCATGTCATTCCAAAAGCCTTCTAATCCTAGATCAGTATAGAACTTCAATTCGTCTGCCCACCAGTCTCTACCTTTTTTCGAAGTAAAATCTGTAAAGTGGCTATTTCCAGGCCAAACGCTTGCCTCAAATGGTGTTCCATCTGGGTATTTGATAAAGACGTCTTTTTCGACTCCACGATCGTATGTACCATAGCCTTTTTTAGTAGCGATTCCTGGATCTAAAATGACAACTACTTTAAAACCTTGTGAAGTCAGTTTATCAATGAGTGCCTTTGGGTTTGGAAACCTTTCATTGTCAAAAGTGAAGGCCATATAGTCCTTCATGTAGTGTATATCTAGGTAGATCACATCAGCAGGAATCTGCTTTTCTCTAAATGTATCGGCTACGTTGTAGACTTCATGATCGGGATAATAGCTGTATCTACATTGCTGAAAACCAAGGCTCCATTTGGGCGGCATATGCATGGCACCTGTCAGCTTTGTATACTCTGTAATGACTTCATTTACGTGATCGCCTTGAATGAAATAATAATTTAAATCACCACTTTCGGCGCTGAAGTAGCTAAAACGATCATTGTTTGATGTACCAAAATTGAAGTGTGATTTGTGCGTATTGTCCAGAAATATTCCATACGGTTTTCCTTCTCTTACGCCAATGAAAAAAGGAGTAGAAACATAAAGTGGGTCGGTGTCATTATTAAACCCAAAGGCGTCGGAGTTCCAATTGTCAAAAGACGAACCTCTTCGATTCAATCCCCCGCCTTTTTCACCCATACCGAGAAATATTTCGTCAGAAGCAAGGGCTTTGTAGTTTGTGACTTCTTCCCCTAACCAACTCACACCAAAACTTGGATCATCTGCATTGAGTAAATCACCAGAATTATTATAAAAGCTTAGTCTGAAAGGGTTCTTTTGAACTTTTGCGTGAATATGTTCAGTGTTAAAATCTAGGTGGGATTCATTTTCAGTCGTTTTAACCGCTGGTTGCTGTGGCTCAAGAACTACCGAAAAAGGATACTCTTCGAAAACCTCATATTTCGATACTTGTACGCGTATGATTTTCGGGGTGTAAGCTGTGAGTTTGAAGCTGTATTTGCCTGCTTTTCCGCTTGCTATATTTTCTTTTACCGATAGCTCAGTTATGGCACTGATGGATTCGTTCTTGAAGTTCATGAATGGTGTATTCCCGTATTATTTACTTGACTAAGCGACTTCTATATTAGCTAAAAAAGTGCAGCAAATAAACCCATATACCGCCATAAGGTGGGTAGAAAGTGGCTTTCTTCTATTCAATGCAAATCAAACGTTTGCAATGCAAAAGATATTTCTGGAATTAATGTAAGCGCTTGGATGAATCTCGCACGATTAGCTCAGTATCAAGGATTTTGATCTGACTTTTGCCCTTTTCTTTCGCGTTAATTTCTTCTAAAATTAGCTTGGCAGCTTCACAGCCCATTTCATAGCCTGGTTGAGAAATACTAGAAAGTCCTGGGTTGATCAATGAAGAAAATTGCCAGTTGCTAAAACCGACTATGGCAATGTCTTTCGGAATTGATTTTCCTGCCTTTTTTACCGCACTAATGGCGCCCAATCCTGCTAAATCATTGTTGGCAAATACGCCATCGATCTTAATACTACTCTTGAGCAAATCTGACATGGCCTTTTCTGCTTCAATTTCAGACCCATTGCGGCACTCTACTATGTATTCTTCCGTGAAAGGGATTTGGTAATCTTCTAGGGCAGAAAGATATCCCTCTTTTCTTTTTCTAGCGATGATAAGATTATCAGGACCAGATAGGTGTACAATATGCTTGCAACCTTGTTTGATCAAATGTTCTACAGCGTCATAGGCACCTTGGTAATCGTCCACAATTACGCTCGATGCATTCATTCCTTCTACTAACCGATCGAAAAATACCATCGGTGTTCCTTCGTCAACTACTTTCTTCAAATGGGCTAAATCAGCCGTTTCTCTGGAAATAGAAACTAGAAGACCATCTACTCTGGCGCCCATTAATGCGTCTATGCTGTCTGCTTCTCTTTCGTACTTTTCGTTAGACTGGCATATCATCACATTATACCCTTCTTTCATGGCCGCATCTTCTATACCGCTAATGACTGTTGAAAAGAAAAAATGGACGGTTTCAGGAATTACCACGCCGATGACGTTGGTTTTTTGATTTCTTAGGCTTAGGGCAATCGCATTTGGGCGATAATTATACTTTTTGGCTAGTTCAACGACCGATTTACGCGTGGTAGGGCTGATGCCGGGAAAATCCTTTAAAGCTCTTGAAACTGTCGAACATGAAATGTTCAATTCCTTCGCTATATCCTTGATCGTTACCTGCCCACTTTTCATGATTGCTGCCTCTGGAATAATCTATTGAAACTGATTTTAAATATGCCCATATCTTTTGACTATGCCATGATTTACAAAATATTTTAAAAATTATTTTTTATACCCATATCGAGAGTATTGGCTGTTTCAATCGATTGCAATATTGGCGTAGTATACTGGTGCTAAGGCACTTAGATTGATAATTATTTTTTAAATCACTACTTTCATTCAGTCAACAAGTACAAATAGGCTTTTGTTCTTAAAATCATCAGCCCTATTTCAGTTGTTGTCAGTAATTTCCTCCATTTCTATTATAGTTTACTTAATGTATAGCGCAACTCGTTGCGCTATACATGTTTTAGGCCCTTCGGTAATTGCATTGCTACGCTATATTTTGGAAACGGAAATTTTCTTTTCTTTGCAAACAAATTAGAATCTCAAACACTAGATATAACATGGGAAAATTCAGAAGCGGTGTACTTTATGGTCAAGAGCTTAAAGACTGCCTCAACTACGCTAAGGAAAACGAATTTGCAATGCCAGCAATCAATGTGATTGGTACTAATACCATTAACTCGGTATTGGAAGTGGCAAAAAAGGTGAATTCGCCAGTAATGATTCAGTTTTCGGTAAGTGGAGCTGCTTTTTACGCTGGGAAGTCGTTGGATAATACAGATTATAATGCCTCTATTCAAGGTGCTATTTCAGGCGCCATGCATGTACATCAAATGGCTGAACATTATGGTGTTCCAGTAATCTTACATACCGATCATGCAGCCAAAAAATTACTTCCATGGATTGACGGTTTGCTCGATGCGGGTGAAGCTTTTTACAAAAAGAACGGTCAGCCTTTGTTTAGTACACATATGCTCGACCTTTCTGAAGAGACCCTAGAAGAAAATATTGAAATAAGCTGTGAGTACTTTAAGCGAATGAATGCCATGGAAATGGGTATCGAAATTGAGCTTGGAATTACTGGTGGTGAAGAAGATGGTGTAGACAATACTGATGTAGATTCTGACAGACTGTATACTCAGCCAGAGGAAGTAGCTCAAGCATGGGATGCTTTGAGACAAGTAGGAGATATCTTTACTGTTGCTGCCTCTTTTGGTAATGTTCACGGGGTTTACAAGCCAGGAAATGTAGAACTAAGGCCATCAATTCTAAAAGATTCGCAGGTTTACATTCAGGAAAAATTTGGTACGGAAGAAAAGCCAGTATTCTTTGTATTCCACGGTGGGTCTGGTTCTGAACCAGAAAAGATTGCTGAAGCTACTTCTTATGGTTCTATTAAGATGAATATCGATACCGATATTCAGTGGGCTTGTTGGGATGGTATTCATGCTTATTACAACGACAAGAAGGGCTACCTTCAAGCACAGATCGGTAACCCTGAAAGCGAAGATGCACCAAACAAGAAGTATTACGATCCGAGAGTTTGGTTAAGAAAAGGCGAAGAAAGTATCGTGAAAAGATTGGAACAGGCATTTGAGGAATTGAATGCTATGAACAGAAATTAAGATCAATCAGATTTTAAAATAGAAAGGAGGCTTTGGCCTCCTTTTTTTATATCGATAGAATCTTAGCGATTCTAAATTCCTCGGCACCGAGGCGTTTTTCTGTTTTTATCGCTTGACCGATTGGGGTATAGGCAATTTCATTGTTTATCATACCCACCATTACTTTAGATTCTCCATGTCGGAGTCCTTCAACCGCAGCAACACCGAGCCTACTGGCTAGTACTCTGTCCATAGTGGTAGGCGAGCCGCCTCTTTGTAAGTGGCCTAATACGGTTACTCTGATATCAAAATAGCCCAACTCCTTTTTAACTGCATCGGCCACTTCGTAGGCATTGCCCAATTGGCAGCCTTCGGCAATGACCACAACGTTGGATGCTTTTTTATTGGCAGCCCCTTTTCTTAATCGCTTGATCAGCGCATCAATTGTCCAGTTGTGTTCAGGGACGACCATTGCCACTGCACCACCACCAATAGCGGAGTTAACAGCAATAAAACCCGCATCTCTGCCCATAACTTCTACAAAGAAAAGGCGCTCATGAGAAGATGCTGTATCTCTAATTTTATCGATAGCCTCACGAGCCGTATTACAAGCCGTATCGAAGCCAATGGTAAAATCTGTACCTGCTAAATCATTGTCAATAGTTCCAGGAATGCCGATCACAGGAACGTCAAACTCTTGGCTGAATATGTTGGCTCCAGTAAAAGAACCATCGCCACCAATCACGACTAAGGCATCTAAATCGAATTTCTTAAAGTTTTCGTAAGCTTTTTCGCGGCCCTCTTTCGTACGGAATTCCTCGCTTCTTGCGGTCAATAAAAAGGTACCACCTCTGCTTAGAATATTGGACACCGAACGCACATAGAGTTGCTTGATATTGGCATTTATCAAGCCATCATAACCCTTATAAACACCAAAAACTTCGATGTCATAATAGATACAGGCTCTTACAACAGCTCTTACCGCTGCATTCATGCCTGGGGCATCACCTCCGGAAGTTAAAACGCCGATTCTCTTGATAGTCGAAGCCATAGTCAGTTGAGTAATTAATCAAATTTAAGGTTTTGAATCTGAAGTGCGTCTGATTGTTTCTTTGATTGTTATGCAATCGTTTGATAGGTAACATAAAAAAACCACTCTATCAATGAAATAGAGTGGCTTCTTAATGCTTTATGACCAGGTTTAAACGCCTTCGGCAACTACCTCAGTAACATCATTTGGTAGCATTCTTTTTAAGAGGTTTTCAATTCCTGATTTTAAGGTGACAGCAGATGCAGGGCAACCGCTACAAGAACCTTGTAAGTTTACTTTCACAACCCCTTCTTCAAAAGATGCAAAGCCGATCGCTCCACCATCTTGCTCAACGGCTGGTCTGATGTACTCATCTAGGATTCCTTTTATCTTTTTCACCACTTCAGAGTCATTTTCGTCAAAGAGAGGGTCTTTGTCCAACTCCTCTAAAATGAGTGGTTTTTCTTGCTCTAAATAACCTTTGATTAAATCCCTGATGCCATCCTGGATTTCAATCCAATCTACTCCTTCAGCTTTTGTTACCGTTACAAAGTTGCTCATGTAAAAGACACGTTCTACATGTGGTAACTCAAATAATGCTTGTGCCAAAGGAGAGTCGGCAGCAGCAGTTACATTGGGATAATCGAAGCTAATGCCATCCTGTAACAACATAAAATTCGCTACGAACTTCATGGAGTTTGGATTGGGGTTGGCTTCCATGTATATACTAACAGCTCTCATTTTTCTGAATTTTGAATTACTTAACTACAAAGGTAGCCGATAAGTTCTTAGTCTTCCGATAATTCTCCTTCAGTTTTTGCCACTATTGTAGCCACAGTAGCATCACCCGTAACATTCACTACAGTTCTGAGCATATCGAGTATTCTATCAACTGGGAAAATAATAGCGATCCAAGCTGGGTTTAGCCCTACCGATTGAAGTACAACTACCATCATTACCAAACCTGCGCTCGGTACTGCGGCACTACCAATTGAGGCCAGTGTAGCTGTTAATACAATGGTTAACTGTTGGGTCACGCTTAAATCAACCATATGGAGTTGAGCCATAAATACTACCGCAACGGCCTGGTACAAGCTTGTTCCGTCCATATTCACTGTAGCACCAATCGGCAATACAAAACTCGACACGTTTTTAGATACACCCAAGTTATCTTCAACACACTCCATGGTAACAGGCAGTGCAGCGGCACTTGAACTGGTAGAAAAAGCCATTAATTGAGCTGGGCTGATTTTCTTAAAGAATTTTTTATACTTCAATGACTTCACGAATAGTCGAACAATCATTGGATAGAATACAAAAATGAGGAAAAGTAAACCGATGGTTAGCGTTACCGAATACGTAGCGAGTCCTTTAAATATTTCGATCACTTCTGCTGGAGTATCAGCCATTTTCGCAACAACTCCGGCAAGCAAACAGAAAACGAAAAACGGTGCGGCTTTCATTACATAGTCAACCATTTTGAGAAATACCTCATTGGCACCATTGATAAAGGACGAAAGGCCTGCTACTTTTTCATCGGGTAAAGCAGCCATACATATACCGAAGAAGATGCCAAAGAAGATCACCTGTAGCATCAGTTTATCATTTCCCAGAGACGTTACAATGTTTTGAGGCACCATATCGATCAAGAACTTCATCGGTCCAGCATCCTTATTGGCCATCGCCGCCGCTTGTTTATCGGCTACCATTTTCTTTTGCTCCTCGGTCATTTCTGCTGCGCGATCGTAACTCGAGTAAGTTGGATCATTCGTAAAGTTTTTCCCATCTAGAATCTCTACGCCATTAGAATTGGCCCAACTTTCATAGCTTAATCGATTCTTTATTCTGGAATCTTCATCGACTAAAGCGCCTGGTTGAATTATGTTTACCAAGAGTAACCCTATACCTACGGCAGTTACCGTTGTCACTAAATAGAAACCGAGGGTTTTTCCGCCCATTCGGCCTAGTTTGGACATGTCTTTTAGACCAGAAATACCGCTAATGATTGAAAATAGTACCAATGGCACAGCTATGTATTTCAGCATTCGTATGAATATCTGACCGAATGGATCGATCCAGTCGATGGTGAACTGATTCCAGCCTAAAGCACTTGAAGCGAATGCCCAAATGATACCGGCAAGGAGTCCAATCATGATTTTTACATGAAGCGGAAGTTTTTTCATAACTGAGAAATTGGATTTAATTACAATCGATTAGCCTTGCTAATTAGCAAATAATCGGCAATAACCAAAGCTGACATTGCTTCAACGATAGGCACAGCTCTAGGTACTACACAAGGATCGTGACGGCCTTTTCCTGAGACTGTAACGCTGTCTCCGTCTTCATTGATGCTTTCTTGGTCCATCATTATCGTCGCGACTGGCTTGAAGGCGACATTAAAGTAAATATCTTGGCCGTTGGATATACCTCCTTGTACACCACCAGAATGGTTGGTCCGAGTTTTTACTTCTTCTCCTTCTTTATAAAAGGCATCGTTGTGCTCAGAGCCGTTTAGTTTGACGCCTTCAAAACCACTTCCATACTCAAAACCCTTCACTGCATTGATGCTCAGCATAGCTTTGCCAAGTTCGGCATGTAGTTTATCAAAAACAGGCTCTCCTAATCCCGCAGGTGTGCCCTTGATTACCCCCGTAATAATTCCACCGATGGTATCTCGGTTTTTTCTGGTTTCATCAATAAGGGAAATCATTGCCTCAGCTATTTCTGGATCAGGACACCTTAAGATGTTGTCTTCAGTTTTACTAAGGTCCAGTTCAGTGTAATCTTTTTCTAATTTTAGGGCTCCTACTTGAGAGACGTAGGATTGGCAGGTAATACCATAATGCTGAAGTAAAAGCTTAGCGATAGCACCTGCGGCAACTCGTGCTACTGTTTCTCTAGCAGAACTTCTTCCACCACCACGATAATCTCTTATGCCATATTTGGCCTGAAATGTATAGTCTGCGTGTGATGGACGAAATTTATCAGCAATGTGAGAATAGTCTTTACTCTTTTGATCTTGATTTCTGATCAGTATGCTGATGGGTGTGCCCGTAGATTTTCCTTCAAAAACGCCAGAGAGTATTTCAAAACCATCTGCTTCCCGTCGTTGGGTGGTGATTTTTGACTGACCTGGTTTACGTCGATCTAATTCGGCTTGAATAAAAGACTCATCGATGTTAAGTCCTGCGGGACAACCTTCTATAACGACACCAAGTGCTGGACCATGACTTTCGCCATAGGTATGAATTTTGAAAATCTTACCGAAAGAGCTCCCCATTTTTGAGATTTTTACCCCAGATTTTGATTCTTCGGATAGGGAATAACCTATTTCTTGAAGAACATAAATCCAGCGGCTACTAACATAGCGATAATTAGAATATTGGCAATAATTTGAGCTGCATTATCCTCTTTTAGCTTCTGGAGTTTGTTTCCTGCCAAATCGATATTGTCATAAAAAGAACCCAAGTCACTAGAAGAAATAGAAACGTTCTTTTTGCTTTCCCCGGTCACGGTCAATTTGACTTCCGATCTAAGCGTGTCATAAACGCCTTTCTTTGGGTCAAAGTAAACCCAGCTGAAGTAATCTTCTAGGTCGTATGATCCAGGCTCATTTGGTATACCATAATAGCTATACTTTTTTGATCCTGTAACGCGTCCTCCACCTTTGTTCACGTCTTGGCTAATGTTCGGCGGGTAAATATCGATATCCTTGGTAGAAGGTATTTTTAAATCAGGAATACTAGAAATATTTCCTTCTCCATAAATATTGAAGTTGTACTCAAAGCTTTCACCAGTGGCCACAGTGTTCTTATCAACTTTCTCATCCAACTCAAACTCACCGACCGCAACCGCATCTTTGAGTGGGTGAGGAGGTAAAGCCTTCACTTTTACGACTTTTTCGGTGGTGTTGAAAGTTTTGAAATCTTCCTGCCGATCTCTGCCAAAGAAAGATGGAGATTTAGCCACCCGATATTTTATCATTTCAAAAGGTACTGATGGGAAAACAACGGGCTCTAGGTTTAGCGGGAAAAATGCTGCTTGGTAAATCTTATAACGCGTGTAAGTTTTTCCATTGATGTTTACTTTTTCACCATAGATGTTTTCGATGTTAAAATTCTCTTCCCAGCAGTTTTCTGGTTTTAGATCTTTCAGAATGTTTGACAATTGCTTCCCTGCTTCATAAAATTGAAGAGGGGCTCGGTTGGCATCGGCTACGTAAAAGGCAAAGGTTGCTGTAAAGCCTTCGCCCACATACACTTCGTCTTTATCTGTAACTAAGGCTAAGAATGCGTCTTCTTTAACATCTACAAATTCTGTTGTGCTGGCACCGCGTTCATCTCTGCCAAAAAGGTTTCCAAAAGGGTCGCGTCTACCTCTTCGAGTATTTCTTTGTACCGGCGGACCGATCTTAATGGGCTTTCCCTTGGAACTAACTGTCTTTCCGTTTACCTCAAGACTAAAATCAGGGAGCGTATAGGTTCCTTCCTCTAAAGGTAGGTAGCGTTGAATAATACTCTGTGAGGAAGAAATTTGTCCATTAACGATATTGGTTTTGCTACTTGAAGAAACGCCACGCTTCGCAAACCCTTCAATATCTGGGAAATCTGAGTAGCTCTTTATGCTACCGTTTTGTAGTGTAACCGTAATCGTAAAAAGCTCATTGAGCCCTACCTCATCCTTGCCTAATTGTACCGATAACTCTTGTGCTTGCAAGACAGGCAAGGTCATGAATACCATTAGTAAGGTTGATAAAATATGGCTGGACTTTCTCATTATTATTTCTTATTTTCAGTTCCTTTTGAAAATCTATGTCAAAGATAGATTCATTTTTAAAAGAGAATAACCATTGGTGTAATTCGTTCGTATCAATGGTACGTCCTTAACCGGATATTAGATACATAACCCTAAAAGTTCTTAACATGTTGGAGTATTTCAAGCTTATCCTCTCAAAGGTTAGTTTTGACAAAAGATTATTTGAGAGAGAGTTAAGAAAAGCAATCAAGTCACTCGTTGAAGATGAGTTGAAAGAGCTTAAAAACTGGTGTTACACTCATTTTGGGCAGGTTTATGGGCCCATTATAGACCGTCAATTCGTGTTAGCGCCATAACCAGATCATTAAACCAGCCCGTCAGAAATGATGGGCTTAACTTTTTTTAAGGAAGTCTAAGTTCCTTTTTAGACCACTCATTTTCGTTCTTTTCACAGCCGATCCTTTAAAAACCACCCTAAAAACTTCATCTGTTAAATCTTGCCAATTATTGTTAAATAATTCAATCAGCTCCTTTTTCGGAGAAAATGCTGGCTCAGAATGCTTTTTTGAAAAGCGATTCCATGGGCATACATCCTGACAGATGTCACAGCCAAAGGCCCAACCTTCCATTTTATTTTCAAACTCTTGCGGGATATTATCCTTTAGCTCTATGGTGAGGTAAGAAATACATTTACTCGCATCTAGTTCATAGGGTGTAATAGCATCTGTAGGACAGGAATCTATGCATTTGGTACAGGTGCCGCAATAATCCTTAATTGGGCCATCTACTTCCAGTTCCAGATCGATTATTAATTCAGCTAGAAAAAAGAAACTGCCTTGATTTTTATTGATCAAAAGAGTGTTCTTGCCAATCCAGCCCAGTCCCGATTTTTCCGCCCATTGTCGCTCCATTACTGGTGCCGAATCTACGAAAACCCGCCCATCAATGGCTCCAATTTCTGAATTCAACTCTTGTAGAAAGGTTTTGAGCTTATCCTTAATCACAAAATGGTAGTCCGTACCATAGGCATATTTAGCTATTTTATAATTAGAGGGCTCCTCGGCCGATAAATCTGATTCTGGGTAGTAATTGTAAAGTAAGGAAACCACACTTTTGGCACCGGGTACTAGTTTAGTCGGATCAAGGCGCTTATCGAAGTGGTTTTCCATGTAGCTCATTTTTCCGTGAGCACCACGTTTTAGCCAGTTTTCAAGCCTTGGTGCTTCTTCAGCAAGAAACTCCGCCTTTGAAATCCCACAAAAATCAAAACCGAGTTTTTGGGCTGTGGCTTTTACTAAGCGGGTATTATTTGAAATTTGGTTGTTCATTAACCAAATAGCGTCCCCGTATTTCCAGGTCTTTTCAATTTCAAATGGTCGTAGGCCAAGTCTGTGGCTTCTCTTCCGCGAGAGGTTCTTTTCAGAAATCCTTCCTGAATTAAGAATGGCTCATATACCTCTTCAATAGTTTCTGCTTCTTCGCTTACGGCTGTAGCAATGGTCGATATCCCAACTGGACCACCTTTGAATTTTTCTATGATCGTAGAAAGAATGCGGTTGTCCATTTCGTCCAAACCATGAGAGTCTACATCCAAGGCATCCAAGGCTAATTGGCTAATTTCCAATGTAATAGTTCCAGTGCCTTTTATCTGGGCGAAATCTCGCGTTCTTCTTAATAGGTTATTCGCTATTCTAGGAGTGCCCCTGCTTCTGCGCGCAATTTCAAATGCCGCATTTTCTTTTATAGGAGTGTTTAGAATATCAGAGGATCGCTCGACGATGAGCGTCAAAAGTTTAGAGTCGTAATATTCTAGCCTAGCATTGATCCCGAATCGTGCCCGAAGTGGAGACGTTAATAAACCAGATCGCGTTGTGGCGCCAATAAGGGTAAACGGATTCAAACTAATTTGGACTGTTCTAGCATTGGGTCCAGAATCGAGCATAATGTCGATTTTGTAGTCTTCCATAGCCGAGTAAAGGTATTCCTCAACGATTGGGTTAAGCCGATGGATTTCGTCTATGAAGAGTACATCGCCCTCTTCAAGGTTGGTGAGCAATCCTGCCAAATCACTTGGCTTATCAAGTACTGGTCCTGAAGTTACTTTGATTTCAGACCCTAATTCGTTGGCAATGATGTGAGATAGTGTTGTTTTTCCGAGACCTGGAGGGCCATGAAGTAGTACATGATCCAACGGTTCGGCTCTTTGTTTAGCAGCCTCTACAAAGACCTTCACGTTATCGACAATCTTCTGTTGCCCAGTAAAATCGTCAAAACTTAAGGGTCTTAAAGCTCTATCAATGTCCTTTTCAATAGGATTTAAGTCGTCATCGCTCGCACTCAAGTAATCCTCACGCATGCTAGAATTTTTTTACAAGATAAAAGATTCAAAGGGATGATGCTTTCTTAGAGCAAGTTTAATATTCCGTGTGTGTACAGCGCCCACTTTTGAGCTATCTTTACAGTAATTAATTGGCTATGGATAAGAATACTAGATCTAGAGTTTATTTGTTGGTATTGATGATCGCGATCTTTGTAGTTTGGAAGTATCGCGAAGGTCAGCCCAAGGAGGTATATGTAAAAGGTATCACCATGGGGACTATTGGTTACAACATCAAATATTTAGACGCTAAAAATAGAAGCTTCAAAAAGGAAATAGATTCGCTCCTGCGTGACTTTAATCAATCGCTTTCTACCTATATACCGGACTCTGAAATTTCAACTTTCAACCAAACAGGAGAGGTTTCTTTTAATTCTCCATATTTCTACCAGGTCTTAGAGGCTAGTCGTCAGGTTTTTAAGGCTTCTGAAGGCGCTTTTGACCCTACCATTGGCTTATTGATTGACGCTTGGGGCTTCGGGGATGGTAAAACCCTGATTTTGGACTCTGCAAAAGTCGATTCTCTGAAATCTTTGGTCGGTTTTGAAAAGATAGCATTCGATCAGAATGGAGCCAAGAAAATGATTCCTGAAGTAAAGCTGAACTTTTCCGCAATTGCCAAAGGCCAGGCTATCGATGTTGTGGCCGATTGGTTGGCTTCAGTCGGAATCAATAATTATATGGTAGAAATCGGTGGGGAAGTCAGAGCGAAGGGTAGAAATCTGGAAGGGACTATTTGGAAAATTGGTATTGAGGTACCTGACGAAACTAGACGTGGCAATTTGTTTGATGCCATTTATTTAGATGATAAAGGTTTAGCAGCTTCAGGGAATTACAGAAACTTTAGAGTCTTGGATAATGGAGAAAAGGTTGCGCATACGATCAATCCAGTGACTGGATTTCCCAAAATGCAAACTTTGCTGAGCGCTATAGTTTTGGCACCTAGCTGTATGCTCGCCGATGGGTATGCCACTGCCTGCATGGTTCTGGGCCTTGAAGAGAGTATTTCACTGATTGAAAGTGACCCGTCTTTAGAGGCTTACTTTATTTATGCTGATGAGAATGAAGACTTGGTGACCTATGTATCGCCAGGACTAAAGGAAAAAATCGTCGGAGATTCTTAGGTGCGTTTGGAACCTTTCTTAGTTAAAAATCATTTTCTTTCCGATATTTGCAATCCTGTTGCAAAAATTGGCAATTCAAAATGATAATTAACGCGCTCATATTGTTCTTAAGTGTAGCCATACCTGGGTTACTTTTGACCAGAACAAAGTCTTTTAGTGAGCAGCGAATAAGCTATTTCCTTGTTTTTGCTGGTGCCTATCTTTTTTCAATGACGGTGATTCATATCATCCCAGATTTGTTTCTGAGCGATGAGAATCCTTTTAGCCTCGGATTGTACATTCTAATTGGTTTTTTCTTGCAAAAAGTACTAGAAAACTTTTCTAACGGCGTGGAGCATGGTCATGTGCACAAGCATGGTGGCTACTCAATTTCTTCTCTCTTGATTGCGCTTGGGCTACACTCTTTTTTGGAAGGTAGCATTATGACAGATTCTATTCATTCGAATCATAGCCCTGATTCGGTTTATAGTCATGGTAGTTCACCAAAAATACTTTTGGGAATTGTAATGCATAAAATTCCTGCTGCTTTTGCCTTAATGGCCTTGCTAGTGGCACAGTTAAAGAATACAAAAAAGGCAGTCTTGCTCTTGTTAGTATTCGCATTAGCCTCTCCATTAGGTTTGTTCTTTTCTGAATTTTTTGGGCACTCGGATTGGTTCCCAGATAGCTATTTAATTATCTTTTTTGCAATCGTGGCGGGTAGTTTCCTTCAAATCTCCACGACTATTTTCATAGAGTCAGACCCACATCATAAACTGGATTGGAAACGCTTCTCTATTTCAATTCTTGGCGCTTCGGCAGCTGTAGTGGCGCAGCTGGGCTTCTAATGATTAACTATAATTAACTTTTTAGTTTTGTAATTCCTTTTTGACGTTTTTTACTTCAGGTAAAATAGAAAGGTCAATGAACGCGGCAAAATCAAGAATTTCGTTTCTAGGATTAGTATTCCTTTTATTAGCATCCATTTTTTCATGTTCAAATAAGAAGTCCGATGGTGCTATCGCTACGGAGACCGATCAAC
The DNA here is from genome assembly GCF_001747105.1 of Roseivirga misakiensis. NCBI lineage: Bacteria > Pseudomonadati > Bacteroidota > Cytophagia > Cytophagales > Roseivirgaceae > Roseivirga > Roseivirga misakiensis. Next base: position 187,626 of record NZ_MDGQ01000004.1, on the reverse strand, counting down.
CTGAAGAGGAGGTTCAACTTAAGATAGTTGATGGTGGTATAGTAACACTGAAACTAGATCTTGAAGCTAATTTTCAATTACTACAGCAACTACGAGGAATCAATCTCAACAATAAAGATTTAGTAACTTTTTATTCAAGAAACGCGCATGCCATTTATTTATATGATGCCGTTACTGGTGAGTTAGTAAAGAAAACTGAAATGGACAAAGAAGGCCCTAATGCGGTTCAAACTCAATTTGTTTTTTCCTATTTCTATCACACGATGGATTCAATATTTTTTAATGGACTTCCATTTGGGATATACTTAATCGATAGCAATGGCGAGGTGCTTCAAAAGAAAAAGTTGGGTAATAAGGATGAGATACCGAGGTTTGACAGTCCTAAGCCAAATTTCGATTTTGCCTCTACTTATAATAATGGAGAAATCTCTTTACCAACAGAATTCATACTGTATCAAGTCAAGTCTAAGGAAAGGGTCATTTTTGATTTTGAGAATGATCGGCTAGAGGATGAATTTTTAGCTTCGGAATTAATTTTTAGTGATTATGATGAGGTAAAACGAGTGAAGACGGAAAGAAGCAAACAAGGAAAACTTACGATGAATAATAAAAGGTTTTTCTCTAAGAATGATCAGTACTTGTTTGCGAGTCACCTGATCTCCGATACTATTTATGCCTTTCGTGATGGAGAACTTGTGAAAAGGATTTATGCAGGTGTTCCTGATATCGAGGTTGCGGATTATGCCTCTTACGCCAATGTTAGGTCAATTGAACGCTTCAAAAATGGAATGCAGGCTATTGAGAATCCTAAGCAAGACCCTCAGTTTAAGAATACTTTGATGTCGCCTGATGGTAAATTTATCTATAGGGTTCTTTATCATGAGACAAAGCCAAAGATTGTGGAGGGATCGGATAGACCAAAACCAGAAGTTACAGGTGCCACTTTAATCGTGCTTGATTTGGAAACTGAGGAACTCATTTATTATGACTTACCAGTTGCTGAACTCGAGTTGGGCATACCAATGAATCGACACGTTTTCGTAACAAATAGAGGTATCCATTTTAGAGTTCTGGATCAAGACAATGAAGATGAGGTACAGTTTAGGCTATTTCAATTAAATAGGTAGCAGGTTTATCGCATCATGCGATTTAATTTTTTTAACTAAATTAATAGTGAGTGTTTTTCTCTGGAAAGTCTATTCATTATGAAAGCAAAACTTCTTCACCAAACTCGCTGCATTTTATTGCTTTGTTTCTTCATTGTTTGTGCGTGTGGAAAGCGTGATAATATTGAAAGAGAGAATTCCGATCTGGAAAATGCTTCAATCACAATTGTTGATGGTGGAATAAAAAAATTCTCACTGGACAATGAAGCTGATTTTTTAAACTTCCAAGGTTTAAAATCATCAAAAATTGATGGTAAAGAGTATCTAGTATTTTATGGTAGGCACGCTCATGCTATATACATGTATGATTACCAGACGTCTAGTTTGTTTCGTAAGATCAGTTTAAAAAAGGTTGGTCCCAATGCGATTCAAGGCGGCCATGAATTCTTTTTTCATACCATGGATTCAATCTTCATTAAAACTAGCCGAGGTGTGCGGTTGGTAAACAGTCAGGCAGAAATACTGACTAAAAGGACAGCTGGTAGTAGGCAAAAAAATGGAATAACAGTAATCTCTTCTGATGTTCCAATACTTCATTTTGACAATGTCTCCAAGTTTGAAAATGGTCGAATCGATATGACTATGACACTCTTTAACAGAACAGGCGAAGATTATGAACGGGTAATGTTTGATTTTGAGTCAAATCAAGGCGTTGATGAATTTATTCAGACGAAAATGCTGATCAATAATTTTGATGAAGTAACAGAGATAAAAAAAGAACGTAGAAAAAGAGGAGAATTTGCTTCTGAAATCCCCATCCATTTTGTTAGTAACGACCAGCATTTATACGGCACTACACCATTGTCAGATAGTCTTTATGTCTTTAAACGAGATGGTGAATTAATAAGAACAGTTTATGCTGGTGTACCCGAAGTCCAAGCTGCGGCTTATTCAGCCTACTCATCCCTTTTAATACAGGATAAAATAAAAGATGGTTTTAACTATTTCGAAAACCCTCGGCAGCCACCATATCATGAGAATACTTTAATATCACCAGACGGTAAATTTATTTACCGAGTTTTTTATCATGGTGCCAAGCCCAAGTTTACTGAAGAAAGTGAAAGGGCGGTTCCTAATGTTTTTAAGGCAACGCTAATATTGGTCGATCTAGATACTTATAAATTGACATATACTGACTTACCAGTTGATGAAATAGAATTAAAATTACGGTCGAGTACAAGTTCATTTGTTAGTGATGAGGGCATCCATTTTAGAGTTTTGGATCAAGAAAATGAGGATGAGGTGCAGTTTAGGTTGTTCAAAATAAACCGATAAATAAGAACTTCGTTTAATTGAAGCCCTGTTGCGCTGAGAATAATCTTATCTTAGGGTATGGGCCATCACCACCACCATGCGGAGCATAGCCATGGATCTAAGAACCTGAAGGTTGCTTTTTTTCTCAATTTCTCTTTTACAATTATTGAGTTTATTGGTGGCTTGCTCACAGGAAGTTTGGCAATCTTATCGGATGCCTTGCACGATTTGGGGGATAGTATAAGTATTGGCCTGTCTTGGTATTTCCAGCATCTATCAGATACAAAAGATAGTAATCAAAAGTACACTTACGGTTATAAACGCTTTTCACTGCTCGGGGCAATTATTAATGCAGGTATTTTATTGGTTGGTTCGGTCATTATAATTAGCCAAGCAGCACCACAGGTTTTTAATCCTGGAGAGGTAGATGATCAGGGAATGCTGATTATTGCCATTTTTGGAGTGATCGTAAATGGTGCGGCAGTCCTTAGACTCAAAAAGGGTAAGTCGATGAACGAAAGAGTGATTCGATTACACTTGTTAGAAGATGTTTTGGGTTGGTTAACTGTACTGTTAGGCAGTTTGTTAATCATGTATTTCGATTGGCAGTTTATCGATCCGCTTTTGTCTGTTTTGATAGGTGTTTTTATTATCTATAATGTCATCGCTAACTTAAAAAAGAGTTTCTCAATCATCTTACAGACTACACCTGCCGATGTTGATATTCCAGCTATTCACGATGGGTTAAAATCGATACCCGAAATTATTGATATCCATGATTGTCATGTCTGGTCTATGGATGGAGAGTATCATGTGCTATCAGCGCATGTGGTATTAGATAAGGTTTATTCTTTGAGAGAATTAACGGAAATTAAATCTAAAGCGAAGCTGCTTTTAGCCGATCTGAATATTAAGCACTCAACCCTCGAGTTTGAAGAGGATGGCGAAGAGTGTGAAGGCTGTTGAGCTATGGGGTATAAAAAAACCCTGACCAATTGGTCAGGGTTTACTGTTAGCAATAATTAACCCCAATTATACTAACTTCCACATGCCTCACAAGAATCAGGATCATCTAGTGAGCAAGCCATATCAGCGGCTTTTTGCTCCAGTTGTGCTGCAGTAGGGGCGCTTGCCGCGGCCTTATCAACAGTGAACTGAATGGCACTTGTGGCTGCCTTTGATCTCAAGTAATACATACCCGTTTTCAATCCTTTCTTCCAAGCATAGAAATGCATAGAAGTTAACTTACCGAAGTTTGGATCTTGGATATGTATATTTAAGCTTTGCGACTGACAAATGTAAGCCCCTCTGTCAGCAGACATCTCAATAATTGCTTTCTGAGATATCTCCCAAACTGTTTTATACAAAGCTTTTATTTCTTCTGGAATATCTGGGATATCCTGAACTGAACCTTGCGCAGCAATTAGTTTGTTCTTCATATCGCCGTTCCATAAGCCTAATTTGATTAGGTCTTTCATCAAGTGCTTGTTTACAATTACAAACTCTCCCGAAAGTGTACGTCTTGTATAAATATTCGACGTATATGGCTCAAAACACTCATTATTTCCTAGGATTTGAGAGGTAGATGCTGTTGGCATTGGCGCTACTAACAATGAGTTTCTCACACCATGTTTCTTCACCTCTTTCTTCAATGAATCCCAATCCCATTTACCAGAATCTGGCGTTACACCCCACATATCGTATTGGAAGATGCCTTTAGATACTGGAGAACCTTTGAACGTTTCGTAAGGGCCTTCTACTTTAGCTAAGTCTTTAGATGCAGTCATTGCCGCGAAGTAGATGGTCTCAAAGATATCTTTGTTTAACTTTCTAGCCTCTTCTGAATCAAATGGCATACGCATTAAAATAAATGCATCTGCTAAGCCTTGTACACCTAGTCCGATAGGCCTGTGGCGCATGTTAGAATTCTCAGCTTCCGGAACAGGGTAATAGTTTACATCAATTACCTTGTTTAGGTTCATGGTAGCTACATAAGTAACATCATATAGTCTTTGGAAATCGTACTCTCCCTTTTCTTCGTTTACATACATCGGTAATGCAATTGAAGCAAGGTTACATACAGCAACTTCATCTGGTGCGGTGTACTCAATTATTTCAGTACACAGGTTAGATGACTTAATGGTACCCAAGTTTTTCTGATTCGACTTTTTGTTTGCCGCATCTTTATAAAGCATATAAGGTGTTCCAGTCTCGATCTGAGCTTCTAGCACTTCAAACCATAGGTCTTGTGCTTTTACTGTTTGACGACCTTTACCTTCACGCTCATATTTTTCATAAAGCTTTTCAAACTCTTCACCATAAACGTCTGATAGGCCTGGGCATTCGTTAGGACATAATAAAGTCCAATCCTCGTTAGCCTCTACACGCTTCATGAATAAGTCTGGAATCCAAAGTGCGTAGAATAAATCTCTCGCTCTTAATTCTTCTTTACCGTGATTTTTCTTTAAATCAAGGAAATCAAAGATATCGGCATGCCATGGTTCCATGTACATCGCGAAAGATCCTTTTCTCTTCCCTCCACCTTGATCGACATAACGGGCTGTCATGTCAAAGTTTCTTAACATTGGAACGATACCATTAGAAACTCCGCCAGTTCCTTTAATGTATGATCCTTTAGCACGAACGTTATGAATGCTTAGTCCAATACCGCCTGCAGATTGCGATATTTTTGCGCATTGTTTTAGCGTATCGTAAATACCATCGATACTGTCATCTTTCATTGTTAATAGGAAACAAGATGATAGTTGTGGTTTTGGTGTACCTGCGTTAAATAGGGTAGGCGTAGCGTGCGTAAACCACTTTTCAGAAAGTAGATTGTAAGTTTCTACTACTTTATCTAGGTCGTCTCCATGAATACCAACTGCTACACGCATAAGCATGTGCTGTGGACGCTCAACGATTTTACCATCGAGTTTCATTAGGTATGAACGCTCTAGTGTCTTGAAGCCGAAGTAGTCATAGCTAAAGTCACGATCGTATATGATTGTAGAGTCTAGTGCCGCTGCGTTTTTCTTTACTACACCGTAAGTTTCTTTGGAAATTAAAGGTGCATTTTCACCAGTCTTAGGGTCTACATAAGTGTAAAGCCTTTTCATGGTGTTGGAGAAAGATTTACTCGTCGTTTTGTGCAGGTTAGATATGGCTATCCTAGCGGCTAGTTTAGCATAATCTGGGTGGCGAACGGTCATTGTTGCAGCAATTTCTGCTGCTAGGTTGTCGAGTTCTGGTGTACTTACACCATCAAAAAGACCTTCTATAACTTTTTTAGCAACATCGATTGGTTCTACGAAGTTGGAATCTAAGCCGTAGGAGAGTTTTTCGACCCGAGCGGTGATTTTGTCGAATTTGACAGACTCGCGTCTGCCATCTCTTTTTATTACTAACATTTTTTATTGGGGTTTGGGGGTATTAAATATTTTCTTAGAAGTCGGCATCAAAAGATAATGATCGGGCATCCGATGTATCATCTTTATCCTTCATAACTCCTGCTTTTTGGTAATCGCCAACTCTCTTTTCGAAGAAGTTGGTTTTACCTTGCAACGATATCATTTCCATGAAATCGAATGGGTTGGTTGAATTGTAAACCTTTTCACAACCAAGCTCAACAAGTAGTCTATCCGTTACAAACTCTAGGTACTGAGCCATAAGGTCAGAATTCATACCGATCAATCTAACTGGTAATGACTCTGTAATAAACTCTCTTTCGATATCTAGTGCATCGAGAATGATTTCTTTGATGCGCTCTTGTGGTACCTTATTGATCAAGTGTTCGTTGTGAAGGTGAACAGCAAAATCACAGTGTAAGCCTTCATCTCTTGAGATTAACTCGTTTGAGAAGGTTAAACCTGGCATAAGGCCTCTCTTTTTCAACCAGAAGATAGAACAGAAACTACCCGAGAAGAAAATTCCCTCTACTGCAGCAAAAGCGATAAGTCTTTCAGCAAAAGATGGAGATTCGATCCATTTTAGTGCCCACTCCGCCTTTTTCTTAATTGCATCGAAAGTTTCGATTGCATTAAAGAGCTCGTTGGCTTCTTGAGGGTTTTTAATGTAGGTATCTATTAATAAGGAGTAAGTTTCTGAGTGTATGTTTTCCATCATAATCTGGAAACCATAAAAGAATTTTGCTTCTGTGTACTGAACTTCGTTTACGAAGTTTTCTGCCAGATTTTCATTTACAATTCCGTCAGAAGCGGCAAAGAAGGCAAGAATGTGTTTGATAAAGTATTTCTCATCTTCAGTAAGCTTATCATTCCAATCGGTAAGGTCTTGGTGAAGGTCAATTTCTTCAGCGGTCCAAATACTGGCTTCTGCCTTCTTATAATACTGCCAAATGTCATCGTGTTGAATAGGGAAAAGAACAAAACGATTTTTGTTCTCCTTCAATAGGGGCTCCTGCGTGGCAGTCGTCGTCAATTCACTCATGTTAATCTTCAGTTATTGGGGTCGTACAATAATAAGTCACGTGGAAGAAGTGTTCTTCTTCACATAAACACACATAATCGAAGGAAAACCTTCGAGGAAATCTCTAAATGTTTTAAGAGTTTCTAGCTAAAGTCTTGACACTCTTATGAGTTAGACTTCGACCAGAGGATAGGTTGTTTATTGGGGTCGTAACCTTTGACAAATATTACAAAAACTAGGTGAAAAATCAACGCTAAATCTTTAGTTGTTTTCTGTTTTACATGAAGTTAAAAATAGCTGTTAAGTAGCTGCTATTAAGTGTAATACAAGGTGCAGTTTAGATTAAAACTTATCCTTTTTTTCGGCGTATGAAGGGGCAAAAAAAAGTGAAAATTTAATATTGAGATTTCTCTTGCATTTATGCTTTTAGTTTGGTTTGTTTTTCGCAAACATTCTATTACCTTTGCAGTCCGTTTTTGAAAAACCGTTCAAAATGTACGCAATAGTAGATATAGCAGGAAAGCAGTTCAAAGTAACGCAAGACCAGTTCGTTTATGCTCCATTAATGGAGGGCGAAGAAGGCGCTTCCGTAGAGTTCGATAACGTAATGTTAGTCGACAATGAAGGTAAAGTTGAAGTAGGTACCCCAACTGTGAAGGGTGCTAAGGTGTCTGGTAAGATTATCGGTCATGTAAAAGGAGACAAAGTAATTGTCTTTAAGAAGAAGAGAAGGAAAGGCTATAAAGTTAAGAATGGCCACCGTCAAAACTTTACAAAAGTATTAATCGAGTCGATTGGTTCTGGGGGTGCAAAAAAGGCACCAGCTAAAAAGGCCAAGAAAGCTGAAACGAAAAAAACTGAAACCACTGAAGAAGGATAGTCCCTTCGGAATTAAAATTTAAATACCATGGCACATAAAAAAGGAGCAGGTAGTTCTAACAACGGTCGTGAATCAGAATCGAAACGACTGGGCGTGAAAATTTATGGTGGTCAAGCGGCTATCGCTGGTAACATCATTGTAAGACAAAGAGGTACTAAGCATCACCCTGGTAAAAATGTTGGAATGGGTAAAGACCATACACTTTTTGCTTTGACGCACGGTGTTGTAGAGTTCAAAAAAGGAAGAAAAGACAGATCTTATGTTTCTGTTCTACCTTTCGAAAACCAAGAAACTGCAGAGGCTTAATTTAAGTTTCTCCATTATAAGATTTGAAACCCTAATCTCGAAAGAGGTTAGGGTTTTTGTGTTTAATCAATCTGCTCTATTTGAGCCATGGCTTGAAGCCACAACAGGTCATAGGTCCTGAATTCATCTTTCCCTAATTCTTTTTCAAGTCGGCGCCTTTGTTGGATAAGGGTTTTATTAAACGGGTTAAACCTGATCAACTTATTTATAGTGAGGTAGGCTTTTTTACCTTTTTTCTTTGCCAAATAAGTTTCTAGTTTTTTCAGCAGTTTATTGTAGGCTTTTGTTGTTTCGCCAGGTTCTGATAATCTCATGTTCTTGCCTGAACGCGACATTACCCTATTCGGGTCTTTTCTAAGTTCCTCTTCTCTTAGTTCTTTAATAGCTTCTTCGGGTGTACGAGAATCGTTTTTATCTAGCGTTATACTCCTTCTCACAACAGTCTTGCTGATAATTGTATTTCTTGTCAATACAGGAAGAAATGGAGCTTCAAAAGACGATGGAAATCCATCTACCATTCCCATAATTTGACCTATATTATATTCGCCTACTCCAATCGCAATTGGCTGATACACTTTATATGCTTTGCCAATATTTACCCAGTTGTTTACCGAGCTCAAAATAAATTTACTCACGGTTTGTTCAATGTCGTCATTAAGTTTAGTCATAAACCTAACAGAAACTTCTCCCTTGTCACTTACCGATACTTCGTATATCACTAGACCCTCTACTCTTGACCTAATGGATAATGCCGATGGTCTTACATTTTTACCAAAGTTTTGTCGATAGAGCTTCATGCCTTGTGTATTAAGTGAATCAAGAAGGCTGATCTTTTTGATTGACTCCTTTTTATGGTCTTCTTGGGCTGAAGCAACTGAGTAAATGCTAAATAATATAAAGGTTAAAACGGCTAATGTGATCTTTTTATTCATCGAGAACTATGATTATCGAGGAATTTAATTACAATTTATGATATAATAGAACTTTAATAAATTATATATAGATTATTGAAAAATTAGGGCCCCAATTCTGGTTTTTGGTATTAATGAACTACAAGGAACTAAGGGTTTAGAATAGTGTACTGATAAAGGTTTCGAGGGTCGAAGGCTTCAGAATCAGTACGAAAACTACACCGTACAATGCACCAAAAAGATGAGCATCGTGGTTGATATTATCTCCTCCTCTTTTACCCATAACAATGGAGTATGCAATAAAAAGTGCGCCAAGAATATAGCCCGGAAGGCATAAGAGTCCATAAAGGCAAAGTTCCTGAAGTGGATCGAATAGTATAAAAGCTAATACCAGTGCTGATACCCCTCCAGATGCGCCGAGCGAATTATAATTTGGGTTGTTTTTTTGCTTAAATAATGTCGGAAGATTGGCAACGGCTACCGCACTCAAGAAGAGTAGTACATACAAGAAATTACCTGAGGATCCGAAATAAGCATTGAAAATCTCTTCTATAGCACCTCCAAAAAAGTATAAGGTGAATAAGTTCATAAACAGGTGAATGCCATTATTGTGCACAAAACCTGAAGTAATTAACCGTTCTAACTGGCGTTGATGGAAGGTTGCATGGGTGTTTAACATCAATTTTTGATGTATCTCCGGACGCTGCCAAGCATAATAGGTAATGGCACCTATCGCGATCATCAGGCCGTAAGTAACTTCCATTTATTTATCTCGATTGATCAAATAGTTTGTGAACTCAATTAGGAGCTCTTTTCTTTCTTCTGCAACCTCTATTTTTTCCAGCGCTTTAAAACCGCTTTGGAAATACTCGTTCATTTTGTCGAGGGTCAATTCTTTGATTCCTATTTCCGCATAGACACTTTTTACAGCGGCCACTTTCTCGGCAGGTTCGAATTCAGTCAAATTAATCCAATGTTGTAGTTGCTGGGATTGTTTTTCATTGGATAGTTCAAGTGCTTTTAGGAGCAAAAAGGTCTTCTTATTTGAAAGGATATCGCCCCCCACTTGTTTGCCAAATTTTTCTTGATCTGCATAAACATCTAAGAGGTCATCTTTCAACTGAAATCCTATGCCAATGTCTACGCCAAAATCATAAAGTGCTTGTGCTTCTTGATCTGGTGCTCCAGCCAGCATGGCACCCAATTTTAGACTGAATCCGAGCAAGACTGCGGTCTTTAGCCTAATCATGTTGATATACTCCGCTTCATCTACCGTTGGTAATGCTTCGAAGTTCATGTCTAGCTGTTGGCCTTCGCATACACCAGCCGCACATTCATTGAAATCTCTTATGATCTGGGATAAATTCTCTTGTTTACCTAAAAGCATATCATAAGCTCTTACCATCATTACATCCCCTGAAAGAATGGCGGTACTTTGATTCCATTTTTCATGAACTGTTGGTTTTCCGCGTCTGATAGGAGCGTTGTCCATGATATCGTCATGAACGAGTGTGAAATTGTGGAATACTTCAACGGCCAAGGCTTGGTTGAGGATAGTTTCGTGATCCTCTTTGAATAGTCTGTAGGCCAAAATAACGAGTAGAGGTCTCAGTCTTTTCCCCCCAAGAGACATTATATACGTTATTGGATCGTAAAGCTCATTTGGTTTTGCACCGTACTCTACTGTTTTAAGCTTTTCATTTATATCGTCAAGGAGCTCTTGAAGTTTACTCGTCATCTTCTTCTGTAAATATTAGATCAATCGTTCGTCTATCGATGTCTGTAGCTTTTACCCTTACAAAGACTTCATCACCGAGACTGATCATTCGTTTGTTTCTTCTACCAATAACCCGGTAGTTTTGTTCATCATATTCATAGAAATCGTCGTCTAGATCCGCTATCCGGACCATGCCCTCACATTTGGTTTCTGTTATTTCTACATATACTCCCCACTCAGTGACTCCACTCACGATTCCTGCAAAGGCCTTTTGCTCTACAAGAGACATGAATTCGACCTGCTTATACTTTATTGATGCACGCTCAGCATCAGCGGCTCTCTTTTCGCGCTCCGAGGCATGAACACAAAGTTCCTCATAGGCTTCTTTGTCCACTGACTTCCCGCCATCTAGGTAGTGCTGTAGTAACCGGTGGACCATCATGTCAGGATATCGCCGAATTGGGGATGTGAAATGGGTATAGTGTGGAAATGCTAACCCAAAGTGGCCTTTGGGTTCGGTGGTGTATTTGGCTTTTGCCATTGTCCGAATGGCTAGTTGCTGTAGCACATTCTGCTCAGGCGTTCCCTCAATATTCTCAATGAGACCGTTTAACGATTTGGAAACCCCTTTTTTGTCAAAGTCCATTTGATGGCCAAAGCGTCTGGCAAAATTCGAAAACGTGTCCAGTTTTTCTGGGTCTGGGTTATCATGCGATCGGTAAACAAAGGTTAAAGGGTTAGCTTGTTTAAACTTGTTATAAATGAACTCTGCCACGCGTTTATTGGCCAAAAGCATAAACTCTTCGATTAGCATGTGGGCATCTTTCCGCTCTTTCGGAATTACACCAAGTGGAGTGCCTTTTTCGTCAAGTTTAAATTTCACTTCTACTGTTTCGAAGTTTACAGCGCCGTTACTAAATCTCTTTTTCCTGAGCTTTTTAGCTAAAACGTCAAGTGCGGTAATTTCTTCAAAGTAATCACCTTCTTGGTTTTCGAGACGTTCTTGAGCGTCTTCATAAGCAAATCGTCTATCCGAATAGATAATTGTTCTTCCAAACCATTCTTTTTGAATTTCGCCTGCATCGTCTAATTCAAAAACGGCCGAAAAAGTAAGTTTTTCTTCCTCTGGTCTTAAAGAGCAAAGTCCATTCGATAGCCTTTCCGGAAGCATAGGAATTGTTCTGTCCACTAAATACACGGAAGTGGCTCTTTCCACAGCCTCTTTTTCTAGGCTAGTTTCTGGTTGAACGTAGTGCGTTACATCAGCTATATGTACACCCACTTCCGTATTTCCATTGTCTAGTTTCTTGATCGAAAGTGCATCGTCAAAGTCCTTAGCGTCCACAGGGTCTATCGTGAATGTGGGTACTTTTCTAAAGTCTTTTCTTTTCACAATTTCTTTGCTTGATATTTTGTCTGAAATAGTCTCAGCTTCTGCTTCAAGCCCTTCTGGAAATTCAAGCGGTAGCCCAAATTCAGCGATGATCGAGTGAATTTCGGCGTTGTGCTCACCAGCTTTACCCAAGACTCTGGTAATGACTCCTTCTGGCTTTTTATTGCGATCGGGCCATTGAGTGATCTGAACAATGACTTTATCGTTGTGTTTAGCGCCGTTTAAGTCTTCGTATCGCACGTAGACATCGTGAAACATCTTTTTAAAATCAGGAATCACGAAACCATATCGCGTAGACATTTCCAGTCTACCTACAAACTCTTCTCTATTTCGCTCAAGAATTTCAATGACTTTGCCTTCTTGATGTTTACCATGCTTTCCTGGTTTGATGACGATTTTTACTTTATCGTCATCCATGGCGCCATTCAGGTCATTGGCAGAAATCCACACATCCTCACTTCCTTCAGAATTGGCTAAAACGGCATAGGCAAATCGTGGATTTACACTATCGATTGTAGCGATAATTGGGCTTAAATCTACGTCTACAGTAAATGCACCATTTCTGAGTTTTTTTATAGCCCCTTTATCCTCTAGTCTAAAGATGGCTTCGGTTACAAGGGCTTTTGATTTGGCGTCTCTTACACCTACAGACTTTAAAATTTGTTTGATTTGATAACCGCGGCCAGAGTTTTGTGACAAGAAGTTAAGAATGACCGGCTCAATTTTTTTTGGGTTCCCTTTTGAGGCTTTATGAGGCGGTTTAGATTTTCGTTTTCGGCCCATTAATTGGTTTGTATCGTATGATCTAAAAATAGAAATAAAAAAGAGTAATGTGTCTATGCACTTCGACTTTAAAGTAGTGTGATTCTTTCCTTGGGTAATGTTGGCATTTGATTGAGTCGGAGAAATACTTGAGCAAGGACGACTACGTCTCGTTTACAATATTCACTGATCCTTTCTAAGTCATTTTCGCCATAATAAACTTCATTGACTTGACTACCGTCGATATCGTCTTTACTACTTTCAATATTCAGGATGGCGGCAAGTAATTCCAGTGAAGTAAAGTGTTTATAATCACCAAATTTCCACATCTCCATGGTGTCTAGGTGTTTGATTTCCCACGGCTTTTTTCCACTCAGACTCAACACTTCTGGTACTGGGAGATTATTTATGATAAGTCTCCTGCTGAGGTAGGGGAAGTCAAATTCTTTTCCATTGTGGGCACAGAGTCTTAAGGATTCACTATCAAATTTCTGGGAGATGAGCGAACTAAATTCTTTTAGCAGGTCTTTCTCGTTATCGTTTGAAAAGGCTTTAATTCTGAGTTTTGGATTGTCCTCTTTTGTAAAGTAACCTACAGCAATGCTTACTATTTTTCCAAATTCAGCATAAATACCTGCCTGTTGATAAAGATCGGCTGGGGTAAGCAATCCGCTTTTGTCTAAGAACTTGGCTTTCTTTTCCCATAAGGTTTTGAAGCGATCAGAAAGATTCTCGAATTGAGGCGATGTGGCTACTGTTTCGATATCAAGAAACAATATATTATATAAATTTAGCATGTGTTTATTGTAAAATATACAACAATAAACACGCTGAATCAAGTAGCTGTTTTACCGAGTAGTTCTAGTTCTTCAATTTCTTCCAACTCGAATTCTTGAAATGGAGCGATTACAAATTTCTTGTCAAACATCTCATTCACAATGTAATAGCTTACCCAGAATTCATTATAAAAAGAGAATACTTCCGGACTAATGGGTTCAACTTTTGCAACGCTTTGCTGCTCGATTGTTCCAACAAGGTGTCTAAGTGTCGATGTTTTTCTAGCATCTTTCTCCAAGCTCTCATAGCCTTTCGAAACAATCATGACATTGGTTAATTCGATCAGATTTCGATTAACCATGTATACATGCCATTCACTTTCACCAAGTGGATTAGTGCTCTTTGCTATGCAAATTTTAACGCCAGTAACTTCAGGGATATGGATATCTTTTTTCATGGATTAGATAAAGTCAAAACGCTCTATTGACCAAATTTTCCATACCAATCGATCATTACTTCTTCAGCTTTTTTGCCTTGTGGTGTAAAGTCGATGTCATAAAATCTTCGCCTGTTCGACGATTTATCTGCTGGTTTGGAGTAATTCGGGTACCACTTCCACAGGTGTATTCCAGCTATATATGGTTGGTCAAAAACTTCTCGGAACATGGCCTCATAAAGCGTGGCTTGGGTCTCTTCTGAATAAATGGTTTCTCTTTCTTCTCTACTCAAACGTTGAGGCCATTCCCAAGGCTCAATACCTGAATTTAAAGTGCTTTTGTAACCTGCTTCTGTGAATAAAATGGGCTTGTCGTACTTATTGGAGAACGATTCTAGTTTGGTTAGGTGAGGTTGCCAACCTTTTCGCACCTCTTCTAACGTAGGGCTATTGTGATCTGTCAATGGAAAATAAGCTTGAATGCCGATATAGTCGAGTTCATCCCAAAACGCCACATCTTCGTACTCATTTGAGAAATTTGCCGCATAAGTAAGCTTACCAGAGTAGACCGCTCTAATCTTTTTGATCAGTGCACGCCAATCTTGTTCTCTTTCTACACAAGTTTGATGAAGTTCGGTACCAATACAGAGCATTTCCATTTGCGATTCCTCAGCCACTTGAGCATAATGTAGGATGAACTCTTCATAGTCCTTAAACCACTTTTGCCAATCTTCTTCCGAGTTCATAGCGATTTCTCCCCGCCACTTTCCTTCTTTATCTCTGAGCCATATGTGCGGCTTTAGAATGGTATTAATGCCGTATGTCTTTGCTAATTGCGTTGTGGTTTTCAGTCCAGCGTCTCTTTCTCCCCACCAAACACGGCTTTGGTCTTCCATTCTTCGGTTACTTCCAATGGACGGATTATCATGACCGCTTTGCCAGCCAAATGGGGTCTGAGAAATCCAATTGACATGCTTCTCTGCTAGTGCTTTCATGGTGGCTGAGTCTACCACGGTTGAACTCCCTACCCAGCATACACCTCGGTGTTTATCGTGAGTTTCTATAACAATACCACCGCTATTATTCCCTAATTGATCCTTAAGTCCAAATAGACTTACTACCCCAAGAACCAAAATCAAAGGTATTAGGTATGAATAGAGTTTTTTAGACTTCATGGGGTTTAATGTGCATTCCAAAGACCTCAGACAGGTGGTTGGTCAGTTTAATTTGAACTTCCGACATATCTACGTATTCACCAAGCTCTTTGTTCATGGAAGTCACTGCTTTGTCGTCTATCCCGCAGGGTACAATATGCTCAAAATAGGAAAGATCGGTATTTACGTTGAGTGCTAGGCCGTGCATTGTCACCCATCTGCTAGACTTAACGCCCATCGCACAAATCTTTCGAGGTTCTTGAGCTCCTTTTTCGAAATCGATCCACACACCAGTGAGTCCATCAATTCTTCCCGCTGAGATTCCGAAATCATTTAGGGTTAGGATAACGGCTTCTTCAAGCAGTCTTAAATACTTGTGAATGTCATTAAAAAAGTTGTCTAAGTCTAAGATTGGATAGGCAACAAGTTGCCCTGGACCGTGATAAGTGATATCACCGCCTCTATTAATCCGATAAAATTGAGCATAGTGATCTTTCAGTCCTTGTTCATCAAGGAGCAAATTCTCTATAGATCCACTCTTCCCAAGAGTATAAACATGAGGGTGTTGACAAAAAATAAGATAGTTGTCCGTCGTCAGCCTTTCTTCAGGGTGCTCAATTTTGCGGTTTAAAATCTTGCGATCAACCGTTTTTTTAAACACCGATTCCTGATAATCCCATACACACTTGTAATCATCAGTACCTAGGTCTATTACTTCAACTGTCTTATTAATATGAATACTCATGTCTTACGCGTTCACAGCCACATACACACGCTAAGTTAGGCTAGTTTCTCCTGTTCTCCTACGCGTTCAACAGACAGTACACGAACGTATTTCGTTATTTGTCTATTTGCTTTACGTAGGGCAGAAGTGTGATTTCGCGCTAGAAACTCTTTTCTAACCACGCTGTTATCCTTTGTATTCAAGAACGTGGCGGAGAAGCTCTTCATATTCTTCTTTCCAGCCATGAATCAAAAATAGACTATGGCATGAAAGTTTCCAACATTTTAAAACCTGATTTGGTGCGTATATGAACTTCAGGAAACTTTTTTGGTACTAAAACAGCATTTCCCATACAAATTTTTGCATTATGACCCTGTGTGCTGATTTCGGCTTCCCCAGCTACGCAGGTATAGATGACAAAGGAGTCTCTCTCATAATGCTCTCGAATGATACCTGTTGAAAAGTCCAGTAAGTTGGTTTGAAAGTACTGTGACTCTACCAAAGGTACTGCTTCGTTTACGCTTTTTTGGTACGGAGTTTTATAATCCGAATAGTACTTATAGTCTAGTGCGTCTAGTGCTTCTTCAGTATGTAGTTCTCGCTTATTGCCTTCATCATCTACTCGGTCGAAATCGTAGATGCGATAGGTGACGTCTGAGGATTGTTGGATTTCAGCAAGCAATAAACCTTTACCGATCGTGTGTACCCGACCCGCTGGTAGATAAAAACAGTCACCAGCTTCCACTTCCTCTTCATTTAGGATTTCGGTTAGTCTACCGCTATTGAGGTGTTCAAGGTATTCTTCTTGATTTGTGTTTTTGTTGAATCCACTAATCAATTTTGCACCTTTATCGGCCTGAAAAACATACCACATTTCAGACTTTCCAAGAGAGTTGTGTCGCGCTTTGGCAAGTTTATCATCAGGATGCACCTGTATAGATAAATCTTGAGCAGCGTCAATGAACTTAACGAGCAATGGAAACTCATTTCCATATTGCTCATAAACTTTTGACCCAACGAGCTCTTCTTTATAAGTATCGATTAAGTCCGGAAGAGTGTTACCTTTTAAATTACCTTCTGATACCACAGAGAGGTTGCCAGGAACTCCAGAGATTTCCCAAGTTTCCCCGCAGTTTTTTAAGGGTGAAAAATCTTTTTGAAGTACGTCTTTAATCTTAGTGCCACCCCAAATTTTTTCTTTGAAAATAGTATCGAACTTGAGAGGATATAGGTAATTCTTTTGGCTCATTAGTTTCGCATTGCTTTGTAGGTATTAATGAGTCCATTTGTTGAAGCATCATGTTCAGCAATTTCCTCATTATGATTCAGCTCAGGAAGTATCTTTTTGGCCAAGACTTTGCCAAGTTCTACGCCCCACTGATCGAAGCTAAAGATATTCCAAATTACCCCCTGAACAAAGATTTTATGCTCATACATAGCGACAAGACTACCTAATACTTTTGGGGTAAGCTTTTTAAACAGAATGCTATTGGTTGGGCGATTTCCTTCGAATACTTTGAAAGGGGCTATAGCCTTAATTTCATCTGCTGACTTGCCTTGAGCCGAAAGCTCTTTTTCCACTTCTTCTCTTGATTTCCCCATCATCAGAGCCTCTGTTTGGGCAAAGAAATTCGATAATAATTTTTCGTGGTGATCGCCAATTTGGTTGTGACTTATTGCTGGTGCCATAAAATCACATGGAATGAGTTTGGTCCCTTGGTGGATCAATTGGTAGAAAGCATGCTGTCCGTTTGTGCCAGGCTCGCCCCAAACTACAGGGCCTGTTTGATAGCTTACTTTATCTCCATTTCTGTCGACAAATTTTCCATTGCTTTCCATATTTCCTTGTTGGAAATAGGCAGCGAAACGATGCATATACTGATCATATGGGAGAATTGCTTCTGATTCGCTACCAAAGAAGTTGCCATACCATATGCCTATTAATGCCAATAAAACAGGAAGATTTTCGTCGAGTGAGGTTGTTTGAAAATGCTCATCCATTTCAAAGGCCCCTTCCAGGAGTTCTTCAAAGTTATCGAAGCCAATGGTGCAGGCAATTGAAAGGCCGATAGAAGACCAAAGTGAATATCGACCACCAACCCAGTCCCAAAATTCGAACATATTATTCTCGTCAATGCCGAAAGCTTTGACTGATTCAGCATTGGTTGATAGGGCAACGAAGTGTTTGGCAATATCAGCTTCTTTGGCACCCTGAGATAAAAACCATTCCCTAGCTGTATGGGCGTTGGTCATGGTCTCTTGCGTTGTAAATGTTTTGGAGGCAATCATGAATAGCGTCTCTTCCGCATTTACGTGCTTTAATACTTCTGCTATGTGACTTCCATCTACATTTGACACGAAATGTGAGGTTATACCATGAGTTGCGTATGGTTTTAGTGCTTCAACGACCATTACTGGGCCCAAGTCTGACCCTCCGATCCCAATGTTTACAATAGTGGTGATAGGGTTGTTGGTATATCCCAGCCATTCGCCACCTGTAATTTTATTGGCAAAGGATTTCATTTTAGCCAAGGCCATATTCACTTGCGGCATTACATCTACTCGATCGACTAAAATTGGTCTATTCGATCGGTTACGTAAAGCCGTGTGTAATACTGCTCTTCCTTCAGTTTGATTGATCTCCTCACCATTAAACATGGCTTCAATCGCGGCTTTTACTTTACAGTCTTGAGCTAAAGATTTCAACAAAGCCAATGTTTCATCAGTAATTATATTCTTCGAAAAGTCGACTAAAATATCATTGAATTGCAAGGAGAACTTCTTGAATCGATCTTGGTCTTCTTGAAAAAGGTCCTTCATGTGCACGTCTTTCATCTTATCATGATGGTCGACTAATTTTTGCCAGCTGGAAGTTTTTGTGGGGTTGGTTGAAGGAAGCATCGGTTTTAGTTTGATTTGGGAGTGAATTTAGCTGATAATATTGCCTAAATTAAGGAAGGTCAGTTTCATATCAATGCAAACGTTTGGTAAAAAAGGAGAGGATATTGCCTGTGATTTTCTAGAGGAGATTGGTTACGAAATTATCTCAAGAAACTATCGTTTTAAGCGTTCCGAAATAGACATTATTTGTAACGGGGAAGGGCTTTTGATATTTGTGGAGGTGAAGACAAGAACCAGCCGAGCCTTTGGTCAACCCGAGACTTTCGTTTCGGAATCGCAGCAAATCGCAATTAATTCAGGGGCAGAAGAATACTTGACTCAATCGAATTGGTTGGGTGATATTCGTTTTGATGTAGTTAGTGTAATCCTTAATAAAGATGAATCAGAGACTTTTCACATTAAAGATGCTTTTTATTGATTCTCGTCTTCAGACCTATAGACAACAGTTGAGTTTCTATTCCATTCGATCTTGACATAAGGTTTAAAGTCCTTTAAATAGAACTGTTCTGGGTATTGAATTTGTTTCTTATACCTGACCACCCCTGGTAGATTGTGGAATTCATCCCAAAGACCGACTTTTTTATCAAACACGTACCTTCCTCTTACCGCTACATTTCCACTTTCAAAAAAGAGATAATATTCGCCCTCTTTTTTTCCGTATTGATAGGGGATTACCTCTTTGATCTTGGTCTTTTGGACTTCGTCATAATAAGTGATTTTGGAATCTTTGAACCAGCCTTTATGAAAGTGCTCTTTGGCATAAAGCGTTGAGTCTCTTTTTTGATAAAGCCATGTGCCGTGTTTGCTACCATAATAGTACATGCCCTCAGCGACCACAATGTCATCGACCGTCATTTTATAAGGGCCATGTAATACTCTATTGAGCGTTTGGCCTCGACCTTCAACTTTTATGATTTGTCCCTTCTTAAAGTCGTGATAGTAAATGTTTCTGACGTAGTTATCCACTTTGGCTGGTCCTCGCAAGACATTAAAAATCTCGAAGGTGGTATTCGTTTGGCCGTCTATTCGGGTGTAGGCTTTACGCGTTCGTGCCCCGAAATAATAATTCTTTTTCTTTTTGAGCTCAGCATCGGGAATCGTATCCACAATCCCTTTTTCGTAACGGATGTTAGGTTTTTCTGTCTCTTCTTTGGACTTGTTTTTCTTTTGCTTCTTGGTTTGAGCTAAGCCAAGTGTACCGAAGAGGGTAAATATCAATAAAAGGAGAAGTGACTTTCTCATCGCAGCAAAGTAACGAAATATTGAGCTGAGAAATTATACGCTTGACGCAAAAGCTCCTGAATTTATCGAAGTAATTCTCAGTTTACGGAAGGCTAGTGGCATCATCGATCGGCATGTAAAAAGGCTTTTTAGTAGACAGATAAGTACAAATACCGTACGCGTACTTCTTGCCATTGAAATTTATCGACACTGATCTTTCAGCACCGTAACATTGTCAAAAAAACTTATGAAACACTATTATTTTTTGGCTTGCCTAATGCTCACATTTTCTTTTCAGACAAGAGGACAGGAGAGGACTTATGATCTAAAGAAAGGGGAGGCTTTCGATATTATATTATTCAATCAAGTGCCTGAATCTGGGGAAATACTCAATAAATATTTTGCTTCGGCTGTGAGTGAAGCTCAAGCTTTTGGCTATGTGCCGCAAAAAGGGTTTAAGGTGGATGAGGTCCCATTCCAGGGCAACTATTGGCCTAAGACGATCATCATTGGTAAATGGAAAAACTATCTGAAACGTGTGAATTTCACTACTGAAATTACGGACAAAGTCCCTGATTTTCATGAAATGCGAAGGCAGATTTGGAGTACTTTTTCTCTAACCTATTGGGAGGTGAAAGAGGATCGAACGGTGAAAATGGATTTGGGAAAATATAATGTAATGACCGCCTACTGGGCTGATAAGGGTAGTGCGTTTAAAAAGTTTAACGATCAATGGTTAAAAACAGCAAAGGCGTCTGGCGGAAATGTAGTTCTTGAATTGTCAGGGGGTACTTCACCATTCGGTTACAACTACAATCCCGATTATCTGACCATTACATCATGGGAAAACAAGGAAGCTTTTGAGGCTTTTCGCAGAAAAAATTTAGCGATGTCTCACGAGGGGGTGAAACATGTAAATCAGTTTGCCATTAAGTAATCTTCTTTCCTTTAATTTGATCAGCGGTATGGATATCCTATTAAACCAATTGGTGTATTTCGGCTTTTTGCAATGCGTATTCCTGCTCGGAATTTATGCTTTTTCATCAAAAGCTAGAACGAATATCAACCCTTACCTGGTTGTTCTTTTAGTAGTGCTGTTTATCGGTTTGCTTGGAAGAACTTTATATGCTTTGGGTTTATTTGGAGGAACCTACCGTCTGATCGCTTTATCGGAATATGCGACCTTTTTGTTCGGGCCAACGGTATACCTTTTTACAAGGTATTCACTAACGGTGAAGCGATTGAGTAAGGCAGATTTAGTCCATTATTTACCAGCATTCGTCTATGCGATCGTTTTTTCAAGTTATTACATGTTTTCGTCTTCTGCGCTGATTCAAGAAAGGTTGCAAAATGGACAATTGTATTGGGCTGTTGTGATATTTATGGGTGCTGGACTTTTAGTCAACGGATGCTATTGGGCACTGAGCGTTAGATTATATCGAGACTTTACTCGTTCAACTATGGATGAGTTGAGTTTTGCCGTCAAGTTACGTTTTCTTAAAAGCTTCCTGGTTTCTGTTGGTGCTTGTTTGTTAGTTTGGCTGACCATTTACCTTGTTGGAGCCTTTGGACAAAGCTGGCTAGAACGTGAGGTTCGTCCATTTATCTGGCTTGCCATTGCCTATATAATTCTGTTTATTTCTTATTACAACATTAAGGAGCCATCGATTTTTAAGGTAGGGCATTTGATGACTCCCAAGAAGTATATTCAGTCGAAACTGTCGCTAACTGAACTGGAGATGTTAAAGACTAAGCTTGAAAAAGTCATGACTGAGAAAAAGCCTTATCTCAACAGAAATTTAATGAAGGCAGATCTTGCTGAAATGCTCGGAGTCAATAGTCCTGATGTAGCGCGCTTACTCAATGAGCAGATTGGTATGAACTTTTTCGAGTATGTGAATTATTTCCGAATCAAAGAGTTCATTGCATTAGCAAGTACCGAAAAAGCTAAAACACTTACTTTCTTCGGTTTAGCACAAGAGGCAGGTTTTAATTCCAAAACCACCTTCAATAAGTCATTCAAAAAGATAATGGGGACATCTCCGAGGCAGTATTTTACGGAGAAGCTGGGTTAATCATTGTCTAAAAATCCTTCTTACTCAAACAACCATCCAATAGAAGTCGGGATGACGCGCTATTTCAAATGCATTTTGTTGGCATTCTTTCTTTACGTCTCCTGATTCCCATCATTCTTTTCTCTTGAGATAATAGTATTGAGCCCATAAGGGCATTCGCCTTATATAAAAAGTAGTTAAAGTGTGTTGATGATTTTAAGCATCTGTATGTATTTGAAATACACATATATGTGTTTCAAATACATAAATACAGTTTATACAGTTTAAAAATAAAATTGATAATAATAAATTAATACTATAAACAGACTTAAATCATATTTAAAAGATGAAAAATTAAAAAATATATTTATGTTTACTTCAGTGTGGAAATATTAGTCCCAAATAACCTTAATAGGTGGGATGATATTTAGACACTTACACTTTTCTATCAACCAAAACGATTAATGATGACGAGGAAGTTGACTTTGTTCATAGCTATGTTAGCGGCAAGTGCTGTTTTAAAAGCTCAAACCATTGCTGATATATTAAGTCAGACAAACCAGGCTCTTGGTACTGAAGTACTAGAGGAGAAGAAAACTATTCAGTTTGACCTTATTCAAAAGCACCAGGACGGTTCTCAAAGCGTTCGCGTGACTGCAAAAGGCAACAACAAAATCCGAGCGGATATCCAACAAGAGAGCGGACAGTTGTCACTTATTAGGAATGGTTCGTCCTATATGATGGAAGTTGGGTTTAATACCAAAGAAATCACTTCGACTCAGACAAAAAAGAATCTTAACAGACAACATTTAATTAAGGGTTTGTTAAAAATTCTAGACCTAGATGAGGGAGCCACTTTTGAAGAAAGAACAACTGAAGCTGGCAGAAACTTAGTGAGAATAAAATCAGAGGAGGGGAACAAGAAATCTATACTATGGATTGATTCTGAGACTTGGCTGCCAGTCCGCCACAGGGAAGTTGTAACAAGAAATAATGGTAAAAAGAAAGTTACAGTAACTAATTTCAAAGGTTACGAAACTGTTGATGGAGTAACCCTACCCATGCGACAGAATATTAAGGTTACCATGCCAAACGGTAACGAATTTGATGAAACTTATATCCTCAGTAATGTAGAACTAGGTATAAGGGTCAGCAACAGTTTCTTTACTAGCCGTCAATGAGTCGAGTGTCTCATTTGATGAAGTACTTGTTAGTTACTTTTCTTTTGGTGACTATCGCTAGTCCACCTTTACTTGGTCAATCTGTGCCAGATTGGAAACCAAAGACTAAGGTATTGAATCGGTTGTTGAGTAAAATGAGAAAAGTCAACACTGAACTCGGTAGAGATTTGTTGGTCTTGGATCAAAAAGGCAGTCTGAGCAAAGATTCTATTGCTAGCAAAAATGCTGGGTCTATCGATAGCCTTAAGGTGTTAGATAGTCTTGGTCAAATATCACCACTTCGGGAAGAACTTAATGAATTACAATCTGAGTACGAATTTGCCATGGGTCAAGAAGAAGCCATTCTTCTGAACAAGCAAATAGAGGAGCTCAAAGTCGAACTCGACCTATTCGAATCTAACCAACATTGGCTAGAAGATTTGAAACAGACCAATGGCATTGAGATTCCTGAATCTCTGTTGGCGAAAAAGGAGGAGTATTTGGGAATTGTTAATCAATACAAAACCAAGATTCAGAATCTGGACAAATCGCTTGAAAGTTACATATCGAATCATCCAACAGTAAAGGCATTAAAGGAGGAATATTTGAATGGTAAAGCTTTAGAGGCATCTTCATTGAGAGATAACGCTCAGAATTTTCAAACTGGAGAATTTATCAAAGAAGTTTTGCAAGATCGATTTGGCGGAACCGAAGAAGAGATTGGTCAATTGATTACTGAAAAATTGGCTTCTGCGACTTCTGAAGTCGAACAACTCAAGCAAAAATATTCAGACTTTACCGAGGGAGACGCTTTAGAGTTTTTAGATGGTGAATCACCTTCTTTCTCATTGGCCGAAAGACTTGTTTACGGAGGTAATTTTTCTCTCAATAGAGATCGTCCTGCCTCTTTAGATATTGCCTTGAATTTAGGAGTTGCTATAAGTCCTAAATTAGAGTTAGGTGTCGGTCTTTCTTACAGATCAAATCTTGGTACCGCATTAGATGAGATAGATTTAAGTTCTCTCGGCTGGGGGTATCGCACCTACCTAGATTTTTCAATCTGGAAAGGCTTTTTCATAGAGGGAGCCTTTGAGGGGTATAAAGGAGAAACTTCACACAGAGAATCTATTAATAACAATGAGTTCCCAGGGTCGATACCTTGGCGATCCACAGCGCTCATTGGTTTAGGTAAAAACCAATCTTTAGGCAAAAAGACCGTAGCGCGCTTTGCCATTTTATATGACTTAAATCAGCCGAATAGCCAGTATAATAATCCACTGGTAGTTCGATTTGGTCTGTTTTTCAACAATCGAAATAACTAATCACACTAACACACTTATATGAAAACCGTTTTCAAGAATTTTCTTAAAAGCACACTGATTTTAGCTATGAGTGCGCTTTCAGTAGTTCCAATGCTAGGCCAAGAAATGCCGAATGTAATTCCTCCATCACCAGAGGCGGCGTCGATTGTTGGTTATGGAAATACCGGAGTTAACTTCTATACTGGCTCCCCTTCTCTTTCTATTCCCATTCATACGGCCAGTTCAAAAGGCTACAGTCTTCCTGTCAGTTTATCTTATTCTGGCTTTGGCGGAATTAAAGTAGAACAAATAGCCCCATGGGTAGGTCTTGGTTGGAGCCTGAATGCTGGCGGTGTGGTTTCTAGAACTGTTAGAGGTAGAGCTGATGATTTAGGTGGAGGGTATCAAGCCCTAGCAGCGCTGCCCAATTTGAGTAGTTCTACTATTGCCCTTTATCAAGATTATGCTGATGGTGACCTTGATGCAGAACCAGATGAGTACAACTACAATGCGGGGGGCATGAGTGGTACATTTTATATCAACAAGTCAAAACAAGTTGTTGAAAAAGTAAAATCTAACGCGAAGATTACTCCAATCTTTGCTGGTAATGTTGTGACACGATTCGAAATCACCAGTGCCAGCGGTACTGTTTATGTTTTTGCAGAACAGGAAAGAAGTAAATCTTTTGAAGTCGGAGAAAACCAAGCCGCAATTAGTTACTACACGAGTAGCTGGTACTTGACGCAAGTAAAAAATCAAGATGGATATTCGCTCATGACCCTTACTTACCATGACTGGAGTGGAACAACCAATCAATTGAAAAATGTTAGCTACTACCCGCTTAGCGAATTGCCTTTGGGTGTATGGTTTGGACCACAGCACATGCGGAAATCATGGAGTTATACGGAGGCCAAAAGAATTAAGGAAATCAGTTTTGATCATGGAAAAATACTCTTCAATCGCTCGACGGTAAAGCGTCAAGACCATTTAAATGATTACCGTTTAGACAATATTGAGGTGAAAGATGAGAATAATGTCTTGGTAAAGAAGTTTCAGTTTTACTACAGCTATTTTACACCTACAGGAACTGCATCCATCAATTCTTCAACAACGAATATAACTTTTCAAGGGCTGAACACCGGTGATTTTGAAAGAAGGCTTAGGTTAGATGAGGTTAAGGAATTTGGAAATGATGGCGTGACAAGTAATCCTGGTCATGTATTTACATACAATACAAATTATTACCTTCCGAGTAGATACTCTTTTGCGCAAGATCATTGGGGTTACTATAATGGTAAAACTGGAAATACCAGTCCAGAACCTTTCCAAACTGTATCTTATTACGATGGTTGGTCAATTCTGAGAACAGCCTCCATGGGTACCGCCGATAGAGATCCGAGTGCATCTCATGCACAGGCGGGTGTACTCACCAAAGTAACCTATCCTACAGGAGGGCATACGGCATTTACCTTTGAAGGACATGTGGCGTATGACCCATCTTCTAGTTCTAATAAAAATGTTGGAGGCCTTCGCGTCGATGCTATTGTTGATCATGATGGTATTGATGCTTCCAATGATGTCAGAAGAGAATATTATTATAATCTTAACGGTGATAATGGGTCGTCCAATTCGACTGGTTATGTAGTCAATGAACCGAAGTATGGTGGTCAGGAAGTACTCAATTTGTCTACTTCTGCGCCAAATGTAAATATGATACCTAATGGTTATAGAAGAACTATTCCTTCTACGCAACCGCTGATGACAACAAATGGTGCTGAAGTTGGCTACGGTAAGGTTACTGTTCGTACGATAGGTTCTTCAAACAATGGTAAAACTGAGTATTACTTTACCACAGCTGACGATTACAGTGATTTTTATGATGGTTATTACTACTTTCCACTGAACGGTGAAAGTTTTCTGACCTTAGGAAATGTTACTACCGGCAGAAGCTTTCCTTATCCAAGGGTAGATTCAAGAGATTACATTCGTGGCTTGCTCACTAAACAGATTGATTATCGATGGACAGGAAGTACCTACCATAAAGTAAAGGAGGTCGAAAATATCTATGCGGGAACTTACGAAGCACCTAGTAGCAATCTGGAGCCTTTTGATACAAATACATACTTCCCATCTAATACAGTTTCTGCGAACTATCCTTTCAATTTCACTTCAGTAGAGGGTGCTATTTGGAAACCAGGTGTTCACAACCATTTCAAACGTTACCGCATCTATTCTGGTCGAGTTGATTTACAGAAGACAATTACTAAAACTTATAATTTAGGAAGCAACTCTACTCAATTTACAACGGAGACGACCAATTTCTGGGATGATTTATCAACAAATCGTTTTCAAGTATCAAGGACTCAGACTAAGGATAGCGAAAACAATACACATGAGACGCGATACTATTATCCTTATGACCAATCGAGTCTATCAGGATTGACCACCACTGAAAGGAACAATTTAAATGCTATGGTAAGTAGCAAAAATATGTTAGGTACTGTGGTGCAGCAAGAACAATACAGGGGGAGTACAAAGCTATCCACTACTAGAACCAATTTTGGTAATTATAGTGGTTATTACTTGCCTTCAAGTATCGAGGCAGCCAAAGGGACAGGTAGCTTGGAAACGAGAGTTACTTTTCATCAATATGATAGCCATGGTAATTTGCTTGGTGTGTCGAAAGATGGCGGTGCACAACAACGCTATATATACGGCTATGATAATCAGTTGCCAACCGCTCAAGTAGTGGGGGCGACCAGCAATAGCCACATTGGTTACTCCAGTTTTGAGCAAAATGGGCATGGAAATCTTTTATACTCTGGCCCAAGCTACACCGACGCCAATGCACCTTCTGGTACCAAATATTACCGTTTGTCTACAGGGTCAATTCAAAAAACCGGTCTTAGTAGTGGAATCACGTATAGGGTTAGTTACTACGCGAAAAGTGGTACTGTTTATGTAAACGGTTCGACCATTTCGAGTTCTGGCACCTTCTTAAATGCTAACGGTTGGCGTTATTACGAAAAAACATTTTCGGGTGTAAGTTCTATCACGATTGGGGGTAGTGCCTACATCGATGAAGTCAGGATTTACCCGGCTGATGCACAAATGACAACCTATACCTACTCGCCCATGTACGGGGTGACTTCTCAGGTTGATGCTAATCATATAGCGGTGAAATACCAATACGACAAATTTGGTCGCCTGGAACTTGTCAAAGATCTGGATGGCAAGGTGTTACAAGCTTATCAGTATAAGTACCAAGCAACTACCTCTAACTAATGTCGCACACAGTAAATAAGAAAATCATGATAGGCTTTAATCATACAAAATACCAATTAACCAGTAATTTGAATAGAGTATTCAGCATGTCTTTGTTACTACTAAGCGTGCTTTGTTTTTCCTTATCTGCCCAAGGTCCTGGAGGTCCCGGTGGCCCAGGTGGTCCGGGCGGTAGCCTTACCATTTCTGGTACAACAAATGTAACCTGTGGCACTACACATACCTATACGCTTTCAGGGGGTAGCGGAACTGTTACTTGGGAAGCATTCGGTGGCACTATCACTAGTTCCAACAATACAATGGCAACTGTAAACTGGGGCAGTAGCTCTTCTGGCTCTTTGATTGCTGAAATTGTTGGGAGTACAACGCTGCCAGGTATGCTGAGTATTACTATTAATGGTCCTTCGGCACCAACAACGACTTCAAACTCTGGCTGCCCGAATACCAATATTGTGCTATCGGCCAATACCACAGTGCGGTGGTATAGCGCGAGTTCTGGAGGGACACTTTTATCTACAGGTTCTACTTATACACACAATGGTACTGTTTCTAAAACGGTATACGCTGCTGCTTATAACTCATCTTGCGAAAGCGCCAGAATTGCAGCAACCGCTACCGTAAATAATTGTGGCGGAGGTGCTCCGATGCTTAATTACGTGAAGAGTTATACTGTTCAAGAGCCTGGACATACGTCTCTATCGAGTGCCATTTCGCAAAGTACACCGGCAGAGGTTTTGCGAAATACTTCTTACAGTGATGGTTTGGGTAGGGGTATTCAAAGTATAGACTGGAGGGCTACACCTGACCAGAGAGATTTAGTAACCACCAGTGAGTATGATGACTTAGGAAGAAACTTACAGCAATGGCTGCCTTTTAAATCAACTGGTAATAACGGGACATATAAAACCAACAAAACCAGCGAACGAAACACCTTCTACTTGAGCCAATATGGTAGTACTGATGATGGTTATGCCTATTCTAAGACTTTAGTGGATGGCTCACCAGGCAACCGACCTACTAAGCAAATGGCACCTGGTCAACCATGGACTGGTAGTAATCGTGGTGTTTCCATGAATTATCGCACAAATACAAGTAGCGAATACGTGGTCCGGTGGAATGCTGGATCAGGTGAAACTTCTGTGCCAACCTACGCTGGGTATTATTCAGCCAATAAGTTATCGGTAGTGGAAACTACTGATGAACAAGGAAGCAGGGTTTTGGAGTATACGGACTTTTTAGGAAGAATGATCTTAAAGAAGGTTCAAGATGCCTCTAGCCCAAGTAGCAATCATACGGGGTGGTTAAGTACTTATTACGTATATGATATCTACAACAATCTGAAAACGGTGATTCCACCAAAGGCAGTGAGCAGAATTTCTAATGATTGGAGCATTAATAGCACAGAATCCAATGAGTTACTTTTCCATTATTATTACGATCATAGAAACCGATTGATAGTTAAAAAGGTACCTGGCGCCAATAAATCCGAAATGGTTTACGATCAGCAAGATAGGCTGGTCTTAAGTAGGGACGGAGCCCAAACAACCAATAGTAAATGGGTATTTACAAAGTACGACTATTTAGGCCGACCTGTGATGACAGGAACTTACAATGGTTCCACTTCCAGAAGTTCATTACAAAGCACTGTCAATAGCAACGACAGCTATTTCGAGGTACGAAAAACCTCTGCGTCTGGCTATGGCTTATACCACAACTACTATGTGAAAGTGTTTACCAGTTTAAGTAGCTTCAATATAGAATCAGTCACTTATTATGATGACTATAGCTTTACCTCTAAAACATTTTCAAGTAGTTATAACAGTGCTTTAAGTGGTGGTACTTATGGTGAAACACCAGCTTCTTTTGCTTTTACCGATGGCCAAGTGACAGGTACAAAAACCAAAATGATCGGTCAGAGTACTTGGACTGAGTCAGTCAATTTCTACGATAGGAAAGGGCGTCTGATCCAAATCCGATCGGTAAACCATAAAGGGGGAGAAGATATAGTCACCAACAAATATGATTTTTCTGGCAAAGTTGTTCGTTCCTACATTCACCATAAAAACCCTAGTGCAGATGATTTTAGTGAGATAAGGGTGATTAAACAGATGACTTATGATCACGCGGGAAGACTGACTTATGTCTATCATAGAAATGTAAACCAAGAGAGTGGCTACCAGACTATAGTACGTAACACGTACAATGCGTTAGGCCAACTTTCGCAAAAAGCACTAGGTAATTATAAGCAGTATGTAGACCATACTTATAATATTCGTGGTTGGCTAAAACAAATCAATAACCCGAGCAGCTTGGGCAGTGACTACTTTGCCATGAAGCTCAAGTACAATGATGCCTCTCAAGCCACTGATATGTTTAATGGAAACATTGCCGAGATTGAGTGGCGATCGGTAGGTGATAGTCACTTGAAACGTTATGAATATGCTTACGATAAGAGTAACCGTATGACGCTGGCTAGCTACGATAACCTCTCGAATAACACCTATGACAATGACTATACGGTAGATAATGTTACCTATGACCCTAACGGAAATATTCAAACGCTAAGAAGAAGAGGAAGGGTACTTAATTCCGCCAAATACATCGATAACCTAAACTACGACTACAACAATGGCGACATAGGCAACAAGCTTATTGAAGTTACCGATACGGGCGTAAAAGGAAATATTGGTGATTTTATGGACAATTATAATAGCACCAGTGAGTTTAGATATGATGCCAGTGGCAATATGCTGCGTGATTATAACAAGGGTATAACGAGTGACATAACCTACAATCGTTTTAACCTGCCCGAGTATGTAAACATGGGTAGTGGACGAACCATCAGCTATAGATATGATGCCAGTGGTGTTAAACTACAGAAAATCACTAACGACAACGGAACTGTTGTCACCACTGATTATGTAGGTGGATTTATTTACCAGAATAACAACTTGCAGCATTTTGCACATGAAGAAGGTCGTGTGCGGAAGAACGATCAAGGGAATTTGGCCTATGACTACGTGATACGAGATCACCTAGGTAATGCGCGATCTACATTCACGACAGAATCTGCCCCGGCCATAGTATATAAAGCCACTATGGAGTCCGAAAATGATAATCAGGGTAATAATATAGCGGCCTTTGAAGAACAATTGTTCTTTGGCTTGGATGAAACCCGCTATACTTATTCATCTGCGAACCAAAGCACGCTCGGCGATGATGGTTGTACAAGCTGTAATGAAGTGAGCCGAACAAACGGCCAGATTTCTTATAATCGTGTGGGAGCCGCCATTATGCTAGATGTGATGCCAGGTGATGAAATAGATATGGAAGCTTGGGCTTTTAACCAAGGAGGAATTAGCTCTGGAACGAGCCGTATTAGTTCATCTGCTTTGGTAACAGCGCTAGTGAACGCATTTGTACCGGCGGGAGCTGGAAATGAGCTATATACCCAGACTAACAGTGTGTTTAATGGGGTAAGTGGCTACTTAACAGGTGGTGGAGGTTCTGGCAGTACCACGCCTTTCGCTTTCCTAAATTATATTGTGTTCGATGCCAACTTTAATAGGGTGTCGTCAGGCCATAGGCGCGTGAGTAGCGTTACATATGCTAAGCATTTACTATCTTTAAATAATGTGAATATCACCCAGAAGGGGTATATCTACATTTGGGTAAGCAATGAGAGTAATCAAAATCAGAATACCTATTTTGATGATATTAAGGTGACGCATCACAAGGGATCGATCTTACAAGAAGATCATTACTATCCCTTTGGACTCTCAATAGCTGCTTTATCTTCCACCGCACCATTAAGCAAACCCAATCAGTTTAAGTATAATGGAAAAGAGCTTGATAATGACTTTAATCTAGGTTGGTATCATTATGGAGCAAGAATATACGATTCACAGCTTGGCCGCTTTCCATCATTAGACCCTATTGCTGATCAATTTGCTCATGTTTCCCCTTATAACTATGCGGAAAATGAACCAGTTGGGAGTATTGATTTGTGGGGTTTGCAGAGATGGAGGGTTAATGGACGAGAAAGAACTAGTGCCTCAAGTGGCTTTAGTGAAAAACTGGCTACTGCTGGCGCATATATTAAGCATTCAAAAGCAGCAAGGCAGGTAGGGAAGTTTAAATCAGGATCAACTAATATCTCTTCGGTATCAGCTAGAATTGCAAGACATGCAGCATCTGGGGATAATTTATCAGTAGGTATAGGTTCAGAAAGAAATGCTTTTAGGCACGCTCTATGGTCAGCTAATATCACTTCACAATTTGGTTCGGAGACGGCAAGAGATTTAACAAACTCACATGAGGGAATTAAAATCAATAACTCCACGAGCATCAATATGGATGCTGATTTTAAAGGAGATGCCCTGTTGGCCGATAACATAGTCGATCTACTCAATAACACAATTGGAAGAGAAATTTCAAAGAATAATGAAGGTTTGGATGCTAAAGGTCTTGCAAATGAAGTTCTAAACACATTCCTGAATGAAGGTCTTTGGGTTGCTGCTGTTGGAGAAGATGGGACTGTTAAAATCAGTAGACAAAAGATTACCCAAGGCCAATTTAATAGTGCTCAAAAAGTAATAAATGGATTGACTGAGGGAGGCTTTAGCAAGGAGGATTTAGAGAAAATGAACCCTAAAAAAGAAGATGATGATAAGGATGAAAAGAAATAGTAAACTTTCGATCTTGATAACGGTTGTATTTATTATGACAGTTGCATCTTGTGGAGATGAGTTCTGCGAGATATCAGATCCATTTTTTGAAGAAAGGTGTGGTGTAGATAAACCATGCGAAGTTGATTTAAAGGAGGTGTTTGACTTTGAGTGGGATAAATTATATTTCTTTGGTAGTTGGAGTTATCCAGATGAGATTGAGAAAATTATAGGTTTTGATTGTGATTGCGAAGTTGTTCCAGATGGAGAGACTTATGTAGTTTTTACTAAAGGGAAGAAAATCGTGAAGGAATATAATACCAGATGTTACTTGACTTTTTTAGGAGGGCTAAGAAATGATAAAAATGGAGTGGTAGCCATAGATGCTCGAAAAACCCTCTTTGATGTCGAAACTAGAATGCAAGGAAATCTACCCAACTACTATTTGACCCCAAGTAACAAGTAATGCTAAGGTACCCTCTAGCGCTCACATTTAGTGGCTGCTGTAATTACACAGAACATTCAGGTAAAAAGCCCTCTTCGGAGGGTTTTTTGTTGCTCAATAATGAAGGATAGATTGAATTTTAAGTGATTGAAATAAAAACACTGATGCCTAATGAAAGTGATTGAAATAGGCATTTGTGAGCATCATGTGACATCAATGTCCAAACAGTGTGAATAATTATGTCACAATATGGCATAATTATTACCAATTAGGTTTTTTAAAAAAGGCATAGGTGAAGACACCACCTAAAAGGAAGGAGATAAAATCAGAGATTACATTGATTGATATGTCCTTTAGCTCTTCCAAAGTGTAGTAAATATACAGATGATTCTTTTGATTAAATTATGACAACATATCATAGTAAATGGATTAGCCTGACAATACCTTCCCCTAGTTCTCACTTGCGGTGAGTAATGGTCTTTTGCTACACTTGAAGTGTAGGTTATAATTCACTAAATTCTTTTATATGTGAGAAGCAAAAGGTTAATAATCCAATTGCGGACTACTATATTACTTGTACAGTTATCAGTTGGATTTAACAGTAAACGTGGTAAATAGACAAAAAAGAAATGAAACGTATTTTATTTATCGCCGCTTTAACTCTTGCTCTTGTAATAGGGTTTTTGTACCAATTCTTTTCGAAGGTAGAAGATGACTTTTCGCCAGTTTATACGCTTAAAGAGCTTAGTGAGGGTTTGTACCTAAAGAATGTCAACTGGGGTATTACTGGTGATTATAATCTTACCATTGTATCGAATGATGCTAAGGAGGAGTTTGAGCCAGATCCGAATGAGAACTATATCTTCAGCATAGATGATGCTACTATCTACTACAAGCTCTCAGGTGATACGCTTTATATTAAATCTTATTATTTAGCTAGGTCGGAGCCGAAGGTTTTCAAGGGATATATTGTTGAACAAACACAGTTAGGTATTACGGAATTCAGAAAGTTTAAGAATGATTTTAAGGAAAGAGGGTATAGTAAGTTTCCAGAGTTTGATTAGCTATTAATTAGGTTGAAACATGGTCATGCTTTTAAGAGCAGTTGCTAACTGCCTTGTTCTCACTTACTGTGAGTACTGGTTTGAAGCTACACTTGAAGTGTAGCATATAATTCACCAGAATCCTATTAAAGAAAAGATTGTTGATGAGTCTATAGGTTCATATATTCTACAGCAAAGCGGTACAGGGTGTTTTTGAAAATAGTATGACAATAACAAAGGAATTAATTGTTTCTGGAGTCAATAGAAGTTATCATATCATTATACCTGATCCTCTTATTGAATGCTTATCAAGTGATATTTTTGTAGAAATTGAAAAAAGCGTAATTGAAAATAATAATAGCCTGTTGTCTATTGATTTCTGTTTTCTCTTGTAGTACGAGTCAACCTCAGAATCTAAAAAAGTTGAATTCAAAAATATTCAATACAATCCATGTTGAGTTGTTGAATGCGGTATATGAATTCGAAATTGATAGTAATCAAATTATTGCATTTGACACAATTAGTCTTTATGGGGATGAGATGCATATAAAATTTCTTGAAAATGTTGAAGTCGACTCTGAGTGGACAAAAGGCTTGAATGAACAGCTAATTGAGAATTATTCTATCAATAGATCGGCAATTGACATTGAAGCGATAAATTCACCTTTCATATTTGAAACAAATCCCAATGTGATAAACAACTTGAGTTCTGCTGATAGTGAGAAGTTTTTTGGGATTTTATCCTTATCGAATTTCTCATATAATAGCACCTACGATCAGGTCGTTTTTTATATGATTATCTTTTGTGGTAAAACATGCAGTAAAGGTATTTTAGTTAATGCTCGAAAATTAGATGACGCTTGGGACATTAGTTCGACGTTAGAGGTCTGGCATGGGGAATAGATTAATGATACGCATAGCACCCCAAATAATCAGTCCTATACCAAGTACTAAAAAGGTTATTGCTGGTTTGTCACTATCTTTTTTGAACAAGTATTTGCCTTTTTGTATCAACGGGTGGATTTACTCTTTTCAGGATTAGATGTTATCATCATACCAAGTATAATCATAATTATTGCAGCTCCTGCGGTGTTACTGAGAGTGTTGTTTAGCAGCTTTTTCGCGCCGCATGTCATAAACAGGGTTAAGTCATTTGAGGATTTAGTTGGTTTAATTTATACAATGAATTTGGATAAGTATGAGGACCTGACTGGAGAGCTTGTATTAAAGCAGTTATTGATAATTAACCAGAAAAGGTGAATCCAATTACTTAGAGTACCAATAGTGCCCCAAAGTATCTGATTTGCAGATAGGATATAGATTTTAAAAGCCTTCAAAAGAGGGCTTTTTTTACTAATTCACCTTAATTATTTCAGCTTACCAGTTTCTACACAGGTATGTAATTGACATACTAAAATCAACAATATGTTGTTTTATTAAACATTTTATTGATCAAATGTATGGCTAAGTGTTGCATTCAGAGAGCCTAGGTTTTTTTATATCCGAGAACGCTATAAATACAGAAATTATTTAGAAAAACATGTGTAAAAAGACCGCCTAAAATGAAGGAGATAAAATCAGAGATTACATTGATTGATATGTCTTTTAGTTCTTCCAAAGTAGAATAAATATACCGATCATTTTTTGATGAATATGATGGTTTACTCATTATAGTAATTGCATCAACTTGACAATACCCCATATTGTCAGGCCAATTCCAAAGACCAAAAATGACATCGCTGGTTTCTCACTATCTTTTTTGAACAAGTATTTGATACCTGCAATAAATAATATAATACCTGAAATGATGTAAACTGAGAATAGATATATTGCCCAACCCATTAATTGGAAATTATAAAAACATTTTTCAATCCTAACATTATTATATAAAAAGACTTCGAAAGGGGGGGCTTTTTTGCTGTCATGTAATTAAGTTATGACTAGTATGGGTGTTCAGGGATTTAAACAGCAAAATCAATGAGTAAAAAGAATGTGAAAAGAGAGAAGCTGTACCTTATAGTAATTGTACTGTTTCTGATTGGGTATCCAACGTGGAAATATTTTTTGAAGACTCAAAAAAAAGATTATACCGTTGGTGAAATTACGGGATACTTTACTCCAGTTAGGTTAGGCACTTCTGCTGTATTTTTATATTCTGTTAATGGTATTGAATATGAAGGAACACTTAGTTTGAAGAGTTTTGAATTAAAACCAGAGGTTGGCATGATGTATATTGTAGAATATGCAGAAAGGAATGATGGTAAGTACGGTGAAATTAGACCTGATTTGAGGTTAAGAGAAAAAGTAAATGAAATACCTAAAAGTGGGTGGGATGAATTACCAGCTAATCTTAAATTCTACTCTAATTAGTACCTTCCCAAGGTATCTGATTTGCCAATGAGAATATAGATTTTAAAAGCCTTCTCCGAAGTTTCGGCAAGAGGGCTTTTCTGTTGAGCAGTGTCAATATTACTTCAGTATTATTTGAAATCTAAAGGAAATTAGTAAATCTTGATATGATGATAACAGAGAGAGAAGGTTATGAAGCAATGCTCTATATGCTAGAATATTATTTTGAACTCACTGGTTCAAAGGACTTGACCGATATTTTGAGTGGAGGGGAGTACATTGAATCTGGCAAGCCAGCAGATCCAGCTTTTTGGGAGTATTGGCTTGAAGCAATTCAAAAGGTAAAGAATAACGGAGAACTTCCTTTAAAAACACTGAAATAAAGGTAATGAGAGATGGTAGTTCTTTCAATTACATAGAGAAATAGTGAACAATTTCTAAGAGATATACAGAATGCATTACCCTGTAATTAAAAAAGATGATTTTTATGGCCTTCTGATTGCAAAGCTCTTAAGTAGCTTTCCTGAATTCAAACCTTCTTTTGAAGAGGATGATGGACCATATTTGATATTAGGAGAATTCTATTCATTCTTTATTGATAGATTCAAGGACCAATCTTTAATAATTAGAGTAGCAAAATTTGTTAACCTCTGTTTGACAAAGGGAGGTCATAGAACTGAAGATGTAATAACTATAGAATTATTTAATCCTCTTTATGATGAACCTAGACAAGTACTTGATGAAATCAGCCCATTGTTAAATAATAAGGCTAGAACATTACTTGAGAAGGGGCATGAGGAGTATATAGCTAACTCTTTATTGAACAATGGAGGGTCTGAGTAATCCCAACAATTATCTATTAACATAAAACAAAGCATAAAGAAGCCTTCTCCCAAAGTTTCAGGAAGAGGGCTTTTTTGTTGTTAAATTGAGATCATGGAAATGAAAATTCAGGTTCCAGATTATAAACCCGAATCTGGAATAACATTGAGATGGGAAGGTGATTTTCAAATAGAGACGAGAATTAATGATGGTACAATAGTTATTAAAGCGAATAGAGATGGTTTAATTTCTATGGCAAACCACCTTCTCAATCTATCACAAGATAAAATCTCTTGTGGTTATCATATACACTATGATAGCTTTTCTGAATTAGAGGAAGGGTCCTGTGAACTGATTATCGAAAAATCCTAACTAGCTTCAGTTGTTTCTTTTAGAAGCCTTCGCGAGAGGGCTTTTTTATGATTAACCCTAATTATTTCTGCTTGACAGCTATTAGAAAGGTGTCATTGACATATGTCATAATAGTGTGCGCCTAAAAAATTGCTAGATATACGTACCTTATAAAGGGTTGGGATATTGTAGAACGAAAAGCTGATTTGTAATTGCTAAGTCAATAACATAGAATGAAAAATTCCATTTGTCTTTTGAGTTTAATTTGCTTCCTACTTCTTTCTGGTTGTGGTTTAGACTCTGATAATGATGAAGCTATAGTTTACTTAGAGGATAGAATTGATGATAGGTTAAAATATCTAAAGTCTAATTTTAGACATTCCCTGCTGAACTACGATAATATGTCTATTCCATATTGGGAAGTTGATAGTGCCTTTAGCGCTTTATCTAATAGTCAGGATCTAGAATTTATAAATAGACAGTTGGTAGATATTACAAGTAGGCTTGATGTTACCCCTTTAAAAGTCAAGAAAAATAACGACTTCCAATTATTCATCTTATTAAATAAGCTTCTAGTTCTAGATAAATTAGTTTCAGATGCACAAGTTTCAACAACCTTTAATTCGTTGAGAGCGAAGGCTTTTATAGTGAAAGAAACGGAGTCTGATGTTGAATTTAATATAGCGATTACAGCCTTTGATGAATTGTTCAATCCATCCATTGAAATGATTACAAAGACGGATACAATTCAAATAGATGTTAACGATCAGGGATATGGCTATTTTAAAATAACTAAAAATAAAAACTTCAAGGATCTATCATTAAGAGGAGATGTAATAATTTATTCAAAAAAGGGAGAAAAAGTAAGGTTGCCATTTAGTATTGGGCCTAATTGAAAAATCGAGTAACGAATCTATGTGTCAGTTTTACAAAATATATTAAAGGTCAAAGAAGTCTTCTCCCTAAGCTTCGGGAAGAGGTCTTTTCTATACTTTATAGAAAATGTTTTAATGAAAAAGGGAGCTTGACAATTGTAAAGCTCCCTTTTTATATCACAACCAGCGATATCGAAGTAACCTAATCGTTAAAAACGATTTTCCTGATTTTATGATTCCTAGGGTCCGCCACGTAAATCACGCCGTTGGCATCAACCGCTATACCTGAAGCTAGGTCAAATTGGGCCACATCACCAGTGCCATCTTTGTCTCCAACACCTACTCCACGAGCACCTGCAATGGTAATTACATTACCATCAGGGTCGATCTTTCTAATCGCTACATTATTGGTGTCTGTGACGTACAGATTTCCATCTGAATCGATAGCAATTCCTGTTGGTGTATTGAAGGCAGCACTTGTTCCTTGGCCATCGGCGAAATTTTCGCTCGTGCCAGCAAAAGTGGTCACATTGCCAGATGGATCAATTTTTCGAATTCTGTCGTTGCTACTATCCACAACGAATACATTCCCATTGGCATCCACTGCTACTCCGGTTGGGTTTCTGAACCTTGCAGACGTACCCATGCCATCAGAATTACCTTGGCTGCTGCCGGCTAGCGTGGTGACATTGCCTGAATTATCGATTTTTCGAATTCTATGATTCCCTTGATCTGCCACAAAGATGTTACCAGCAGCATCGATGGTGATGCCTTTGTTATTTCGAAAGCGCGCCTGAGCCAATGTGCCATCTCTAAAAACGGTGGGATCGTCTCTGGTACTAATTTTACCAGTAAGTGTAGTCACATTCAAACTATTATCAATCACTCGTATAGTTTCCGTATCAGAGACATAAACATTGCCGTCTTTGTAGTCCAGTCGATCTGGGAAAGTGAAAGTTGCTTGGGCTGCTGCACCATCATTGTTTCCTTCTGCACCGGTACCAGCTATAGTTGTGACATTGCCGTTCGGGTCGATCTTCCTAATCCTTTTGTTTCCTGAATCTGCCACATAAACGTTGCCATTTGCATCAACCGCTACTCCATTCGGGTTATCAAATTGAGCGGCTGAACCTTGACCGTCTTGAAAACCCTGAGTTCCTCCAGCCAAGGTACTCACAGTATACTGCGCTGCAGGATCAGATTCATCAACATCAGTCACATTAATGGTAATGGTAGCCGAATTGCTCAAACCACCATCCGTGGCTTCTACGGTAATGCTATGACTCGTTGCTGTTTCAAAATCTAGTGTTTGATTGATTGCTAGGCGAAGCTCACCACCATCAATAATTCTAAATAGCCCGTTGTCATTGGCCGTTATATTAAATGAAATATTATCACCTTCCGCGTCCGAGGCTACAATCGAACCAATTGTGGTGATTGACGTGATATCCTCTGCTACAGTAAATGATTGGTCTGCAATGGTCGGCGCAGTATTTTCGGCTACATCTGTTACAGAAATGGTTATTGTGGCGGATGCGGTTAAGCTGCCATCGGAAACCGTGACAGTGATATCGTGTGACGTCTTAGATTCAAAATCTAGGTTGGCTCCTGCGGCAAGGCTAATTTCACCTGCAGTGGTAATTTCAAAGAGGTCATCGTCATTAGAAGTTATACTAAACGTTAGTGCATCACCTTCAGCATCAGTAGCAGTGACTGTTCCTATAGGTGTAGTATCACTTATGTCTTCGGCCACAGTGAATGATTGAGCCGTAATCGTAGGCATAGTATTCTCATCTACGTCGATCACATTAATTGTAATAGTTGCCGTCGAGGTGAGCTGTCCATCACTTACACTCACTACGATACTATGAGTTGTAGCCGTTTCAAAATCTAAGTTTTGACC
Organism: Roseivirga misakiensis; assembly: GCF_001747105.1. Lineage (NCBI taxonomy): Bacteria > Pseudomonadati > Bacteroidota > Cytophagia > Cytophagales > Roseivirgaceae > Roseivirga > Roseivirga misakiensis. The sequence goes on along the minus strand of NZ_MDGQ01000004.1, from coordinate 147,344 downwards.
AGTATTAAGCAGTAATTGCCCACCAGTGGTGGACGCATCACCTGCAGTGATGGTAAATAGGTTGTTATCGTTAGTGCTAATGCTAAAACTAAGATCATCACCTTGAGGATCGCTGGCCACAACAGTACCAATAACGTCTCCTACAGCAGTGGCCTCCGATGCATTAAAAGTTTGCGCATTGATAGATGGCGCCGTATTCGGTTCTTCATCATCACCACAAGCGACAATGGCTAAGCAAAAAAATAAAAATAGGCAATACTTCTTAGTGATTCGGTTCATCCTAGCAGGGTTTGTTTTGATACAGTTTTTGTGTTTTCAGATGACCCAAATATGAGGAGTTGTATAGCATAAGCACCATACCGTGTTCGGGGTATTTTTAAGGAAATGATTGAATTTCGCTTAAATAAGGCCTTCTTTGATCGCTTTTGCAGTCAGTGTACTACGATTGTGTACTTGCAGCTTTCGGTAAATATTTTTGGTGTGAGTGTCCACGGTGTGCCTACTGATAAATAGTACTTCACCGATTTGGTCGATCGTTTGCCCTTTAACCAAATGCTCAAGAATTGTAACCTCTCTTTTGGTCAGTAGCGCCTCCTTATTTTTAGAAAAGGTCTGCCCGTTGGCCAACATCTGCATCATTTTTTTGGCAATGCCTGGCGATATAGGAGCGCCACCGGCTAATACATCTTGAATGCCCGATAGAATTTGATCGCCTGGGGTTCTTTTCATTAAGTAACCGTCGGCTCCCGATTTTATAGCCTCAAATACACGCTCATCATCATCAAAAATCGTCAACATAACGATGGCCACAGATGGATACCGAGCTTTGTAATGCGCGATGGCTTCTATGCCTGACATACCTGGTAAACCGATATCTTCGAGAATAACATCTGGACTTTCAGGTAGGTTGAAACTTTCGAATGCTTCTTCAATAGAGCCCGCCACTAACGTCAAATTCAAAGACGGTTCATCATTGATTAAATCGATTAGTGATTCTCTGAAAACGAGGTCATCTTCTACTATCCAGACGTTTTTTCTTTCATTTTCAAGCATGGCCCAATAAACAGGTTATTCGATGGATGTGCTATACCGCAATTACGGTAATTTCATTTTAAGCCCAATTTCAGTGCCTTTACCTAAAGTAGATTTGATCGAAAATTCAGCCTTTAGAAGCTCGGCCCTATTTGAAAGACTTCCGAGTCCATGCCCCGGATCAATTAGAGAAGTGTCAAAGCCCACACCATTATCTGACAGCCTCAAGTGCAATTCATTTTCCCTTGATTCAACCGTTAATGACACCTGTTTTGCTTTGGCGTGTTTTGCAATATTGTTAAACCCTTCCTTCATGAATAAAAACAAGTGCCTCTTTTGATCTGCACTTAAAGGTTTCAACCTATCATTATCGCTAAGCCGATCGTCTACTTCCAATATCGGCTGATTTAAAAGTTCAGATCCCACCGCTCGCGTTTTGATAAGTAGATCCCCAAGACTTTCTTTATTGGGGTCAATCAACCAGACAATTGCATCAAGTGAAGAGGCAAGATTTCTGGCGTTTTTAGTAATTCTTTCCACTAATTCAGGTTTTGCACCACCATTCTGAAGCTGTCTTTGCAGCAAGTCTCCAGTTAAGGCAATGCCACTCAAACCACTTCCGACTTCATCGTGCAAATCTCCTGCAATCCTAAGTCGCATTCGCTCAACTTCAAGCAGCTTTTTTACACGATATCGGTAAAGGGCCCATAGCATAGTGATAATTGTGAGTAAGACAAGCGTCCTAAACCACCAAGTTTGCCAAAAAGGGGGTAAAATTTCAATGGAAAACTGCGCCGGAATAGGGTTCCACAAGCCATCGTTGTTGGCTCCCAAAACATTAAATTCATAAGATCCCGGCGGAAGCCTCACATATCGAGCTAGCCTTGAGTTTTCCTGTTTAACCCAATCTGGGTCATACCCCACTAATTGATGTTTGTATTGGTTTTGATCAGGATTAGTGAAGTTTATGGCTACAAATTCTAATTGAATCGTATTTCCATTCCATGGTAAAACCACACTTTCTAGATCGTTAATGGGTAGATTATAAGTGGAATCTTTCGTCGTGACCGCCAAATTTTTGATATACACTTTAGGGATGACTGTATTTTGCTGAATGCGATTTGGGTCGAAAACTGTGATGCCATTCACCCCCCCAAAGTACAAAATGCCATCAGTCGATTTTTTCACCGACTTCCTGTTGAATTCGATATTCTCTAAGCCGTCATTCTTCTTGTAGTTGTAAACAGTTTCGCTACGCCGATCGTAACTGATGAGGCCTCTTTCTGTTCCCATCCAAAAGACATCGTTTTCGTCTTTTTCAATGCTAAAAATTATCCGATTGTTGAGAGAAGAATGTTCATTGAAACTGTTAAACGCTCCACTAATCGTATGGTAGCTGAATAGCCCACGATTTGTCGCTAACCAGAGTGTTTTGTCGTCTTTAAAGAGTTGCCAAGTAGGAGTGGAAGCAATACTTGTAGCGTCTGGAACTACGTCCGAAAGTCGGCTGATCGCCTCAGTTTTTACATTATAGATTATCGTACCGACCCCTTCGGTAGCAATGAATAATTGACTACCTATTTGTGTAAGGTCTTGAATGATTGATTCTTTAGTGTAGTCAAATAGCGGTAGGGTCTTTAAGATTTTTCCGTCTTTTTTTCGAACCTGATGCACCCCTTCTTGTGCACTTACCCAATTGAAATCGCGATCGGTTAGATAAATAGAAAAGGATGGGTTAATAGGTTTATTTGAGACGTGCAGTTTCGAGTCTTTCCAAAGGCCATTTTCTGGGTTATAAAGGAGCAAACCTGCGTCGGTGGCTAGCCAAAGGGGATAATTCGATTCTGGAACAGATTTTATTGACCAAATAAAGTCAAAGCCTACCGGCGGATTGCCTTTGAAACTAAGTTTTCGGCTATTACCTGTGCGGAGGTCATATTCATAGAGCCCGTTCCCAAGGGCATTTGTATAAATCTTCCCATCGATTTCCTCCAAACCCATGATTACATCTCCAGCACCCCGAACAATGTCTAAATGATTAAAGGGTTTTTGGAAAGCATCGAAGTGGAACAGCCCACCTAGGGTTCCTACCCAAATTCCCCCATTTTTATCCATGTCAATGCTGCGAATGGCAGAAGTAAGCGTTGTCGCATTTCCCAATTTTATCTCGGTGAGTTGGTCTTCTCTCTTTTTATAGATAAAAAGCCCTATTTCAGTCCCAATCCATAGCGTATTAGAATCTGTTTCAAGAAGTTCGCGCGCAAAAGCTGCATTAGGAAGCTTTGGTAAAACCGATGTTTTAACGTTTAGTTTATCTTGAAAATTGATTTCATTCACCCATAGCGTCTCAGAGTAAACTCCCCAATAGAGCGGTTGTTTTTTGGTAATATGGAAAGCGGCTTTTTGAATAAAACCTTTACCGTCTGCCTCTATCAGATCGATTGTGCCAGTTTTGGAAGATGACCAAACGCGGTCCATGTTGTCCACTGCCATCGTGGAGGCGGGGTAGTTAGGGTCTGTAAATCCGAACTCAAGCGTATTTGTATCAAACCAACCAATTGTCCTCAGGGAATTTATCCAAATTTTACCCTTTCCATCGATTGTCATGTGTTGTATGTCCAATCGGCCATTAGGGATGTTTTTATCGTTTTTGAACCGCCTAAAACTTTCCGTTTTCGGGTTATAAAGGTTAAGTCCGTCAAAGGTCCCAACCCAAAGATTTCCAGTGGAATCTTCTAAAACGGTCCTGACAATGTTGCTCGATATTGTGGTACTGTCCTCGCTATTGTAATAGAATGTTTTGAAGTCATAGCCATCGTATCGGTTCAGGCCATTGTCAGTGGCAATCCATAAGTACCCACTTTTATCCTGATAAGTCTCGTACACGATATTATTAGACAATCCATTCTGCGTATTAATGACCTGAGGTGTTGGAAGGTCTTGCTGAACTAGCTGAAACAAGCCTAGAAGCAGAGAGAGGAGCATGGGGTATTCGTAGTGTTTTGTCGGATGGACAAATTACTAAAAACGAATACACATTTTATCAAGCCAGCCCCTTTTACTCAAAACCTATTTGCCTATAGGTTTCTAAAAAAAACACTAAGCCTGGATAGAAAGAGGGACAGTTTTGGAGGTAATTAGTCCATTATCTTGTGGCAGATCAAAGGCTTTCTTTTGATAGAAAATTAGTTCGGTACAGCGAAGCAACTGATCCGACCACTGAAGCAAAACCAAAATCCTATCAATTCAAATAAAGCTCTCTTGAATATAAGTAATCATGTTTCAACTAAAATGTAACAAGAAACTGTTAACATGAACTTCACACAAGATTGTAAGTATTTGAACTTGGCATTGATATATTTAAGTGTCGGTAAATTGCTTCATGCACTTACTTCAGTCAAGATAGTTGGTCTGAATACGTCAGTCCTTTTTTACTTTTAATTTAGACTAATTGCTTAAATTTTAACAAAAATCTTATGGTAGGCTCCAAACTCAGAGTAATCCAGGACTATGAAAAATTGAGTGCTGAATTGCAGGAACAAATTAAACTTGTGTACCCTGAAGGCTATGTAGATCATCTGATAACATTTACCAATGCTAAAGGGGAAATCGTAAGTGCTCTACGGTTTGAAACATTGGAAAAGATCTATTTAGTGAGAATGACTAAAGCTAAAGCAGAGCGACTTGTAGATGAAGACAGCGATTTCGATGAAGATGGGAATCTACGCTCCAATGTTCGCGAACAATACGAAGAAGATCATTCAGATGTAGACTACTTATCTGAAAATGATAATTACGAATAAACTAAACAAATATTGAATTAGGCCATTCTAAGCCTATTTTACTATACTCACGAGTGTCTCCAGAGGTGTTTGTCAACCCTGTCCTGTAGGTTGTCTTTCTATCTATCCACCTTCCTTGATCAATTTGGTTCCTATGGTGAAGACTAGGCAACTATTGAATACAATGATGACGTAACAGTTAAAACATTATCAGTTAATACTAATGTACTAGCTTAAGTCAGCGTATTGTATCACTACTCACAAATGCTTAAGTCGATAGTTCGAGTATGACTGAATTTAAATCAAAAGCAAAAAGGAAAATTGACCTTTTGATTTTGTCTGATATCCATTTAGGGACATTTGGCTGTCAAGCCAAGGAGCTGAATAAATATTTAAAGAGTATTGAGCCAAAAGAGGTAATACTGAATGGAGATATTATTGATATCTGGCAATTCAGTAAAAGATATTGGCCAAAGAGCCACATGAAAGTTGTTAGTCAATTCTTTAAATGGCTATCGAAGGGAGTTAGAATCACTTATATCACAGGGAATCATGACGAAATGCTTCGGAAATTTGAAGGCTTTAAGGTAGGTAACTTCGAGATTCAGAATAAAAAAGTTATCACCATCAAAGGTAAAAAAGCATGGATTTTTCGCGGGGATATTTTCGATTTCGCCATGCAACATTCTCGATGGCTGACTAAGGTTGGTGCGATTGGTTACGATTTTCTGATCGTCTTGAATAGGGTAGTAAATATTTTTGCACAATTTCTTGGGAAGGATCGTTTCTCACTTTCCAAAAGAGTGAAGAATAGCGTGAAAAGTGCTGTTAAATTCATTAACCAATTTGAAGAAACATCTACTAATATCGCTGCCGATAATGGTTATGACTATGTCATTTGCGGACATATCCATCATCCTGAAATCAAAACCTATAACACACCGAAAGGGTCCGTCGTTTATCTTAACTCAGGTGACTGGGTTGAAAATCTAACGTCCCTTGAATACCACAAGGGGAAGTGGTCCATCTTCCATTACCATGATCATGATTTTGAGTATTTTGATGAACCCAAAACGGTGGATAAAAATGATTTGGAATACATGTCTGCTGAGTCGCCTAAAGAGCTATACACCAATATGCTCAAGGAGATGATGACCAAGCAATGATGAAATTACTCCTAGACAGATATTGAGATTTCGTCTTCTCATTAAAAGCATTCGCTAAGAATTATCTTACCAAAGATGGTGAACTTCGGGTTTGATCAAGCGGCCGTAAATATCATTGATCTTATCAAGCTGATCTTGAGTAAGGTCAGGCAATTTGAATGTAGAAAGATTTGAAGTGATATGGGCTTCATTTGAGGCACCAGGTATGATGCAGCTTACTTCTGGGTGAGCCAGAATCCATTGAAGTGCTCTTGGCGCTAGGTTTTCTTCGCTAGGAAAAAGTTGCTTAAGCTCGTCGACAGCCTGTAAGCCAAGGTTGTAATCAATTCCCGAAAAGGTTTCACCCTTATCGAAAGCTTCACCCTTACGGTTAAAGTTGCGGTGATCATTGGCGTCGAAATGGGTTTGATTTGAAAATTTACCCGTAAGAAGTCCGCTTGCAAGTGGTACTCTTACAATGATACCCACATTCTTTTTTTGTGCTTCTTGAAAGAATAAATCTGAAGGTCTTTGGCGGAGTACATTAAAGATGATCTGAACAGTAGATACATTCTCAAACTCTATAGCTTTCAATGCTTCTTCTACCTTCTCTACACTAACTCCGAGATGTGCAATCTTACCTTGCTCTTTCAGTCTTTCAAAAGTTTCGAAGATTTCGGGCCGATAATACACGTCAGTAGGAGGGCAGTGCAGTTGGATAAGGTCCAGTCTTTCCAAACCTGTACGATTCAGGCTTTCTTCTACGTATTTGGTGAGTGCAGCGGGAGTGTAGTTTTCGCTCACATGCGGATTAATTTGCCGACCACATTTAGTAGCGACAAAAATTTGTTCGCTTCGTTGTTTAACTACGCGGCCAACTGCTTTTTCGCTGAGACCTGCTTCATATACATCTGCGGTATCTATGAAATTTACCCCTGCATCAATGGCCGAATTCAATAAGCGATCAGCAAGGTTATTATCGAAGCCAGACCCCCATTTGCCGCCGACCTGCCATGTACCTATTGATATTTCAGAGATATTAAAGTTTGTTTTACCGAGAGTTCTGTAATTCATGATTTAGCGCGTTTTAAGACTACTAATTTGATACCAAAGAAGCCTTTATTTGTTAGGATTCCTGATAGACGGTAGAGGATTTTTATAATTGTTTGTAAGCTAATGTATAGCTCCTTACTTTTTGCAGGGTCTTTTGATTTTCAGTAAGGCCTGATTTGTAAAACATCTAATCATTCTCCCAAATGAATGTCTTATTCCTTGTAAGTCGGGCCTTTCTCTAAAACTAGTTGTATTCTATGACACAACGTGATAATTGGATTTACTGATTAAGCTTTTAAAGAATGATTTGGTAAAGCGAGTGACATTTTTTGTAATAGTTCAAGTCTCTTAAGCGGCACCATTAAAATCAACGATTTAGCACAACTTTTACCATGACTAGTATGCTCTGGCTGGCGGATCTTACCATGTCTTCACTTAAATTTGAATCAACATTTCATTATGTAGCCTAATGCGATAATTCCAATTACCTGTCAACTTTGTGTTCGAAAATTTTCAATGTAATCTCGGATTAATTTGGCTTCCATCTTTCTTGAATTCTTATCAGATTTTAATTCACTTATATTGTAACTATTAGTGATCTTATACCCATCGCACACCACTGGCTCTTCGTTAATGTTAAATTTAAACGTAAAGGAGTTTCTACAATCTCCTCGTGAGCTGAAAATTATAACTCCGTTTTTAAGTTCATAACGGCTATCACCTATGAACTTCCAATCATCCAAGATGATGTCTTCAACCTTATTCCCATCTAAATTATATCTACTAGAGTAGCACAAAACATAAGGATATTTGTCAATGAATTTTATTTCATTCATGCATACATATACTACTTCTCCGTTCTGATCCTTTATACAATCTACCCAGAATCCGTATATGTCATGAACTCCAAGTAGAATGCGCCTGAACCAAGTATCTTCCCCAAGAAGTGATTTTACTATAAATTTTGTGCTCAGTCCGAAGCTTCCAAAAATCGCTAGCTGAATTAGTGTTTGCCAATAAGTTCCAATACTAGGGTTGTTTATGAAACTACTCGTGTAAGCAGCAATTATCACAGAAATAATGAATATCGTCCTTTTGACATTTTTAGGGTCTAAATCTAAAATCATGATGCAAAGTTTTAAGGTTCTAATACTATTACATCTTATTTATGTCAAGTGAGATACAAATAACAAAAAATGCCCTATTAAGGGCATCTTTTAATAAAGTGAATGTAATGGAGGGTATTAAAGTGTGTTTTTTAAACTTTTAATCTGTTTGAGAAATTTGTCTTCGTCAAAATTGTCAAGTATTTCTGGATTCTCTTTGAGAATCTTTTCATGGTTAGCTTCGGCATGTTTAGCAAAGAACTCAGCATTGACTTTCATATCGATGCTGTCATACGCTTTATCTAAGTTTCGGATGTCCGTCATCAGCTCTTCCAGATGATTATCCAATTTTTCACCTTCATGGTTTCCTTTTAGTATTTCCTTCTCGTTCTCAACGAGTTCGTCATTTTGACTCATAGTAGGATTATTTTTATGTGACATAATTTTTACAGTTTAATTTCCAATACGTCAAGTACTACTTGACTTCTATAATTAAGGGCCCAAATGGACCCTCTTTCTTAGTTTACTATATTCCTTTTTCTTGAAGGAGAGTTAGTACGTATTTCTCCGCTTTACTTCTAACTAATGGCAAAAGCTTATAAAAGTAGCTTCTGCTTATTGGGCCAAGGTTGTTCTTATACTTTAGGTTATATAAGTCGTACTTTTCCTCTCTATTCTCGGCCGAAGACCTTAATTCTATCCTGGTGATAGCTCTTTCTCTTGAATCAGGAAAGCAAGCTAGCATTTCTTCGAACAACTCCTCTGCAGAAACAATACAGTGTACGGACCCAGTAAAACGAGAGAGTTGATCCATTTTGATTGCATAGGTGTCAATAAAAAGATCACCATAAATACCTGACATAATTGTTTCGAAGGAAACTCTTGTATATCGACTTCTCCTTCTCAACTCATCACATGCAGTGTAAAAGGCCATTTTCACTATCGTATTAATGAGGTGATTCTTGTCTCTATCAGAATACTTTGACTCATTGATTGTGTATTTGATCCAAGTATCCTGTAAAATATCCTGTGTTAACATATGAGCTTCATCAGCGTATGCAGTTTTGGCTTCTACAATTTTGTAAACGTTTGTATACATCATTCTTGTACACTTCTTAATTTCTTCATCAGTTAGCAATTCCATAATTCACCAGTTAAGTTAGACACCGCAGTTTCCCAGAAAGACTACATATCTATTACGTAAATAGATGAGAGGTTGAGATAAAAAATCAGAAAAAAAACAAAGATTTTTAGTAGTTTTATTTATAAATAACTGATATTGAACGAGTTAATATTTTTAAGGTAAAGCATTTTTTGATTTGCAATTATCTTTTGATCTAAATTTATAGGCGCGAGGTAATTTGTTCATCATACTATACCGTGTCCATATTTCTGGTCAGCTCTTTTTTTATATGACTTCTACTCGAGTAGGTAGACTTAAAAGAGTCATAGAAAGAGTCAATGACGCTATCCGCTAATAATGCATGTGAGTCATAGCCTTTCTTTTTAATGCTACTGTTTTGGTCTCGCCCAACAATCAAAACATAACTAAAGGAGAAAATCCATGTCTAATGGCAATTCAAAAGTCCTTGGTCAACAAAATAACCTATTCAGATCAGAGCTTGGAGTACTTCTATAAGAAACCCGAAGTTGCAGAAATCACACTGTCCTATTTATCCTAACATTGATCTTATTGACTGCGAAGTAGTGACATGTTCTCGACATTCTGAAGAGCTTTTTCGAGGAAATTGGAATGACGCACAAGTTGGCTTTGTAGAGGAGTTCAAAGTCATGTTTTTAAACCGAGCCAAGCTGATATCCAGCTCAGTCAAATACTTTGTAATGTGGAAAAAGTGCGGATAGATTATAAAAAAAGCCAGTCACTTTCGTAACTGGCTGTCTTTTAAGCTCCTCCTCTTGGGCTCGAACCAAGGACCCTCTGATTAACAGTCAGATGCTCTAACCAACTGAGCTAAGGAGGAAAGTATTCCAACACTTATCTTCATTACCTTTTAGAATCTCATTGATTCAATTCTGAATAAACAAAAGCTCAGTTACTGAACCCTGTCTGCCGACAGGCAGGTAAGGAGGAATTTTATGTTTTTTAGCCGTCTTGCGTTCAAAACGGAGTGCAATATTAGTAGTTGTATTCAACTAATCCAATATCTTTTTTGACATTTTTTTACCCCATGAAAAAATAAACGATCACATAAACGATCGCGAAGGCCGAGAGGAATACAATGCCCGTTTTGGCTAGCCCTAATAGCCGTTGATTTGGTCTGAATTCCTCCGTAATTTGTTTTGAGGTGATTACTCGATAATTGATTAAAGCAATCACCGGGGCAATCAAGAAAGATATAATTGTGGCAAGGTCTACAAGGTCTTTCAGGTTAGCAGCAAGCAATAGAATAAATAGGAATGAAATTACACTCACCGTAACCATCATGCCATTATATGTTCGTTTTGAGTCGGCTTCTTTAAAGAACAATAAGCGTACAGTTTCGCCCATGGCCCTCCCAAATCCATCGACAACGGTAATAGTTGTACTAAACATGGCGCTAAATGCAGCAGTGGCAATAATCAAATAGGCCCAGTCACCCAGCGCACTCGTAAATAGTGTGACTACCTGATCGGAAAAGGTCGTGGAATTTCCTGAAAGCTCGACGTCTGTGCCGTACATTACATTAGCACCCAAAGTTAGAAAGCAGATGGCGAGCACGGCGGTGACGAGATAGCCAAAATTAAAATCAAATAGTATGGCTTTTAATTTTGGGGTGTAACCAATTTGTTTCATGCGTTCCACTGCCCAGAGGCTATTCCATGTGGAAAGATCTACGGCTGTAGGCATCCAGCCCATTAAAGCGATAATAAAGATGAGGCTACTTCTTTCTGTGATTTCTGGCGGGATAAAACCTTCTACTGGAGTTACTCTTCCTTTGGCTATTGATGCGAAAAAGGCAACAAGCGTTGATACCAATAATACAGCCCCAACAATTTTAAGCATGGCGTCTAACAAGCCATATTTTCCTATCGCCAAAACCACTGTACAGAAAAGTAAGATCAGCCCAGATACATAGGTGGGGTCGAGGGTGAGGCCAGTGAGGTTGTTAAACATTCCCGCCGTCACAAATGTTACTGCAGCGGTTACGGTAAACATCGAGAAAAGGCTTAATATAAAATAGATCCAAAGCACCCACTTACCTTCGGCAAGATAGCCTTCCAATAAGCTCTTTTTTGTAGCAGCAGTGTATCTAGAGCCAAATTCGAAGAATGGGTATTTGAAAAGTAAAGCGAGGATAATAAACGCTACTAGTCCATAACCGAAATCTGCTCCCGCTCGCGTCGATTGGACTAAGTGTGAAACACCAATACATGTACTGGCAAAAAGAATCCCTGGACCTAGAGCTTTTATTAAGTTTTTTCGATTCGACGACATTCGCTAATGATCGCCAGCTAAAATAGAGAATCATTCGATCATCTCATACGACAAATTTGCGCATGAATACTGTCAATATGACGCAAAAATTTCTGCATCTAATCAAAATCAAGACAAAAAGACAGTGTTTCTTTCATTTTTTGCGATGGTATGATTTTGAATAATAGAGGAGGAAAAAGAATTAAAAACTAAAAAAATAAAGACATGAACTTAGTACGTAGAAATTCAGACTGGACATCACCATTGACAATAGATCGGTTTTTCGATCGTTTCTTAAATGAGTCAACTGACCAAACGACGGCATCTTTTACACCTCGTGTAGATATAGCCGAGTCCGACAAGGCTTTTGAGATTCAATTGGCAGTACCGGGCTTAGATAAGAAAGATATTAACATCGATTTAAGGGATGGTCTTCTGACTATCAGTGGGGAAAGGAAATTCGTGAAAGAAGATAAAGAGAGAAATTTTTATGCTGTTCAAACACAGTATGGAACTTTTAAAAAGTCTTTTCAATTACCAGATAGCGTAGAAGAATCAAAAATTGAAGCATCTTATAACAATGGCATTCTAAATGTAGTTGTGCCGAAAGATGAAAGTAAAAGAATAGTTTCGAAGATAACCGTGAAGTAGGTTAGTGTTGTTGAGGTTGATTAAGGGGCTACCAGAGATGGTAGCCCTATTTTTTTGTTAAATCCCGTTAAATCAGACCATATTTTAAATATATTAGAACACCACAGCTTTATTGAGCGTTAGAATTCCAACGTTAACACTTCTGCTATGATAAGTAAAAAACAATTCTTCCTGGCTTTGCTGGCTTCTTCCTGTCTTGGCGGATTGGTCGTTCTTATTGGAATGAACGTTATGACTGATGGCCAAATGGGCATAAATAACAATGCTGGGCTAAGTTCTACCGTTACCACCTCTTTTAATAAAATTGACGAGTCTCCCAAAGACTACATAGTACCAGAAGGGATTAATTTTATCAAGGCATCTCGTGCTGCTGTTCCCGCAGTAGTTCACATTACAAATACATCAAAACCTTCTAGTGGTTCAAGATCATGGTCTAAGTTATTGGGAAGAAGAGGTCGTGTGAGACAATCTACTGGTTCAGGGGTAATTATTTCACCTGATGGATATATCGCTACAAATTATCACGTGGTAGAAGATGCTGATGAGTTGGAAGTAAGACTTGACGATAATAGAAGAATTGAGGCAGAGTTGATAGGAGTAGATGAAGATACTGATCTAGCACTCATTAAAATTAAGGCAGCAGGTGATCTAGACTTTGTAGAATTCGGTGATTCCGACCAAGTTGAAATTGGTGAGTGGGTGTTGGCCGTCGGAAACCCATTCGATTTAAATAATACAGTTACTGCTGGAATTGTCAGCGCTAAGGCCCGAAATATCAACCTGATCAGCGGGCAGAGAAATCAATATGGAATTGAATCTTTCATCCAAACGGATGCCGTTGTTAACCGTGGTAATAGTGGAGGTGCTTTGGTCAATCTAGATGGAGGACTGATTGGTATCAACACGGCCATTGCTACGAACACGGGTACTTTTAGCGGATATTCATTCGCCGTACCTTCCATTTTAGTCAAAAAAGTAATGGACGACCTTTTAGAGTTTGGCGAGGTGAAAAGAGGTTTGCTTGGTGTCCAAATTATGGATGCCGATGGTCGCGGAACGACGGAATTATCGGGTGTTTTGATCAGGGGTGTAAGTCCTGGAGGTGCTGCTGACAAAGCGGGGATTAAGGATAATGATGTGATCGTAGGGATTGATGAACGACCAATAAGAACAACGAGTGAGTTGCAAGAATTTGTGGCTAGAAAAAGACCTGGTGATGAGATTTTGGTTCAATTCAAAAGAGATGGACTTAAAAAAGAGGCAAACCTTACGCTCAAAGAAAAGATTGAATTGATCACAAGAGATCCTGAAGAAATTAAGTTTACTTATAAGGTAGAAGGAGCCACTTTTGCAGGCTTGTCTGACCGATTAAAATATGCGCTGAGAGTTGAAGGAGGTGTTCAACTGTTAGAACTTGGAGATGGCGCTTGGAAAAAAGCTGGTCTCAAAGAGAATTTTGTAATTACTAAAGTTGGCGATCGGGATATCACTGATTTAGAGCAGTTCCAGAGCCTATTAGATAGTAAAAAGAGAGATTTTTACGTCATGGGTAAATATCCCGAAGGGGAGAAGGAGTACTTTAAAATTGATTGGTAAGACTTGCCATAATTCCTAAGAAATTGAACCTCACCTTGTGAGGTTTTTTTATGGGTTCATCTCAAGGTATAAATCTGATTGCCGCTTTTGCACTCCATCTAAAATAGCCGTAACTATGAGGTGGAAATTAAAACGAATAGAAAATGGAAATTCAGCAAGACTTCGGCATGGCTGATGCACTTAACAAATTAGGTGTTAAATCAAGTAATCATGGGACTTCGACTGGCCTGGAAACATTAGGGTCTGGAACGGAGATTTCATCATATTCTCCTGTAGATGGTCACTTGATTGGATCAGTTACGGCTACTACTGCGGCAGAATATGAGCAAGTTGTGACAACGGCTCAAGGTGCATTTAAAATGTGGCGAGATATGCCAGCCCCCCACCGCGGAGAGATTGTTCGCCAGTTTGGAGAGAAGTTAAGAGCAAATAAGGATGCATTGGGTAAGCTAGTGTCATATGAAATGGGCAAGTCGTTTCAAGAAGGTCTTGGTGAGGTACAGGAGATGATTGATATCTGCGACTTTGCTGTTGGATTGTCCCGTCAATTGCACGGTTTGACGATAAAATCAGAACGTCCCGGACACCATATGCAGGAGCAGTGGCATCCACTCGGAATTGTAGGGATTATCTCTGCTTTCAATTTCCCAGTGGCCGTTTGGGCTTGGAATACAGCTATAGCATGGATTTGCGGTGATGTTTGTATTTGGAAACCTTCAGAAAAGACACCTTTATGTGGTGTGGCTTGTCAAAATATTATTGCTGAGGTATTGAAAGACAATAATCTACCAGAAGGAATATCATGCATGATTAATGGAGATTATACAGTAGGAGAAATGATGACCGCAGATGGTCGAGTGCCATTGGTTTCTGCCACGGGATCTATCAGAATGGGTAAGATTGTGGGTAAAGCTGTGGCCGAGCGTTTGGGTAAATCAATCCTAGAACTGGGTGGTAACAACGCGATTATTATTTCGCCTGAGGCAGACTTACGCATGACGGTTATTGGAAGTGTCTTTGGAGCAGTTGGGACTGCTGGCCAGCGATGTACTTCTACAAGAAGACTGATTATTCACGAATCTATTTATGATAAAGTAAAGCAAGCCTTAGTTGATGCTTATGGTCAATTGCGTATTGGAAATCCGTTGGATGAAAATAACCATGTAGGTCCGCTTATCGATAAGGATGCTGTGAATAGCTATCTTGCTGCTATTGGTAAGGTGAAAACAGAAGGTGGTAATGTTATCGTTGAAGGTGGCGTTTTAGAAGGTGAAGGATATGAGAGCGGCTGCTATGTAAAACCTTGTATAGTAGAAGCGAACAACGAGTTTGAGATTGTTCAGGCCGAAACCTTTGCCCCGATTTTATATTTGCTGAAATACGAAGGAGATGTGCAAAATGCGATAGACTTGCAAAACGGCGTGGCACAAGGCCTATCGTCGGCTATTATGACTAACAGTGTACAGGAAGCACATTATTTCCTTTCTGCTTCTGGTTCTGATTGTGGAATTGCCAACGTTAATATTGGTACTTCAGGTGCCGAAATTGGTGGAGCCTTTGGTGGCGAGAAAGAAACTGGGGGTGGTAGAGAGTCAGGTTCAGATGCTTGGAAAGCCTATATGAGAAGACAAACGAATACCCTGAATTATACTACCGAACTACCTTTAGCCCAAGGAATTAAGTTTGACTTATAAGAATAAAATCAAAAATGGAATTGGAGAGGGTGTCTTAGGACACCTTTTCTTTTATGAGGTCTTCATAAATAAGGTTGAAATCATTATCTGTCTTTTCTATTGAAGTAATACTAACGGTTTTCACTACTTCATCTCGATTCATTACAAAGTCGTTCCATGCGTCACCTTTGCCTCCAGACTTATGAAAAAGCATAATTTCGTCCTGTAGAAAATCTTTTCTTTCCTCTACCCAAAGCGAAAACCATGAGCTACGCTCGGCTCGGACTGGCTCGGGATAAAGCGTGCTAGATGACCAGATATGATTCTGATTTTGGTCCAACGACTTTGCATGTAATTGGTGGCCATCCCAAACCAGCTGATCTAGTTTGCATGCGTCCTGTTTAGATTCAACAATCACCAATGTGAAGGGTTCCATACCTTCAAATTCAAACTGGCTTTGAAATGACTCTAAATTGTTCGTTTCAAAAAACTGAAGCACCATTTGTCCTCTGCTAAGCCTGTAAGGAGGTTGGTGTTTGTGTTTTTCGAAACCGCCATTGAGTAGGCAGAGCGTAAACCTTTTCTTATCTGTGGCTATCCAAGTGCCTCCTGCTAATGGGTCTTTTGGAAAGTAGACAGTGGTATTGCCTATCGAGTAGCCCTGAGGTGCCAAAGCAGCTCGTTTTGGCGTTTCGTCTCGATTAGAAGTTAGTACATAACCAGTTTTACCCTTGGGTAAAAAAGTTACCGTGCACATGTTTTATCCTTCTCGTATTTGATGGTGGAATATGCGATGCCAAAACCGTCAGGAATTTCTACACTTGGGAATTCACTCTTAATGGCGATTTTAATGATGGCCATGTGGTGGATAGCATGCTCTATGTTGTATTGCAACTCTCTGTAGTAGGAAGTAACAATTCTGAAAGGATCATCTTTATCGGCATTATAATTTGCCTTAAGCGTCAGCGTGCTGTCACCAGAGATCTTTTCAATTTCAATTTTCAGAGAGTTCATCTTTTCGATCGCAAGAAGGCGATTTTCTTCGATGACCCTGTCGTGGCTTCTTTGATCGTAATTCACTTCACCTGAATTGATGCCTAGAATCATTAAATCGTAAAATTCAATGATGTGTCTAACATGCTTTCCAATGGTGTTGTCAGATAAAACTTTTAGAGGCTGTCTAAACGCTTGATCTTCTAACTGTTTGGTGACCTGAATTATCTGATCTAAAATTCGAGCCGAAACCTCCTTTAATTGCATCTAGTGTTGTTTTTTAACAGATAATAAGGCCAAATGTAAGTAATAATAATTTAAGATTTTGCGGTGGAGGTGTTCAAATCATTTGCCACCAATAATTTTACCCCATTCACGCTCTGCTTTTGGCAATAAATTAGACTCGTCCTTGTTCCAAGATTTTAGTGTATTGGTAAAACGAAAATTATAGAAAAGATAGAGTTTGTTATCGACGATTTTGAAAGTTTCAGGATCGATCCTCACTTTATCACCAGTGGCCATTGCATAAGCACAATACCCTCCATATTCGGGTTCATATTTACTTGGCGACTTAACGAATAACTGCTTGTTGGCTTCCGATGAGAAATAATAAGTAACGCCATTAATTTTGACAGAAATCTTCTCATCACCTTCCACGGCCTTGTTTTCTGTAAAGTATGCTACTGGGTCATAACCTTGAATGGCCAAACCTTTTTTCAGGTTATAGTGCTTTGTGTCGTAAGATTGATTTTGAGCCTTGGCAGAAAGTGCCACCATGAAAAAAGATAAGCTCAGTATTGAAAGTGTAAGCGAACGTCGCATGATTAAACTTTTGGTTTCAGGGTTCTTACGGGATAAAAATTTTTCGGATGCAAGAGAAGCGCGCCTCCCTGACATTTCATAAACAATTCTTTGACATCCAATTTCTCCTATAATATTACGATATTTCGTGAATTATGAAAGACTTGGAACCGTCTATAGACTACACCAAACTCTCTGAGTTTACAGTAGAACGAGCGCTTGCCTCTATTTTTTGGATGGATGAGTCGGGTAGACTTCAGTTTGCGAATGAAACAGCTCAGGTTTTGTATGGCTATTCTGCCAAAGAGTTCAAAGCCTTAAATATTACTGACATTAACCCAAACTTCGATAGTAAATCCTTTGCCGAGCTTTGGGAACGATCGAAAAAGGAAAAGAAAGTACGACTTGAATCAACACATTTACGGAAGGATGGTACCGAAATACCAGTCGAAATATTTGTGAACCATTTAGAATTTGAAGGCAAGGCCTACAATGTCAGTTTTATTTTAGATATCACGGAGAGAAAACGAAAAGAGAGACTACTAAGGTCTGTTTCTGAAACTACTTCCGATACCCTAGGAGGAGACTTTTTTGTAGCCTTGGTGGAAAACATTAGCCGATCGCTTGAGGTGCAAATGACCATTGTAACTGAATGCACAGACAGTTCTAAGGCACGGCTAAGAACGCTCGCTTATTATAAAGAGGGCAGGCTTCAGGAAAATATTGAATACGATACGGTCGGTACGCCATGCCAATTTGTAGTGGATAACTCTGATGCCTGGTTAATTGAAACGGATGTCAATAAAAAGTTTCAAAGGGAAGATGGCGTTGAAGGATATTTTGGGGTGCCGATACTCTCATCAGAAAATGATTGTATTGGTCATATCGGGATATTTCATGACGCGAAGTTGATGTTGTCTGATGAGGAAATAGAAATATTAAAGCTGTTTTCAGACCGTGCTGCGGTAGAAATTGAAAGAAAAATTGCCAATCAAAAATTGATTGAAGCCGCAAAAGAAGTCGAAAGTCTAAAAGATCGGCTGGAAGCGGAGAATACCTATTTACAAGAGGAAATAAAATTCGAGCACAACTTCCAAGAGATCATTACACAGAGTGCCAAGTTCAGGTCGGTACTTTCATCGTCAGAGCAGGTGGCGACTACTGATGCGACGGTACTTATTTTGGGAGAATCGGGTACTGGTAAAGAATTGCTCGCTCGTGCGATACATAATATCAGTAAACGAAGTGATCGGCCACTGGTAAAGGTGAATTGTGCGGTGCTACCTGCTAATCTGATTGAAAGTGAGTTATTCGGACATGAAAAAGGTGCTTTTACCGGGGCGATTGCCAAGAAAATAGGTCGGTTTGAATTGGCTGATGGTGGCACGCTCTTTTTAGATGAAATCGGTGAACTTCCCTTGGAGCTACAGTCAAAGTTATTGCGTGCGCTACAAGAGGGCGAATTTGATCGGCTTGGAAGTACTAACACAATCAAGGTAGATGTCCGCGTGATTGCGGCCACCAATCGTGATTTACAAAAAGAGGTTGAAGAGGGTAGTTTTCGGGCAGATCTTTTCTACAGGTTAAATGTCTTTCCGTTATATAGTATGCCTTTAAGAGAACGAAAGGAAGATATTCCATTACTTACAAGACATTTTGTAAATCGCTTTTCTGCAAAAATTGGTAAGAAGATAGTTTCTATCCCTAAGCGAGTGATTAATTCCTTGCAAGGTTATCACTGGCCAGGAAATATCAGAGAATTGGAAAATGTAATCGAACGCTCTGTGATATTAAGTAGTGGTCGGGCTTTAGAACTCGGCGATTGGATTCCGCGCACAGAATCACAGACAATTACCAGTGATTTTGATACGTTACACGAATTCGAGCGGAAATATATTATCAGTGTGCTCCAAAAGACGGCATGGCGGGTAAGTGGAGAAAAGGGTGCAGCCAAAATACTGGGTATGAAGCCTACAACCCTTGAATCTCGTATGAAGCGATTACAAATTAAGAGAGGTATCTCCGGCTAGAATTTTAGGACAATATCAATAGCTGGAAATCCACCTTGGAAAATAAGCAGGTCCACTGTTAGTTTCTTGGCAATGTACCGTACTCCTCCCGAGAGCAACGCGTCGTTTTCGCCCATTAAAACATAGTTTTCTGAAACGAATGCCAGCCGATTAGTTAGTCTTGTCATTCCGCCAATGGTGAGTATGCTTGTATTGTTAATTTCTCCATTGGCAAGTGCATAACCAGTTCCGAGTGTTACGTTGTGTTCTGTATTTCCGTAAGTCAAAAGTGCGTTTAATGACCCAAGGTTTAGGTCTCCCGCGAACTCGCCACCTGATGTTATATAGGTAAATGATGCCGCTGCGCGAAGATTTTTAGCGATGGGAAAGCCATATTTCAAGTTGGTTAATAAGATTGGTGCTCCATTAAATAAAGAAATGATCTCTGTACCTGCTAAGACGCTAAATCGATCTGTAATGCCGAAACTGACCAGGTTGACCAAGCCATAGATGTTTTGATAATAACCTTCACCCTTTTCTAAATTGTAAGCAGATTGGCCAATAAAATACCTAGTTGGATTAGGGTTTGGCAGCTTTCCATCTGCATTGAGGTAGATGATTTTTCTGATTTCAGCTCTTTGAAAAGTGAGTAGCCCAAGGCTGTTGCTTTCAATTACAATTTCTTGGTCATTTTCGCTGATGAGTTCACCAGTTATTTCTGATTTATCCATGAGTGTAATGATGACCGATTGATTTACTTTTTCTTCTTCGGTTTGGGAAAAACCGCTGTGTACGAAGAATACGATTAGGCAAAAAGTGAAGAATGTTGTTTTCATGTTAATTCCTGATATTTCGTGAAAAAAATAAGGTTCAGAGTTTTGTGATCAAAAAGTAGTCCAATTAATCTAATAAGCAATGGTTAGGTCAAATATCACAATTCCTGAATAATTAGGAAAATCACGATATATAGTAATTAAATTACAAACAAATTGCTTGATTATATTTCATAATGGTATGAATATCAATTAGTTAAATGGTTAAATTTCGTATTGGCATGCTAGTTGTCATGAAGAAGACGCTTCTGTAGACGGCAGAGTGACAAAGTGTTGGTTAACACTTATTCTTGACAAAACTAAGTTTATGTTCAGGCGTTGATTATCTTTCGATTTTGTTTATGAGACATAGATTACCACTTTTTCTGGTTAAGATAATCTACTATGAATACT
Source organism: Roseivirga misakiensis (assembly GCF_001747105.1). NCBI lineage: Bacteria > Pseudomonadati > Bacteroidota > Cytophagia > Cytophagales > Roseivirgaceae > Roseivirga > Roseivirga misakiensis. The sequence continues at coordinate 126,862 of NZ_MDGQ01000004.1, read as the reverse complement.
GGCCCTTTTGGCTCTTTTTTATGCCATTAGTGCCTTACTGGATTTATTTAGCGATTAGGGCAAAATCATTGACCTACTTTACTGCTGCAAATCCTGGAATCATTCATGGAGGTGTTTTTGGAGAATCCAAAATAGACATCTTAGAAAAGATTAATCCGAAATATAAACCAACTACTCTTTTCTTTAAGGCCAACACTGGCTTGACGGAAGTTGTAGATGGAATTGAAAAAGCTGGATTGACCTTTCCAATGATTATCAAACCCGATGTTGGTGAACGTGGATCAGAAGTGGAAAAGTTGGATAGCCAACAAGACCTTGAACATTACATTACCCAAAACCATCAGGACTTTATCGTCCAAGAATTCGTTGATTTTGATGTTGAGCTCGGTGTACTGTATCATAAGTTGCCGATCAGTAATACAAGCAATATTACCTCAATTGTACAAAAAGAATTTTTGGGTGTAACAGGGGATGGCACCACAAGTATTAGAGCTTTATTACAAAAAAGTGAACGCGCTAAACTTCAGATGCCCGCTCTGGAAGAGAAATTTGGAAGTCATTTAGATGATGTTTTACCCAATGGTGTTTATAAAAATTTACAACCGATTGGTAACCATTGTTTAGGCACAAAATTTCTAAGTGGTCAGCATTTGATCAATGATAAATTGGTCAAAGTATTCGATCAAATATCGGCTGATGTGGATGGCTTTAATTTTGGCAGGTTTGACTTAAAAGTAAGTTCTATAGAAGACCTATATGAAGGACAGAATATTAAAATTCTAGAGCTCAATGGAGTTACTTCAGAGCCTGGTCATATCTACGATCCAAAATTCAACTTGTTTCGCGCTTACAAAGACACGATGCTAAGCATGAAAACTTCATGTTTAGTGAGCATCGAAAATATGAAGCAAGGGGCCAAAGTCACGCCTTTTTGGGAAATGTTCAGACTGCTAAGAACTCATTTTTCATCAGATGAAATATCACAAAATGAGTTAAGTGCTACTAAAACCGCTTCTGCCAAATGATTTGGACAGTAATTGAAGCGCTAACAGTCGCTACAGTCATCAGTTTTGTGGCATCATTGCAATTAGGGCCGGTAAATATGGGGACTATCCATACGGCACTTCATAAGAATAAGAAAGCAGCCATCATTTTTGGTCTTGGTGGTAGTTTACCCGAGTTATTGTATTGTGGATTAGCCATTGGCAGTTCAAATTTTATTTCACAGTACGAAGGACTCGACGACTATCTCAAGTATTTGACAGTTGGAATCCTGCTTATTTTCGGGGTCTATTTGTTTCGACAAAAGGCCTCAACAAAACAGAATAGTAAATTAGACAAACAAGGAAAAGAACTCTGGTTAGGCGCCACTTTCGGATTGCTCAACCCACAACTTTATCCTTATTGGCTTTTCATCATTACGTTTCTTAGAAGCAATTCTATTTTAGAAAATAATACAATACCTGCTCAAGTGGCTTTCGTTGTTGGAACGGCACTTGGCGCATTTCTACTGCAGTGGCTTGTCGCCGAGCTTACTACCAGGAATCGGGATTTCATCTTCAAAAAGTTGACGAAAAACTATAATAAGGTGTTAGGCGGAATATTAATCGCCATGGCACTGATTCAATTGGTAATAAACTTATGATTCATGCAGAAAGAAATAAAATACTGGTACTTGAGAAACTATGATCTCTTTGCCAACCTCAGTAAAGAACAAATTCACGATTTATGTTCAATCTCACGTTTTGTGAGAATGAAAAAGAGTCAAACGATTCATTTTGCGAATGATGAGTCTAAGAGACTTTACTTCCTGATCAACGGAAAGATTAAGATTAGTGAAGTAGATGGACTTGGAAATGAAATGATCAAAGACATTATCCTTACGGGCGATCTTTTTGGAGAAATTCCAATCACATCAATGCTACCGAGCCAAGAATTTGCTGAAATTCTCTCTAGCGAAGTTATCCTTTGCACGTTTACGATGGAAGAATTTGAAAAGCTGATGGAAAAACATCCAAGTCTTGCCCTTTCTTTCTCTAAAAAAATGGGAGAGAAGCTTAGAAAATTAGAGCATCGATATGCTAACCTTGTATTTAAGGATGTAAAAGCAAGATTGAAGAGTTTCCTAGTGGACTGGGCACACAAAGAAGGTAAACCTGCCGATGATGGTTTGGTGATTAAAAATTACCTGACTCACAATGAGATTGCTAGTCTAATAAGTTCTTCCAGACAAACGGTTACCACGTTGATTAATGAGTTGAAAGAGGAAGGAACGATTCTTTATAGCCGTAGCTTAATTACAATTCCGAATATTGGAGCTTTAGCAGCTTAGAATTAAAAAAATAATCTTTAGAAAGACCGTCATTCAATGGCGGTCTTTTTTTGTTGATGCAACCCAATCGAAAAATTTGATGTCTATTGGTAATATTAAAAGGTCATGGATATGAAAAACAACTTCAAAACTCAAATCACACTAATCTTATTTTTTATAGCGACGCTCGGCTTTGCCCAAGACAAAGAAACTCGGGACCTCAGGAGGTTTACAGAAATAAAAGTAACGGAAGGCATTGAGCTAATTGCCAAAAAAGGAAATACCAATAGCATCGAACTCGATGTAGATAGAATTGATCTCGACCGTGTTATTACAGAAGTGCGCGGCGATCGTTTGATAGTTCAACTGAGACGAAATAGTTATTCTAGAAGAAATAACCGCCGTATCATCAAGGCATATCTTACTTACACTGAAGAGATAGAGGAAATTGCAGCATCTACTAGTGCTGAGGTCATATTTGAAGATATGATTAAAGGGAAAGAATTGACGATTCAAACCAGTACTTCGGGCAGCGTGGAGGTTAAAGCAGAAGTGACTTACTTGAATATTAGTGCGAGTACTTCTGGAAGAGTAGAAATCACAGGAGAGGCACAAGAAGTAGAAGCCAAAGCATCGACCGGTGGAACAATTTACGCTTATGATGTAGAAGCTGAAGAAGTGTATGCTAAGGCTAACACGGGAGCAGACGTAAGAGTAAATGCAACTGACCGTTTGAGGGCTAATGCTAATACAGGCGGAACAGTAAGTTATAGAGGAAGACCTCGCGCAGATGTGCGTTCAAATACTGGTGGTCAAGTTCGTCGAGCTAGATAAATAGCCAGAATAGACAAGAATAGTTATCTGATTAATTTTAGCTTTGAGTGTATAAAGCTTTGATCATGAAGAATAGAATCTTAATCGGAGCCCTAATTGGGCTCTTCTTTTTTAGTTTTAAGGCACAAGCTCAAGACGATGCAGCCGATATCAAAAAGGCCATTATGACCATGTTCGACGGCATGCGGGCGGGAGATAGCGCAATGGTGCATTCTGTTTTTACCGATAAAGTCATTTTTCAAAGAGTTCAGAAAGTATCCCCAAATGGTTCTCGAGTCGTCAACAATGACTTTAAGAATTTCTTAAAAGCAGTAGGAACACCGCATGACCTAGTCTGGGATGAACGCATTGTGTTTGGGCCGATTCAAATTGATGGTGATATGGCATCGGCTTGGGTTCCCTTTAAGTTCTATCTTGGCGAGAAGTTCTCTCATTGTGGAGTTAATATTTTTCAACTTTTCAGAACCGAGCAAGGGTGGAAGGTTTTTCACCTAGTGGACACCAACCGAAAGGAAAACTGTGTAGGAGGATAAAAGACACCTGAAATTGAACTGGTTTTCTATAACGCTCCTTATTGGCTTAACACAGTCTTTGCTCTTGAGTATTGTACTGATCAAGAAGTATAGAAGGGAACACGGTTTCTTGCTATCGTTGCTTTTGCTTATTTCCGTTGGCTTAGTATTGCGATTAGGGTACTCCCCCGCATTCTATTCGGAATGGGTCAAATGGTTATTATTGAGCGACGTTACCATTCTATTATTTGGACCGATTTTCTATGGATTTGTCAGGTCTGCTTTAAAGCTCAGAATCGATCACAGGTATTATTGGCTCCATTTTTTACCTGCTGTATTATTTTTAATCCGCTATAGTTTAAAAGTACTTCCTTTCACTGCAGCAGAGGTTATAGAATTGGAAGGAAGTGGAGTGAATAATTCTTTTTACACGCTCTTCTATGTAGTGAGTATATTAAGTAGCGTCGCCTACTTGGTTTTTGCATTTAAAGCATGGATGAACAGGAGCGCGAAAAAGGATTCATATGGTATTTTAAAAACCGTTTTGGTGTTTAATGCCATTATAATTTTCTGCTGGTTAGCTACATTTTTAGTTGCTACGTTTTGGCCAGAATATTATTGGATAACGAATTACGGTTATCAGATAGCTTTTCTCTTACTGTCATCAGGCGCGATAGCAATATCTTACCAAGCCCTTACCAGCACCACAGTTTTTAGTAAGCCGCTATTGGAAACAAAATATTCAAAGTCTAGTCTTACCGATGTTGAGTTAAATAAATGGTCGTATAAACTGGAAAGCGCCATGAAAGAAGAAGCGTTCTTTTTAGACTCTACTCTGACCCTTGAGAAATTGGGTAAAGAAGTAAACCTCAACAAAACTCAATTGAGTGAAGTGATTAACAGAGCCTTTAACAAAGGTTTCGCAGAGTGGGTAAATGAATATCGGATCAACGAATTTATAAGACGCGTAGAAAGCGATGACTTTGGTCACCTTACATTCATTGGAATTGCCACAGAAGTTGGATTTAATACTAAGGCAAATTTTAATAAGGCATTTAAGAAGTCAAAGGGTCAAACACCCAGTCAATATTTTGCCTCGAATATGGGGGCGACAAACGCTTTATTAAGTAAATAATGATCATAGTTTACCCATAGGCTCGCCTGAAGGCCTTTTTTAGGAATTGACATCAGTATAATTGACGAAAAAACTGATGAAACGAATTCTTAAATCTTCAATCATACTTCTGTTCGTATTTTACGCTTCAACAATGTTGTTGAATGCACAATCAGGTCCTCGTTGGTATTATAATATCGATGAAAATAATCTAGCCGCGTCTGGAAATGATGTAGTTGCCTACCATTCGGATGACAAGGCGGTCGCTGGTTCTAAATCCTTTCAGTCTATATATAAGGAGGTTGTTTATCAATTTACGACTGAAGCTAATCAAGCTGTTTTCGAAAAAGACCCTGAAAAATACTTGCCAGCATTCGGTGGTTGGTGTACGTACATCATGGGTATAGATGAGGCAGGTGGTTTTCCGCCTACTCGGCTTAAATCCGATCCTCAGAATTTCAAAATAATAAATGGTAAGCTCTACTTTTTTGCGAAGAGTCCTAGGCAAGACTTTAAACAAATATTCGAGGCTGGGGATCAAGAAGCAGTTCTGACCCGTGCTAACAAGTTTTGGGAGAGCCGCGTGAGGTTTGGAGAAATGTACGATGGGTTACCCCCAGGTTTAAACCCAATGGCTAGAATGGAGAATTTAGACTGGGTTCCTTTCTTAGGGCGGTGGGATGCCAATGCAAGTTGGTGGTTGGACACAGCAGGCGTGAATAAATCAGCTTTTACAGGAGACTGGACTATCGCTTACGGTTATGATGGCTACGGTGTTGAAGATGACTTTCTTGGTACACCGCTTTCTTATGCAGGAACTACTAACGGGCCAGCGATCAGAGGATATGATGTGGTTAATAAGGAATGGCATATGACTTACATTCCAATAAATCAACCAAGATCCGCTACATGGTTAATGACAGCAAAATTTGTTGGTGTAGGACATTTGGAAGGGCAAATGGAAACCACTGATATGAATGGAAATATGATCTTACAGAAGATAGTATTTAAAACAAAGACCGAAGATAGTTTCGAATGGAGTGCCCATTGGTCATGGGATAATGGAAAAACCTGGAAAGAGAATACTGGTCTTGTCAGCGCGAAGAGACACCATTAAGCACACATAATGTGGAGAGCAAAAAAAAACGCCCCTTGCGGGGCGTTCTCCTACTTACCTTTACGGTAATGGTTCTCTATAATATCTCTCACTGAAACGCGCTGGTGATTGAAATTCCGGGAACCGTGTGAATTGCTGCCAATGCTCGAATGCGTTTTAACCTCTTTAGCAGATTCATTCGATACACGAGCTGTCTTTAACTCCTCCATTACTTTATTACTTTGAAAATCTAACGTTTAAAAAACTGTCAGTCTTATTCTTTCGTTTCGTCTGACGCAAAATTATGCAATCGATTGCATTATCCAAGGCATTAGGCTAAAAAAACTTAAAAATTCAAAAAGAAAATTAGTGACTTATACCTCTGACGTAAATAGTACGCTTGGATTGATTTAAACCCTACTTTAATCGCTCAAAGCATTGATCGGGTTTTTAGAAAGTGCCCGTAAAGTATGGAATAAAACTGCTAGGCAAGTCACAGAAGCAAGTAGGGCCAAGGCAAAAACGAAGGCATCTACGGGTACATTGATTCGGTAGGCAAAATCTTGCAACCATAACTGCGAGAGGTAATATCCACTGGGTACTGACACCAGTAAAGTCAGGCCAAGAATAGAAAAGAATTCACTGTAGATAATGCCGATAATATTTTGGTGTGAGGCACCAAATACTTTTCTCAGCCCCATTTCCTTGAACCTTTTTTGAACTACCAATGAAACAAGGCCAAAAACGCCCAGTGCACCGATCACGATGGAGGCCAGCATAGAAATATTTCCAATATCGCCCCAGACTTTTTCTCCCTTATATAAGGTGGCCATATCTTCTGTAAGGCTGGATTGTCGAAATGGCTGTTCATAAGAGTTTAGATACCAATAATCGGCTATCCGACTAGAAACATTTTCGGCGATTGATCCTGCGTAGCGAACAACCATAAAATCTTCCATAGCTTCTCCTGGGTGAATAACGAGTGGTTGAATACGGTTGTGAAGTGTTTCGTAATTAAAGTCCTGAACCACGCCAACGATCGTATACTTTTTACCCATATTAAAGATGTTTCTTCCCAGCGCGTCAGTTGGGTTGTCTAGCTCAAAGGCTGAAATAACGGTTTGATTGACAACTATCGGCTTGATATCGGTACTTTTCAAAAACTCAAATTCAATTCCCGTTAAGAGTCTAATGCCAAGTGTTTCAAAGTAATCATCACCTATTTCGGCAATATTCATCAATATGGAGTCAGGACTCGCAGGATCGGGTCTGTAATACTCGGAACCATACGGTCTTCCTGGAATTGAATTCCCCCTAGAAACTGAGGTTACACCAGCTACTGAAAGTGCTTTGTCTTTAAAACTTTCGAAACGAGTATGAATTCCCATATCGCGGATAGGGATCACCATTACGCCTTCACGATCAAAGCCAAGGTCTTTTGTTTTTACATAAGCTGCTTGCCTGTTAATGGTAAAGGCACCGACGATCAGGATAACGGAGATTACGAATTGAAACACCATGAGTCCTTTTCTTAGGTACCCAATTTTGCCGATCGTAACTACATTGAGCAATACATCGGTAAGTTTCATTCTAAGAATAACGACTGCAGGCGCAATTCCAGAAATAATGGCAGTGGTAAGGATAAGTCCTGCAATTATTAGCCAAACATCCCATTGACTGAATGGGTCCAAGACCAAGTTGGTTTCGAGTAATTCGTTGAAAGGCCGAATAAGAAAATACAGTGCGAAAAAGGCCGCAATAATGGCAATACCGATTGTAAGAATAGATTCAAAGATAAACTGCAGGTGTATTTGAGGGCCAAAAGCTCCCGAAACCATCCTGACTCCCATTTCCTTTAATCGCTCAATAGAGGTTGAAACAGCAGAGTTTATATAGTTTATAGTGGCTAAAATGATCACGACGATCGCAATAATCAATACGACCCGAACAAAAAGGATATCGCTTTGGGGTTCTATTTCAGAAATTGCGGATGAATGTAAATGGATATCTAGGAGTGGTTGAAAGTCTATTCTTTCATCAGGGAATCGATCTGCAAGCCAAAGCTGATATTTCTGGTTAAATGTATTGATATCCGTACCGGGTAGGAGTTGTATATAACTGTAGAAACCATTGTAGCTACCGCTGAGTATGCTATAGTTCATCACCTGCCGTAAAGTCGGCATAGAGGCCAAAAAGTCAAAGTCGAAATGCGAGCCAATCTTACCTTTATCTTTTACCACACCAGTAACCTTTAAACTATATTGGAGCTGGTATCTGATGGTTCGACCAATTGGGTTTTCTGCACCAAAGTACTTTTCGGCCATAGTTTCCGTCAGAATGATTGAGTTTGGTTCAACCAAGGCGGTTTCTACATCACCCATTATTAATTCGTACCCGAAGACATCGAAAAAGGACGAGTCTGCAAAAATGAAATCTTCCTCATAGAAACCATTATCAACATCACCGAGTAACGGAATATCCCAATGCTTAAAAATGAGCGTGGTATTTACAATCTCAGAAAACTCCTCCTTTACAGAAAGCATAATTCTTGGATTTGTCTTGGCCACAATTTGACTATTGTCTCCGAGGTCTTCGGTTCTTAAAAGCCGATAAGTATTTTCTGGTGATTTATGGAAAGTGTCGTACTCCAGTTCGTAGTTAGCGTAGAGAATAAGGAGAATTGTAAGCGTAATGCCGATGCCCAGGCCAACAAGGTTTACAAAAGTGGTGACTTTTCTTTTGACTAGGTTCCGAAATGCAATTTTGAAGTAGTTCTTAAGCATGTAAAGATTTTTGCCAACGCTTGTTGCTCTTATTCAAACAAAGTACCAAAATAGTAAATCTTCATTGAGCGCCTTCAGTAACGGTTTATAATAAATAACATGTCCAAATCAATTGAATTCTGAACGCTTGCGGTCAGCCATTCGATCGTATTCGAACAAAATTCTTGGTTGATGTTAGCCTTTATTAAGCCCTAAATTCGACATTTTTCGATTAATACTACAAATAAGGTAGAAAAGTCTTGCATGTTTGAAACTATTTAAACTACATTTAAGGTATAAAGAAAATTATGGGAAAACATCACTTAGGAGAATTCGAAGAAATCGTCATGCTGACGGTCGCTATCCTGCACGGAAACGCTTATGGGTTTTCGATTATTGAGGAAATAGAAAAAAGGCTTGAAAGAGGAGTAAGCCTTGGAGCATTGCAGGTAGTATTAAAGCGCCTAGAGAAAAAGGGCTATTTACAATCTGAACTTGGAGAAAGTTCCGCAGTAAGAGGTGGTCGAAAGAAGCGGTACTATTCGGTAACTCACCTTGGTAAAAATACCATTAGACAAACAAGGGAACAAAGGATGCAGCTATGGGATGCTATCCCTGATGTCGCGCTTCAATATGTTGGGAAATAAGGCGAAAAGGTGAAAGATACTAACCCAACTTCCAGATTGCTCAAATTCTTCAGGTGGTTCTGCGATCCTGAATATGTAGATGATATTGAGGGAGATCTATTTGAGCGATATGCAGCCCGATCGGAGCGACGTAATGAACGATACGCTAAGCGAAAACTGAATATGGATATACTTCTATTATTCAGGCCAGGGATTGTAAGGTCACTAAACTCAAGTCAGAAAATGCCTTTCAGTTCGTTAGGGATGCATTATAAATACAGCAGCCGATTATTAAGAAAGAATACACTGATTACGCTGGCCAGCTTGACTAGTTTGGTTTTAGGTGTGCTCAGTAGCTTCATGATTTTTTTATGGGTTGAGTCTGAACTTACTACGGATCAGTTTCACTCCAACTACGATAAGATCTATATGCCTGTTATTCAGCAAAGTGCCAATGATAATTTACGGCCATTTGATCTAGCAGAATTCTTGAATGTAGACTACAGTCAATTTCCTGAAATAGAAAAAACCACAACCATAATTTCTATTCGTCCAGAACGTACGGCTATTGAATATGATAATGTTGACTATCGAACTGTAGGCATTGTTACCGACAGTGTGTTTTTTGAAATATTTGATTTTAAACTACAGGTTGGAGATGAATATAAACCTTTGCAGAATCCTACCGATATTATTCTCACAGCCTCATTTGCCACGAAAATTTTTAATGATGTTGACCCCATTGGTAAACCTGTAAAAGTGGGGCAGTATGGGCTATATCAAGTAGCCGCCATTATGGAGGATATTCCTTCTAATAGTACGATCAATTTTGACTATGTAATTCCAAGACATTCGCAAGAACTTTGGGCCATTGGCGGTATCAACATGCTTTTGACCAATAACACATTCGACAAAGCCGATTTTAATGATAAACTGAAAGAAATTAAGGAGGGTAACCGTCAGTTAAGGAGATATAATTTTTCAGTAGCGGCATTTAGTGATAACTACTTTGAACAGCCATTGAATTATATCCTATTCTCAAAAACAGGTGACTTGTTTTACATCCAAGTCATGTTGTTGGTGGCTGGTATTATACTGATTATCAGTTGTCTCAACTTCACAAACATGCAAATGACTTTCTTGTTGTCGCAGGGTAAGTCGAATGCAATCAAGCAGATTCATGGTGCCAGAAAAGTAGATAACTATTTAGAGGTTGCTACATCCAGATTTATCTATTTCTTGGCGAGTACCCTCATAACTTTTGGACTCTTTGAGCTGGTAGCGAAAAAATACTCTTCTTTCCTTAATCTCACGCTGCATTTTCGATGGTATGAAGAACTTGGAATAATCGCGCTTGGCTGTATCATTTTCATCTTGATCGCTTCAATCCTTTCCTTACTTCGGCCAAGGAGCTTTCAATCGAATAAAAGTCTGATTGATGGAACAATCCAATCTAAAAAAGTCTATTCGGGCAAAATACTCACAACTATACAGTACACACTATCTATCATTTTGATAATGGCCACTGGAGTGGTATTTAAACAGTTCAAGTTCATGCAAAACAAAGAGCTTGGGTTTGATTCTTCAAATGTGATTAGCGCCAAGGTCTTTGATCTGGTTGTATTCCAAGGCGACCACGAGGATTTTAGTAAAAGGCTTCAAAGTCAAGAACAAAAGTATGAGAGCTTCAAGGACCAATTGTCAGCAATACCAGGTATAGAAAGCTTTACTCAATCAAGGCTACCGATGAACAAAGAGATCAATGACTATCTCTGGAAATTAGCGAATAGTGAATTTGAATTTGAGCAGATAAGCATGCTACATGTAGATGCTGGCTTGGTAAATACACTTGGGATAGAATTAGTAGAGGGTAGATTCTTTACCGATTCTCTAGATAATTATATGACTAAAAGGGTGGTAGTAAACGAAGCGGCTATGAAATACTGGGGAATTGAAAGCGTTAATGGTGCTCGGCTCAACGGATCTGGTCCACTGAGTGGTCAAAATGAACCATGGGAGATCATTGGTGTGGTGAAAGACTTTCATTACGAACATCTATCCAGAAAAATCGAACCTTTGGTTTTATGGCTTGATGGAGGCGAATCATCAGCGGAATTCACCTTTAAGATTAATGAGTTGAATTTTGAGAAAACTACCCAAGAGATAACGTCCGTATTTCAGGATTTATATCCAGGAAAGTTTTTCTCTTATACCATTCTAGACGATACCATCAACAATCATTACAACTATGAAAAAAAGCAATCTCAAATCTTCTTGTTATTCACTGTAGTTGCCATAATTCTTAGTTCTATCGGCCTTTTTACTTTTGCGATTTACGATACCCAAAAGCGCACAAAGGAAATTGGTATCAGAAAGGTTACGGGCGCCAGTACTTTTCAGATAATGAGGCTTCTCAGTGGTAATTTCATAAAGTGGGTATCTCTAGCATTTTTAATTGCACTGCCTATTTCTTGGTATGCCATGGTAGAATGGCTCTCAAACTTTGCCAATAGAACACCACTCACTTGGTGGCTCTTTGTAGGGGCAGGTTCTGTGGCAATGATGCTGGCAGTTTTAACAGTAATCGGCCAATCCTATAATGCCGCTAACAGAAATCCTGTACATGCATTAAGACACGAGTGATTTCTTCTTCAAATCACCATTCAAAATTTGTTCAAACAATTCCAATAAAAAGACGATCATGAAAAAGAAGTTATTCATATTCATTGCTTTAATCTTTTCGTTAATCTCAATATCGTATGGTCAAGGTGTTATCGTTGAAGGCCGCCTGTCTTCCTCAAACGATCAAGCAAAAGAGATAACCATTAAAGGTACTATCAAAGGTTTTGCGGATAACACGAAAGTGACCCTAGCCCATGGTTCAACGGGTAAGGTCTTGGCGACGGCCGTTTTCAAAAATGAAAAATTTAGTATTACTACAAATACAAGAGATACGCTTTTAGTAGGGCTTTACATTGAAAATCTGGAAGTTGAACTTCACCAAAATGAATTTACAGTCTTCTATATAGAGGATAAAGACATTGAAATAATTGGCGAAAAAGGTGAAGTGAAATACAGCAAAATAGAGGGTGGTCCGGTACTGCGTCAGTATAGAGACCATATGGATATGGTAGAACCATTCTATAGAGAAGCAGATGTATTATTAGCAAAACAGCTGGAAGCATATCAGAGAGATCCAAAATCAGCAGAATTTGATTCAATCACAGCTGAAGTGCAAAAAGTGAATTGGAAGCCTCATGAAATTGCATTGAAATTACTAGAAGAAAACCCATCTGACTATTACAGCTTGGTAAGCTTACGCAATGCTATGCCTTTGATGAAGCCTAGAGAAGTTGCGAAATACTTTCAGGTAATTGATGAGGGTTTGAAAAAACTTCCGTTAGCCAAGTCTATAGAAGCTAGGATTAATGCAAATCAAGTCAAAATAGGTAAAATAGCACCTGACTTTGAGTTAACAAGTTTGGCAGGTGATAAGGTCAAACTGTCTGATTTTAAAGGCCAATATGTTCTTATAGATTTTTGGGCTAGTTGGTGCGGGCCGTGCAGAGTCGAGAACAGAAATTTAGTCCCTATCTATAAAGATTATAGTAAGAAGGGGTTTGAAATTATAAGTGTGTCAACAGATGTCAATAAAGAGCCTTGGGCCAAAGCTTCAAAGAAGGACGGTATCATCTGGAAAGATGTAATAGATAATAATGTTCAGCAAACATCGACAGATTATAATGTACTCCTTATCCCAACAAACTTTTTGGTTGACCCGAGTGGGAAAGTAATCGAGAAGAACTTAAAGGGGGAAGCACTTCTGAATAAGCTCAAGACGATTTATAGCGAGAAACAATAGATCTTTCAACGGATATTTATTTACTAATGATGCTCCATTTACTTCCTTTTTGGGTGTAGGTGGAGCATTTACTTTTTACTCTTAAATGTTTTTTCGCTAAGGGCATAAAAAAAGCTCAGCATTAAGCTGAGCTCATTTAAAGTAGTCCGTAGGAGGACTAAGCGTTAAAGATTCTTCCAGCGGAAGAATATAGCGAAGGGCCAGCCTGTAGTGTAAGCCCCCATAGGACATAAAAAAAGCTCAGCATTAAGCTGAGCTCATTTAAAGTAGTCCGTAGGAGGACTAAGCGTTAAAGATTCTTCCAGCGGAAGAATATAGCGAAGGGCCAGCCTGGAGGGTAAGCCCCCTAGGGCACAAAAAAAAGCTCAGCATAAAGCTGAGCTCCTTAAAGTAGTCCGTAGGAGGACTAAGCGTTAAAGATTCTTCCAGCGGAAGAATATAGCGAAGGGCCAGCCTGTAGTGTAAGCCCCCATAGGACATAAAAAAAGCTCAGCATTAAGCTGAGCTCCTTAAAGTAGTCCGTAGGAGGACTAAGCGTTAAAGATTCTTCCAGCGGAAGAATATAGCGAAGGGCCAGCCTGTAGTGTAAGCCCCCATAGGACATAAAAAAAGCTCAGCATTAAGCTGAGCTCCTTAAAGTAGTCCGTAGGGGAATCGAACCCCTGTTACCAGGATGAAAACCTGGCGTCCTAACCCCTAGACGAACGGACCATTCTTTATATGCAGAGGCGGAGGGATTCGAACCCCCGGTACCTCGCGGTACAATGGTTTTCAAGACCACCGCATTCGACCACTCTGCCACGCCTCTGTGTGTGATCTTCCGTTTGGGTCTGCAAAGATAATGGGACTTTTTTTTTGTGCAAGCCGTAGGGCTCAATTAAATTTTTTCTATCTCTAATTTTTTCGTTTTCGCTTTGTCGAAAGCCGCATTCATTTCGAATCCCACCAATAGAATTAGGGAAATTATAAACAACAGCACCATTAATACCAATAGTACTCCAATAGATCCGTAAAGGCGGTTATAAGTACCAAAATTGTTGATATAGAAGGAGAAACCGAAAAAAGCGATGATAATGGCGAAGGTTGAAAAAACTGAACCAACACTCATAAAGTGCCACCTTTTATGTACGGCTGGCGCTAAGTAATAGATGCTCGAAATAGCTACTTGAAAGACAATATATAAGGCCAGAAATCGGAGAACGATCAGTATATCAATCGAAATTTTCTCCTGAATGAGCTCCCTTGCACTGTTGCTTTCAAGAAGCTGTTGACCAACCACTAGTAAGCCTACAGAGATTAAAACCGATAAGGCTAAAATGAATATTAGAACAGTGGCAATAAATCTCATTTTTAAAAAACCACGCGTTTCTTTGGTCTTATAGCTGGCATTGAAGGCACTCATGAGCGAATTCATGCCATTGGTAGATAAAATCAACGTTAGCACAAAACCAAAGGAGAGTAATCCACCACGTTGTTTATTGATAATGTCATGAATTGTAGAATCGGCAGCAGCGTATAAGTTTTCGGGTAGTATGTTTTCCAGAAAACCAATGATTTCATCATTTGTGACGTCTGGGAAGAAATTCTGTATGTAAGGCGTTAAGGTAAATAAGAATATAATAGCTGGAAATATGGCCATAGTAAAACTAAACGCCACGCCATTGGCTCGGGCTAATAACCTATCGTTACTCAGCTTCTGTATAAAAATCATTATAGCGTCGTATAGACCAACCTTGGCTTTCCCAACTTTTATATGTTGTAAAAGGTCTACTAGCTTTAAGTAAAGCGGGTTTTCTAGTATGAGTGCTAGAAATTTCCGTTTCATTTGAAATAAGGCATTAAGACATCAGTTAATTCCTCTGGAGCTCTACACGGACGGTTCGTTTCCATGTTAATAAAAACCAACGTTGTTTTACCGCGGTTTACCAATTCGCCCACTTCATTGCTGACTTCATACTCAAAGATCATTCTGACTTTTGGTAACTCTTTGATGATGACCTTCACAGTCAGTAGCTCATCGTATTTGGCGGGCGCTAGGTATTTACATTCAAGGTCATGAACAGGCATCATGACCCCTTGTTCTTCTAACCTTTTATACTCAAACCCCAATTGGCGCAACGCTTCAACCCTGCCCACCTCATAGTACATGGCATAGTTGCCATAGTATACATAAGACATTTGGTCAGTTTCGGCATATCTTACCCTAATTTGGGTAGAGGCACTATACATAGTTAGCGATATATCTTTCTTCTATTCATCTCTTGTTGAAAAAGACGTGCGTTTCTATTGTGTTCTGTCAACGTTTTAGCAAAACGGTGATAACCAGAGAAATCCTCTTTGGCACACATATAAAGATAGTCATGCTTTTCGTAATTCAGAACCGCATCCAAGGACTTGATGGTTGGTAAGTTAATCGGCCCAGGAGGAAGTCCTCGATACTTATAAGTGTTGTATGGGCTATCAATTCTAGTATCGGCAGTCAATACACGTTGGATAGTAAAATCTCCTAGCGCAAATTTAACCGTCGGGTCAGCCTGTAGGAGCATATTTTCCTTGATTCTGTTTACGTAAAGTCCTGCTATTTTAGGGCTTTCACTTTGAATAGAGCACTCGTCTTGAACAATAGCTGCTAAAGTCGACACCTCTACTGGTGTCAGCCCCAAAGCTTCAGCTTTCGCTTTTCTATCGGCATTCCAGAATTTCTCGAACTCCTTTTGCATTCGAGAAAAAAGACCTTTTGCTGATATGGTCCAGTAAACCTCATAAGTGTTAGGGATGAACATGGCCATGATCGTCTCTTTGGTAAACCCTAGCTCATTGATATATGCCTCATTATTCAATAGCGATAAGAATTCCGATCTATTGATTCCGGTACTTTCCGCAATTTTATCGGCAAGCTGTTCTTTAAAGCGAATGTTGTTAAAAGTGAGGTCAATCGGTATCTGATCACCAGCTCTCAGTCTACGAACGATGGCTAGGTTTGTCATTTCGGGTTCAAAAAGGTATAAACCAGGCTTTATGTTGTCTTGATAACCTAAAACTTTCGATACGAAACTAAAGGATAAAATATCGTCTACTATTTTACGATCGTATGCTTTATTGCGAAGCGAATCGAAGGTATCGTCATTGTCAATTAAGATCGCCGTCGCCGATCCTTCTCTCAGAATATTACTGCCGTAGAATACTTGATAGAAGTAGAACGAGAAGGAGGTGAGGATCACCGAGAAGATCACCAAACCGATCATAAAACGCTTTCTTTTCTGCATAAGGGCACAAAAATAGTCAATTTGTCATAACTTCGATGTCTAGTCATTGTCATGGAAGCAGAATTCATCAAGCTTTACGAGGAAAATCCTGAGATCGATAAAATAGATAAGATCGTCGATGTATTGCGGTCGGGTGGTGTGATCATTTACCCCACCGATACTGTCTATGGAATTGGATGCGATTTTGGTAATGTGAAGGCTGTTCAAAGAGTCTGTCAAATCAAAAACACCAAACCACAGGCTTTATCATTTATCTGCTACGACTTAAGCGAAATTTCAGCTTACACGAAAAGATTGAGCACTCCAATATTTAAGGTGATGAAAAAGGTTTTGCCAGGTCCATTCACATTTATATTGAACGCCAGTAATAAAGTGCCAAAAGTGCTGAATGCTAAAAAGAAAACCGTGGGTATTCGTGTGCCCGATAATAATATTCCCCGAGAGATCGTCAGGCATTTGGGCAATCCTATCATCACAACCTCTATTCATGATGAGGATGAAGTGCTGGAGTATTCAACCGACCCAGAATTGATCTTTGAAAAGTATCGCAACTTGGTGGATGTTGTGATTGATGGTGGCTACGGTGGCAACGTCGGGTCTACCGTTGTCGATTGTTCTCATGATGAACTTGAACTCGTTCGGTCTGGGTTGGGCGACTTTGATGATTTGCTTTGATGAAAGTATTAATAGAATCACAGTACCTTCCTTCAATTGCTTATTTCTCCCTAATAGTTCGGGCAGATGTCGTTTTTCTAGAAACCCAAGAGCATTTTGAAAAGCAGTCTTATAGAAATAGATGCCATATCGTCGGGGCAAATAAAGTCCAGTCGCTAAGTATACCGGTTCATCACGGTGGGCGAAAAATCTTAATTACAGATTTGGCTATAGACTACAAGCAAAAGTGGATGAACAATCACTGGCGTGCTATTCAATCGGCTTATGGAAAAGCACCGTTTTTTGATTTTTACGGAGAGTATATCAAGGATGAGTTCGAAAGGACACCCGAAAGGCTCTTTGACTTTAATCAGACGCTCCTGACATTATGTCTTAAACTACTGAGAACAAAGGTAGAGATTGTGAAGACTGATATGTACCAGAAATCGCCTTCAGATGACATTATGGACATGAGATCGCTCATCCATCCTAAAAAATCACTGGACACCTTGGCATGGTTTCGGCCAGAACCTTACCATCAGATCTTTGGCAAAGACTTTGTACCCAACGTGAGCATCTTAGATTTGCTGTTTTGTACTGGCCCCGACGCATTGGATATTTTATATCAGTCAGGTGCTGGATTAGTGAACAAATAGGTTTTTGATTACGTTTCTAGTAGATCATAAGATATAATCTTGTTATATTGAAATTGTGGCTTAATGCTTAATTTGGGTCACTGAGAAAGGCAATAAATGGAAGCAAAATTTTCAAATAGAGTAAAGGAAGTTATCTCATTAAGTAGGGAAGAAGCCCTTCGTTTGGGGCATGACTACATCGGGACCGAACATCTTTTACTAGGGATGATTCGTGAAGGAGAAGGTGTTGCTGTAAGCATCCTAAAAAAACTAGGTACTTCTTTAGAAGAACTTAGAGAAGCAATAGAACGCGCAACAAAAGGAACGGCTAATCACAATGTGAAGAACTTGGCCAATATTCCTTTAACCAGACAATCTGAAAAGGTGCTAAAAATCACCTATTTAGAAGCAAAAATTTTTAAAAGTCAATTGATTGGAACTGAGCACTTATTACTCTCCATTTTGAGGGATGAGGATAATATTGCCACACAGATTCTCGAGAAATTTGACGTAAACTATGAAGTAGTAAAAGAAATGCTAGAATACCAGACTGACAACCCATTAGCCTCTTCAGATACAGATGATCCAGAAGGTGATTCTTCTAAAATGTTTGGAAGTAGTGGCGGCTCAGGCGGGGGATCGGATAGGCCTTCAGGCAAAGGTGGAGAGAAATCTAGAACACCTGTTTTAGATAATTTCGGTAGAGACCTGACTAAATATGCTGAGGATGGTAAACTCGACCCGATCGTTGGACGAGAAAAAGAAATTGAGCGTGTTGGACAAATTCTTTCACGTCGTAAAAAGAATAACCCAATCCTAATCGGTGAACCAGGTGTGGGTAAAAGTGCAATTGCTGAAGGTTTGGCTTTACGCATTATCCAAAAGAAAGTATCTCGTGTCCTTTTTGGAAAAAGAGTAGTGACGCTTGATTTAGCTTCTTTAGTAGCTGGTACTAAGTATAGAGGTCAGTTCGAGGAGCGCATGAAAGCGGTCATGAATGAACTTGAGAAATCGCCAGAAGTTATTCTCTTTATTGACGAGCTTCACACCATTGTAGGTGCTGGTGGCGCATCAGGGTCACTCGATGCTTCAAATATGTTCAAACCAGCACTAGCTAGGGGCGAAATTCAATGTATTGGTGCGACTACTTTGGATGAATACAGACAGTATATCGAAAAGGATGGTGCTTTAGCGAGAAGGTTCCAGCAGGTAATGGTCGATCCGACTACACCAGAGGAAACCGTTCAAATTCTTGAAAATATTAAGGAAAAGTACGAGGAACACCACCACGTAAGCTATACTGCTGACGCCATTGAGTCCTGTGTGAAACTTTCTGATCGATACATTTCTGATCGATTTTTACCAGACAAGGCGATCGATGTTTTGGATGAGGCGGGAGCTAGAGTTCATATCAACAATATCCACGTTCCAGACGAAATTGTTAAGCTGGAAGAGGCCATCGAGGATATCAAGAAAGAGAAGAATCGTGTGGTGAAAAGCCAAAAGTATGAAGAAGCAGCTCAGTTAAGAGACAGTGAGAAAAAGCTGATAGATCAATTGAGTACTGCCAAGGCTAAGTGGGAAGAGGAAAGTAAGCTGAAGCGATATACTGTTGACGAAGATAACGTGGCAGAGGTAATTGCAATGATGACTGGGATTCCTACGAAGCGTGTCGCACAAAAAGAACAAGCCAAACTTGTTGGCATGGGTGAGCAACTAAATGGTAGAGTAATCGGTCAGGATGAAGCCATTGCCAAATTGACTAAGGCGATTCAAAGAACACGAGTTGGGTTAAAAGATCCAGCAAAACCAATTGGAACATTCGTTTTCCTTGGGCCAACTGGTGTCGGGAAAACAGAATTAGCCAAAGTGCTTTCAACCTATCTATTCGATAAAGAAGATTCTCTTGTGAGAATTGATATGAGTGAGTATATGGAGAAATTCTCTGTATCGAGATTGGTAGGAGCGCCTCCGGGATATGTAGGTTATGAAGAAGGCGGTCAGCTCACCGAAAAAGTAAGAAGAAAGCCTTATTCTGTCGTATTACTAGATGAGATTGAGAAGGCTCACCCAGATGTATTCAATATTTTGTTACAGGTATTGGATGATGGTATCCTAACCGATGGTTTGGGTAGAAGAGTTGACTTTAGAAATACGATCATTATCATGACTTCGAACATCGGGGTACGTGACTTGAAAGATTTCGGTTCAGGTATCGGATTCAGTACGCAAACTAAGCGCGACGGTGAAGAACAAATGATGAAGGATACAATTCAGAAGGCTTTAAAGAAGACTTTCAGCCCTGAATTCCTAAATCGTTTAGATGATGTGATTATTTTCAACTCGTTAGGAAGAGAAGATATCCATAAAATTATTGACATTTCACTTGGTAAGCTTCTTGATCGCGTGGAGGCAATGGGCTATAAAGTTACTTTGACCGATAAAGCCAAAGATTTCTTGTCCGACAAAGGCTTTGACCCGCAATACGGGGCAAGACCATTGAACAGAGCAATTCAGAAATATCTGGAAGACCAGATCGCTGAAGAAATTCTGAAGGGAGATATCAATGAAGGAGATACCTTGAATGCTGATCACGATGGAAAGTCAGATCAACTGACGCTAAAAGTGAAAAAGAAAAGAGGTTCTAAAAAGAAGAAGGAAGAAGATTCTACAGATAAGTAGATGATTACATATAGTATACTAAAGCCGTATCCATTTTGGGTACGGCTTTTTTGTTTTAGCCAGACTGATCAAGTTGAAGTAATATCATTTAGTAATTGCCAGAACATGCGAACACCCTGTTCGATTAACTCATCAGGGAAATCATAATCAGGATTATGTAAATCTGGTGTTTCGTGACCAGAACCCAGCCCAAATATCGCGCCTTGGCAGTTTTGGAGGTAGCATCCAAAGTCTTCCGACCAAGGGTTCGGCTCTGTCATCTCAACATAACGAATGGCGAGATTCAAAGCTGCCTTTTTAACCATTTCGACACTTTGATAATCATTTTCGGTGACTTCAAAGGACTCATGATGGCTCAATGATACATCAAGCCCATACCGTTTCCCAATCAGTTCGGCTTCTCGTGTAACCAGGGTGAGCAATAAATCGAAATCGTGCTTTTCGAAAGCTCGCAAAGTGAGCCAAGTCTCCGCACGACCCGCCGAAACCCCAAAACTTTTTTCTCCTATTTGGGCATGAGTGAGGGTGATTAAGGTCTTTTTGGTAAAATCATTTGTTTCAATGATGCGCTCCAAGCAATGGACCAATTGAGCGGCAGCCACAGCTGGATTATTACCTGTTTCGGGTTGACTTGCGTGGGCTGTTTTTCCTTGATAAACGATTTTTAACCCAGTAGACGCCGCACAGAAGGAGCCATTTTTACAATAAACTGTGCCCATATCGTGCTTGGGAAGATTGTGCAGTGCAAAAGCAAAGTCTGGGTTGATATTTCTAAATTTTTCATCGGCTATCACTGCTTTTGCACCTTGTCCAGTTTCTTCGGCCGGTTGAAAGAGTAATACCATGCGTCCTTTTGATAAAGGTGATGCTTGAAATTGCATAGCAAGACCGCATAGGATCGCCATATGGCCATCATGACCGCATTTATGCGATACATCTTTTTTTGTCGATCGATGTGCAAATGAGTTAGACTCTTGAATCGGTAAGGCATCTAATTCTGCCCTGATTAAAACGGTTGGTCCATCTTCACTCCCTTCCCAAATTGCCGCTAGACCATAACCACCCAGATTAGTCAATACTTCCGATGGACTATAGCTGTTTAGAAAATTTAAGATCGTTTCGCTGGTGTGTTTTTCCTGACCAGAAAGTTCAGGATGCTGATGTAATGCCAACCTCAGCGACTTAAGCGTTTGAAAATCTTGTGACTTTAACACAATTATAAGATAGCATATAAATGCAAAAAGGAGTCCCGTATGAACTCCTTTTCTTCAACCAAAATATATAGTATATGAACTACAATGCTTTTACTGATTAACGAATGGATTGCTGAACTTGTCATCTGATAGGAAGGAATTATCAGTAAGTGTATTCAAAAAAGCAATCAAAGCGTCTATCTCCTGACCATTTAGGTTCATCCTGCGTGGCGTACCGTTATTTCCTCTTAACCTTCTGTCAAGGTTGGGACTATTTTGAATGCCGTTGTTGTAGAATTCTACAACTTCTCGGAGTGTACCAAATCGTCCATCGTGCATGAATGGCCCTGTGACGGCAATGTTTCTTAAAGAGTTTACCTTGAACTTTCCATTATCATTATTATTGCCGTTGTCGCCACCTACACCTAAGTCAGTAAGCGTAGCGTCAAGTCCATTATTTCTCGCCGCATCTCCACTAAAAGTTGCAGTTTCATGACAATTGGAACACTGAGTTCTTGCACTAAAAAATAGCCGTTTACCCAAGTTTTCAAGCTCAGAGAAATTACCAAAATCCGCGTTTTCGTTTCCATTTGCAGCAATTAGCCCCTCGTCATATCTGGCTTCAAAAGAAACCATCGACCGGACGAATTGTGCCATGGCGGATGCGATCCTATCGGTAGTAACTTCAGTCGTGCCGAAAGCCTCTTGAAAAAGCGGTTGATAATAGTCTGCCTCTTGAATTCTGCTCACAAGTTCGTTGAGCGTTAGGCCCATTTCCACCTGATCTTGGATTGGCATTAAGACTTGTTCTTCTAATGAGCTAGCTCTTTCATCCCAGAAAAATCTTCCATTATCATAATATCTTGCATTAGCCAGCCCCATAGAGTTTCTGCCAGTTAAGCCACCTTCAAAACCGGTGCTAAAGGCATCAGGATCTGAAAATCCGTTTTCCTGTAAATGGCAGGAGGCACACGCGATGGTGTTATTCGCTGAAAGCAATTTGTCGTAAAAGAGAACTCTTCCAAGAGTTGCTCCCTCATCTGTTACTGGATTGTCGTTTGGAGTATTATCAATTCCTCTAACTTCTCCATTAGTGAAATGATTTGGCAAATCTGGATTGGCGTAGTTAAAAAATGTGCTGGGTAGATCTACTACATCTGAGATATCTTGGTTAATATCTTCTTCAATTTCTGTGATTTCATCAGAGTTGTCGCAGCTAAAAACAATAAGCGCTACGCTCAATAAAAATATGTACTTCTTCATAACCTGTGATTTTTAGTTTTTGCAAACTGGCTATGGAAATACCGATTAGCGTCTATCGTCCGTCTCTTGGCGGAGGTGGGCCTCCTCGACCTCGATCATTTGGAAAAGGCCTCTGGCCATTCCGTGGACCGCCCTGACTACCCTGTCGCAACACATCTTTGATTAGTTTATCAAAAGTTGCTTGTTGTTCGGGTGAACAGAGTGCTCTTATTTGAGCAAAGTGATCGTAGGTAGCTTTTTCTTGGGATACTTGCAATTCGCCTAAGCGTTTTGTCAGTACGTCAACCTTATCCTGCGAGTGGTCAGATCCCCAAAGGTTATGGAGTTCTTGTCTGGCTTCTTGAGAAGCTCTTCTGAATTTTTGAATTTCTTCAAAATGAACATCACGGAGGCTTTTTACTTGTTCCTTTTGTTCGTCAGTTAAATTGAGTCGCTCTTCTAAGACTTTCAGCCCATTTTCTGGTCTGGTTTTTTGAATCTCTTGATGCCCTACCCAAAGAAATGATAACAAAACGACGTTTAAAATAGCTAATGCTATGACTACCCCGCCTATATATTTATTTGTTTTCAAGCGATTCATCTTAGTAGCTATTTAGATAATCGTAGTCATCAGAACCAGAAAAATAATCCTGAGATACAAGTGATATATCTGATTCTCCTTCAAAGGTATCCTGACTTGAACTGCTGAGTAAAAATAAGCTCGCAAAATTTAAAATCAGAATCAGACCGAGCACAGCCACGCTCATTCTAAGGTTTCCAATAAAAGCAAACCTGCCAATAGAAGAAGTTAGCTCGTCTTGCATCCTTGCTTCCAGCTTGCTATAGAAAAACGGACTTGCCTCTGCTTTACCCAACCCCTCAAGACTATTTAATGTCAAATTTATTTTTTCCTCTATGTCTTTTTCTGATTTCATATCTTGGTTTCTTTGAAATTAGATGCCTTTCAATGATTTAACTTGCGCTAAGTCATCAAATTTTTTTCGTAATAGCTTTTAAGTTTCTTCTGTAAATTTTTTCTAGCCCTAAACATGAGTGATTCTACTGACGAAACACTTGTTTCTAATACCTCAGCAATTTCTTGATAAGGAAGACCTTCTACTTTGTGTAAGGTGAAAGCTATGCGCTGACTATCTGGTAATTCTTTGATCGCCTTAAATAAGGTTTCGGCGTGTTCTTTATTTTCGAGAATTACTCCTGGATGATTAAAAGTCGCACTTTTTGTGTTCTCATAATCTTGATCCCCACCGGTAAGTGATTGTAAAAACGCAAATCTCTTTTGTGTTTTACGTTTCCTGATGACCTCAAGTGATTTTGTAGTAGCAATCCGATAAATCCATGTGGAAAGCTTTGCATCACCACGAAATTTGGGCACAGATTTATAAACTTCTATAAATACGTCCTGTGCGGCTTCCTCAGCTTCTTCAGCATTCTGCAACAGTCCTAGACAAGTATTATATACCCGATCCTGATATTGACCGACTAAAGTCCGAAATGCATTTTCGGATCTTTGTTGTAGTGCTAGAATTAGATCTTGATCAGACAATGTTGCTTGTGAAATAAAAAAGGGTAGCCTCCAAATGAGGCTACTCTAATGTAATTGATTGTATGACTATTCGGAAATGTGACTGTTATCTACCATGGTTTGGTCCTCTGCGTGCTCCACCTTTCTGACCAGCATCTTTTCCCTTCCCTTGTTTAGGACCTTCAGCTATTTGATTATTAAAAATGACCAACTGCTCTTCTGTAAGAATGCTCTTTACTTTCTGACCTTCGGCAACTTTCAACTTCATTAGACTGGTTTTAAGCTCGCTAATCTCTTCGATCACTTTATTTACCGCCTTTTCATTGTAAGATTCGGCTGTGACTAAGGTTTTTAGTCTGGCTTCCTTTTCTGCCACCTCATTTCTAATTGGTAAAGAGGTTTTTTCGCTTTCTAATCGAAATGAATGTAGTTGCTCCTTTTGCTCCTCCGTCAGGTTAGGAATTTTCGGGCCTTTATGTCCCTGCTCTTGTCCCTTACCAGGCTTTTGTCCTTTGACCATTTCTTGCGGAGGATGCTCAGGTCTATCGTTAGACTGAAATCTTTGGGCCTGTGCCGTAGTACCTAGGAATAATAATGTCGCTAATGCAAAACCGTATCTTTTTAACTTTTGAGTTTTCATGACTTTAATTTTTATGATTTTTAATTTCTGTTTTGCCTTGTTAGATGTGCATGCCGTACAAAAACTTGTGGGTGGATTTGTTAAAGGATGTTAAAGTCGAGAAGCTTCGATTTATTGCCGTTTTTAGACGTTCTTCTTTGTCTTTTATGATTTGCCAGCCATCTTTACTTGACTCAGCATAGAATTGATATGGCAAGAACGCTCTCCAATATGATGCCTCTCGGCACAAAGGCTCCTAGTTTTCAGTTACCTGATACGATCTCTGGAAAAACACTAAGCTTAGATCAATTGAAATCCGATAAGGCTACCGTGATTATGTTTATTTGTAATCACTGTCCTTTTGTAAAGCATGTAGACGAGGGGATCGTGGCTTTAGCCCGTGATTATGAAAAGCAAGGGGTTACTTTCATTGCCATAAGCTCAAACGATGTAGTCAACTACCCTCAAGATGCGCCAGACCTGATGAAAATTGAGGCCAAAAGGGTAGGTTATGGTTTTCCCTATCTATATGATGAAAGCCAGGCAGTGGCAAAGGCCTACGATGCAGCTTGTACGCCCGATTTCTATATTTTCGAGGGAGACTTGAATTGTGTTTATCGAGGCCAATTAGACGATGCTAGACCAGGGAATGGAAAGCCGATCACCGGCAAGGATATGAGAATGGCCTTGGACGAAATATTATCAGGAAATCCTGTTTCTGCGCCACAGGTACCTAGTATGGGTTGCAATATTAAATGGATCGCTTGAGTTTAAAGATACTAGCCGCCCGACCTGCATCTAATTAAGTTGATGATAAGTAACCAGCAAATTCAAGCGCTGTAGGATCTTTTTCAATCTGTTTCAAAGTTCCAGATTCCATCACCATCAGCCTATCGCTTATCGAGAGGATTTCGCCATACATATGGTCTGTAATGAAGATGCCCTTTTTGTCTTTTTCCGACTCGATTTTGGCACTTATTATTTCTATGCTCAAAGGCGACAACCCTGAAAATGGTTCATCGAGTAGGACAAACGTCGATTTTGATTCAAGCAGTAACTGAATTTCAACGAGTCTCTTCTGACCGAAAGATAAATGACCGATTTTCGTTTTCGGGGAACAATCAGAGAGGCCTTCTATCGCTTTATATGTGATCCCCATAAATTCGAATGCCGAAGAGATTGTTAAGAAATTAGGAAGGTAGCCGTATTGGGGTAAGTATTGCAGCAGTTGGTTTTTAAATGGTTTTTTGTAAGGTCTACCATCTATTCTCACTGACATGTCATCGGCTTTTCTGGCACCAAAGATTAAGTCAAAAAGAGTTGTTTTACCTGAACCATTTCTACCCAGTAACCCGACAACTTCGCCTACTTTAAGGTCTAGATAGATGTCAGATAAAATTGTCTTCCCATTAACCTCAAAAAATACTCCATCAACTTCTAATTTCATTTAGAATAGGTTTAAGGTGGGTAGTGTGGGTATAAAATCGATCAGAAAAGTGACACAGAAGATGGATTTGGGCGAAACGCCGACATTTTTGTAAAAAGTAAGCTTTTTCGCACCCAGGTATTCATAATACAAACCTATCGAAAGGAATTGTACCGCTTTTATCACCAAGACGATTCCAAACGAGAGTTCTATTGCTTCTCCAAACCGATAATAGTATAGGATTAGATGCATGGGTAGAAATAGGCCATACATTTTGCGGTAAAAGAGTAAGGAGAGCTTAAGTAGCACAAGTGATAACTTCAGTTGAGCCCGATTTGACTCAAAAATTAAGCCATCTTAGCGCTAGTGCATTGATTTTAAGATTGACTCCATTATAGTCGCCGAATGCTGTCTCGTATTCTCTATAAATAACTTGCTAGTTTGTAAGCCTGCGTTGATTACCCCTGCCACGTAAACTCCCTTCAGAGGTGTCTCAAGAGTTTTTTCATCGTGAATTGGGGTTTTATGACCATCATCGGAAATATGTAATCCTAGCCTATCAAAAAGGGTATAGTTAGGTTTATAACCAGTCATCGATAGGACAAAATCATTGGGTAAAGTAATCCGTCCTTCAGGTGTATTTATTATAACTTCAGTGGCCTTTATTTCTTCCACGGTACTATTGAAGTATGCTTTAATTTCACCGGCTTTAATGCGGTTTTCTATATTAGGGCGAATCCAATATTTGACTTTTGGATATATCTCTGACTCTCGAATTACCATGGTCACTTCGGCACCCTTATAATAGGTTTCCAGAGCTACATCACAAGCAGAGTTGGCCGCTCCTATAACCACCACTTTCTGATCAACATATGGATGAGGGTCGTCATAATAGTGTTTAACTTTCGGTAAGTCTTCACCAGGTATATCTAGCATTCGCGGTGTATCATAAAAGCCAGTCGCGACCACAACATTTTTGCCCTCAAATACGCCTTTTGTTGTTTGAATCAAATAACCATCGTCGCTCGAAGTCATACCAGTCACCTCGGTATAGAGGCTAACTTGTAGGTCCCAGCTTTCTTGAACTCTTCGAAAATACTCCAAAGACTCTCTCCGCGTAGGTTTATCCCCATGGGCGATAAAAGGTACATCTCCAATTTCTAAGAGATTAGAGGTGGAAAAGAAGGTCATGTTGGTTGGAAAATTGTAGAGCGAATTAACCAATACTCCTTTCTCCAGAATGATGTAGCTAAGATTTGCCTTTTTGGCTTCAATTGCACAATTCAGCCCAATTGGCCCGCCACCTATGATTACAACATCGTATTTCAAATCGCACTAAATTTTTGTTGCCCTAATAAAGCAAAAAGTAAAGAATTGGTTCCTAAAATAACTCAGTTTAGGGCAGAAATTGCGACATCTACCACATCGGCCATTTCTTCTTTAGAAATTTCGCCTTTGGCCAAAAGCCGAAGCCCCCCAGCGGTATTGAAAATAAATCGTGCGAATGATTCACTACTATGTTTGGTCGAAAACTCTCCGGCTTCTTGCCCTTCTTTGATCAACTCATTCAAAACAGCTTCCATTTTCATGCGATTGTCAGTAAACATATGGTTTACATTTTCATCACAGTAGGCAAGTTCTGTAGCGGAATTTGACAAATAACAACCACGCTTAAGCTCGTCTTGAGAAGAGTCTTCAACTATATCAGTCAAGAAGTCTCGGACGATTTCTTTAGCCGTTTTTTGAGAGCGTAACTTCTCGAGAAATTGACCTGAAGAATGTCTTCGGTATTGCTTAAGTGTTTCTAGATAAAGACCATGTTTGTCGCCCCAAGTATCATAAATGCTAGCGCGATTTATGCCCAAATGGTTCACCAAGTCTTGGATAGAAGTAGCATGAAAACCCTTTTGCCAAAACAGGTCAAGTGCTTTATCTAGCGCTTCACTTTCAACAAAATTTTTGGTCCTAGCCATGGTCTCAATTTCTTTTAGAAATGGTTATCTCGACTAATGCTTCATGCCAAGACAACCATTTCATTTTAAATTTAACTGAACGTTCCAGAATTAGCAACTTAGATCGTTGCTATCCCGCCATCAACTAATATTTCTTCCCCTAAAACATAAGATGAGTCATCTGACGCTAAGAAAAGCACAGCTTTAGCTACTTCATCAGAAGCACCAAATCTTTTCATCGGTACCATTGCTGCAAAGCCTTCAGCCATACCAGCTAATTGCTCCTCAGACATTCCCATCTTTCCATAAATCGGTGTTTCGATAGGTCCAGGGCTTACTACATTCACACGGATGTTTCTTGGTGCCAAGTCTGTCGAAATTGTACGAGCTAAATTTCTCACAGCACCCTTTGTAGCAGAGTAAACACTTCCGTTTTCAAAGCCTTTATGCACCACGGCAGAAGCGTTTAACACGATTGATCCGCCATCATTGAAGATTGGGAGTAGTTTTTGGATTGTGAAAAATAGTCCTTTAACATTTGTATTAAAGTGTGCATCGAAGAAAGCTTCATCCACTTGATCTATAGGAGCAAACCAAGCGATACCTGCATTAGCAAAAAGAATATCGATAGTACCAAACTGTTCTTTTACCTGGGCTGCTAGTGTATCGATTTCATCTAATTTGGAAGTATCTGATTGAATCGCAGTTAGGTTGTCATTGTTGACTTCCGCCACTGCCGCGTCAAGTGTTTCTTGTGTTCTTCCAGTGATGACCACTTTTGCACCTTCGGCAAGGAATGTTTTAGCTGTTGCTAGACCTATGCCTGTACTTCCGCCCGTGATTACGGCTACTTTGTTGTTTAATTTTGTCATTATTTTGTTTTTAGAATGATTGTTCCAGAATTATAATTTCAATAATAGAACGTTCATTCTAAAAAAGAGTTCAATGCTGACTAAAAAGATTGAGAAAAATTTATTTTTCGTCGTTATTTGATCGGAAACGGCTAAAATGAAGGTAGACTGTATTGATAAAAGCTAGTATCAATCCTACCCCAACGATGATATAAACAATAGTAAACGCCTTTCCGAGGTCTGTTTGGGGAGCAAAATCTCCGAAGCCGATAGTCGTTAAGGCGATCACTGAAAAGTAAAGCGAGTCTAGCCAGTTCCAGCCCTCAACATAATGATATACCACTGTACCTACAGTCACGATAAAGGCGGAAGCCATAAGCAAACCTCTGTATTCGCGGTCCTTTAAAAAGAGCAGTAAGGTGCGGATAAATATCATTTAAATTTTATTTCTGCCGCTTTGAGCTCGTCGCCTCTTTTGTATTCCACTACAGTCTGTTGACCGGATGCAAAGCCACTTAAAGCGCGCATGTAGCTCATCATATCTACAATAGTCGAGTCACCTAGTTTTACCACAATATCTCCTTTTTTCATGCCAGCTTCAGCGGCAGGCTTACCGTCAGTCACACCATCGATTCTCATGCCTGATCCGTCATAAAGGTAATCAGGTACTACTCCAAGCGATACGGTAAACCTTGGCGAGTCACCTGAGCTATCTTGTGTCTTTGTGAAGGCAAGTTTGTCGTTGTCATCAAGCGCATCAATTAAGCGTTCTATATAGCGAATCACGAAAGTCAGGCCTTTGTAATTAATTTTATCGGCATCATCGGTTGGTTTGTGATAGTCTTCATGTTGCCCAGTAAAGAAATGTAACACGGGTACATCTTGTAGGTAAAATGAGGTATGATCTGATGGGCCAACTCCAGATTCTGAAGTAACTAATTTTAAGCTATCCGTATTGACTTTATCCAAAACTTCAGTCCAGGCAGGGCTTGTTCCTGTGCCGTTAATCGCTAAGGTTTTTTCCTCATTCATCCTACCGACCATGTCCATATTGATCATGTAGTTAATGCTGTCCAGGCTTACAGTAGAATTTTTAGAGAAGTAGTTCGATCCCCATAATCCGTTTTCTTCTCCTGAAAAAGCCAAAAACAAGAAATTGTAGTTACTCCGTTTCGCTTTCAGGATCTTAGCCAACTCTATAACAGCGGCTGTGCCACTGGCATTGTCATCCGCACCATTATGAATAGCAGGCTCTCCTCTAAAAAGAGAACCCTCTTCTCCATATCCCAAGTGATCGAAATGGGCACCTATGACAATGGTAAAAGCAGCACTATTATCAATAAACCCTGCCACATTATGACCTGTAACACCGTCACCCGTCGAACCAATCACTGCTTGCTCATGCGGATTAGTTGCCTTTTTCACGGTAAACGGTTGTAAATAACCATCGGTACCTTTAGGATCCAGACCAATTTCTTCAAAAGCCTTTGCGATATAATTAGCGGCTTTTACTTCACCGGCAGTACCAATCGCTCTACCCTCCAAGGCATCATCGGCTAGGAAATTTATGTCTTCCGTAAGGCCAGCTACAATCTCACGATCAGTCGTAAAATCTGTGCATGAGATGGCACAAAACGTAATGGTCAAAATGGCGAGAAAAGGAAGGAGATTCTTCATATTTGAAACTTTAGCACAAAGATAATAATCCTTATCTTCGCGCCATTATTCAACGAATCATTAATTCAATGCGATATATATCAGTTTTTCTCATCCTTTTGGTTTTCGGTTGTGGGGCGCAAAAAACGGAAGAGACGAATGTAGTCGAACCTAGGTCTAAACAGGATTCATTGTTGCTTCACCCTGAAGAAATGAAATACCTAAAAAACATAAAACAGTTGACGTTTGGTGGAAATAATGCAGAGGCTTATTGGAGCTTCGATGATAAGCACTTGGTATTTCAGTCGGACTACGCAGAGTGGGGTGTAGGGTGTGATCAAATGTTTATCACCGATTGGAGAAATGATGATTTAAAGAATAATAAACCGCAAATGGTAAGCACAGGCTTAGGCAGAACAACATGTTCTTACTTTTTGGCCGATAACAAGACCATTGTTTATGGATCTACTCATTTGGGTGATAAAAACTGCCCTGCTGTTCCTGAACGTCGAGAAGATGGTAAGTATGTATGGCCGATTTATCCCGATTACGATATTTTCACTGCCGACTTAGACGGTAATATCATCGACCAATTGACCACAAATGAAGGTTATGACGCGGAAGCTACTGTATCTCCGCAAGGTGATAAAATCGTCTTTACTTCCATGAGAACTGGCGATCTAGAATTATTCACAATGAATGTAGATGGTTCTGACGTTAAGCAAATTACCAATGAACTTGGCTATGATGGAGGCGCTTTTTTCTCTCCTGATGGTTCTAAATTAATCTTCAGGTCTTCTAGACCAAAGACTGATGAGGACATAAAGGTATATCAAGACTTGTTGAAAGAAGGTTTGGTGATGCCTACAGATATGGAGCTCTATATCTGTAATGCCGACGGTTCTGATTTAAGAAAATTGACAGATTTAGGGCAAGCCAACTGGGCACCATTTTTCCATCCATCTGGTGAGAAAATTATCTTCGCTTCAAATCACACGGCGACAAGAGGATTCCCTTTCAATCTCTATATGATCAACATTGATGGCACTGGGTTAACCCGAATCACCAGAGACGAAACCTTCGATGCTTTCCCAGTTTTCTCGAATGACGGTAAGCATATTGTATTCTCATCCAATAGAAATAACGGCGGTGGTAGAGATACTAACCTATTCGTAGCCGAGTGGATTGGGGGATAAAACCAATTAGTTAAAGTTCTGTATAGTCGATTCTTACTGTTTTCAACTTGACAGTTAGAAGGTAATAGTCGGGTGGATCGTTTAAAAAACGACTGATTCTAATCCTCAAGTTTGCCATTTATAAACTTTTCACTTCCTTTGTTGTCTCAATAAGGAAATGCAAGCAGCAGCTTCTACATATTACCCAACCCTAGCGCTATCTCAAGTAGCCATGGAAGCTATTGTACTTAGGGCAAGGAACAGGAGGCGCTAAGCGCCTATATCATTTCGACCGCCTATGTGGTGGTCATCAATTCCCCAGATCGTATTTATTACTCATAATTAACAACTAAAGTCAAAGTATTGGCATGACTTTTCAGCCGAATATTTTGAATGGTGATTATTCTAAAATGAAAAAACAATTCATCATTAGAGCAGCCGAATTATCGGATGTAGGCTATGCCCAAGAGATCGTACAAGAGATCGCTGATTCGGCCAAAGTACGTGGTACGGGTATCGCGAAACGAACGCCTGAATATGTATCTAAGAAGATCGAGGAAGGCAAAGCCATTATAGCGACTACAAAAAGCGGCGAATGGGCAGGTTTCTGTTACATCGAAGTTTGGAGCCACGGTCAATTTGTTGCCAATTCAGGCCTAATCGTATCTCAAAAGTTTCGAGGGGCGGGTCTGGCGAAAAAAATCAAGGAAGCCACTTTCAAGCTATCGGGGAAAAAGTATCCTAAGGCCAAAATTTTCGGCTTAACAACAGGAGCAGCTGTTTTGAAGATTAACTCAGAACTAGGTTATAAGCCCGTCGTTTACGGAGAGTTAACTCAAGATGAAGAGTTCTGGAAGGGTTGCCAAAGCTGTATCAATTTTGATATTCTTACAGCCAAGAAGCGGCAAAACTGCATTTGCACAGCGATGTTGTACAACCCTGCATGGGAAAAAGATCAAAAACCGAAGCGCACCCAATGGAAGGGTAGAGAGTTAGATAAAGATTTAAAGCTCTTTGAACGCTGGTTAAAATTTAAGAAAACAGTCTTACTCAAACGAGAAGCAAAAAAGAATAAAAATGGAAAATAAGAAAGTCGTATTGGCCTATAGTGGCGGACTAGATACATCCTACTGCGTAAAATATCTAAAAGACGACAAAGGTCTAGAAGTTCATTCCGTATTGGTCAACACAGGTGGCTTCACAAAAGATGAATTGGTAGAAGTGGAGAAAAGAGCCTACGAACTGGGAGTAAAAAGTCATACTACGGTTGAAGAGACTGAGAATTACTATCAAAGTGTAGTTAAATACTTGATTTATGGGAATATCTTAAAGAACAGCACCTACCCACTGTCTGTAAGTGCCGAAAGGGTAAGTCAAGCGATCGCCATTGCCAAACATGCAAAATCTCTGAATGCCGATTATATAGCGCATGGTAGTACCGGTGCAGGAAATGATCAGGTTCGTTTTGACATGATTTTTCAAAGCTTTCTACCTGAAGCCGAAATCATCACGCCCATCCGTGATTTACAGCTATCCAGAGAGGAGGAAATAGCATATCTTAAAACGAAAGGTGTGGAGATGGACTTTGAAAAAGCTGCTTACTCTATCAATAAAGGGTTGTGGGGTACGTCAGTTGGCGGAAAGGAAACTTTAACGTCGAATGGATACTTGCCAGAAAGTGCTTTTCCGACCCAAGTCACCAAAGACAAAGCCGAGGAGCTAACGCTTGGCTTTGAAAATGGGGAACTAAAAACAGTGAATGAGAAGCGTTTTGACAAATCACATGAGGCTATCCAATACTTAGAAACCCTCGCTGGACCTTTTGGAATAGGCCGAGATATCCATGTAGGAGATACTATCATTGGTATAAAAGGACGCGTTGGTTTTGAAGCGGCGGCGGCGTTGCTCACTATAAAAGCTCATCAAGCTTTAGAAAAACACGTGTTAACCAAGTGGCAGATTTATTGGAAAGACCAAATCGCTGCTTTCTACGGCAACTGGCTTCACGAAGGCCAATTTATGGATCCAGTAATGCGCGACATGGAGGCTATGATGGATAGCACACAGCAGAATGTCACAGGGAAAGTATTTATGACCCTTTTACCTTATCGCTATCAAGTAAATGGAATAGAATCTGATCACGATTTAATGTCCGCTAAGTTTGGTCACTATGGTGAAATGAACAAGACATGGTCGGGAGATGATGTCAAAGGGTTTGCCAAAATCTTTGGTAATCAAAATGCGATTTATCACCAAGTAAATGGAGACTCATGATTAAAGTAGGAATAATAGGAGGGGCAGGCTATACTGGTGGAGAACTTGTTCGATTGCTGCTCAATCATCCGTCAGTAGAAATCATTTTTGTTCAAAGCAGAAGCCAAGCGGGTGAAAAGCTTCATACTGTGCACCCTGATCTTCTTGGAGAGATAGAATTGACTTTCTCCGCTGATTTAAATTTTCAAATAGATGTTCTTTTTCTCTGTATGGGGCATGGTGCATCCTCAGAATTCATAAGTCAGCATTCAATACCAGCTCACGTCAAAGTGATAGATTTGAGCCAGGATTTCCGATTAGATAATGACAAGGTTTATGGCCTACCTGAATTAAATAAAGAGTCGATTCAATCCGCAAATTATGTCGCGAACCCAGGTTGTTTCGCTACGGCAATTCAATTGGCGCTGCTTCCTCTAGCCCATAATGGGGCCTTGAAAG
This sequence comes from Roseivirga misakiensis, assembly GCF_001747105.1. Classification (NCBI taxonomy): domain Bacteria; kingdom Pseudomonadati; phylum Bacteroidota; class Cytophagia; order Cytophagales; family Roseivirgaceae; genus Roseivirga; species Roseivirga misakiensis. Next base: position 92,139 of record NZ_MDGQ01000004.1, on the reverse strand, counting down.
AAGTTCATATTTCGGGAATCACAGGATCGACAGGAGCGGGTTTTCAGCCGTCTCAAACGACTCATTTTAGCTGGCGAGATAGTAATGTATCTACTTACAAAGCTTTCAACCATCAGCATATGGCAGAAGTGACGAAGAGTTTGATGCAATATCAACCTTGGTTCGATCAGCCATTAAATTTCATTCCTTATCGTGGAAATTTTACGCGAGGAATCCTTGTCACCGCTTATCAGTACTGCGAGTGGCCATTGGCAGAAGCGATCAGAGTATATAAAGAGTACTATCAAGATCATCCATTTGTTAGCGTGAGCGAGCGACCTTTAGATGTCAAACAAGTTGTCAACACCAACAAATGTTTCGTTAACCTAACCATGCACAACGGATATTTAATGATCCAGTCGGTAATTGATAATTTGTTGAAAGGAGCGTCTGGCCAAGCTGTTCAAAACATGAATTTGATGTTTGGTTTGGAAGAGACTACTGGGCTGAAATTAAAAGGAGGGGCTTTCTGATGGAAATGTTTGATGTATACCCACTTTACCCGATAGAACCCGTCAAAGCGCTGGGATCTAAACTTTGGGATAAAAATGGAGCCGAATATCTGGATTTATATGGTGGTCATGCCGTAATATCAATAGGTCATAGTCATCCGACCTATGTTAAAAACGTCACCGAGCAGCTTAACAAAATCGGTTTTTACTCCAATGCAGTTCAGAACAGTTTGCAAGGTGAATTGGCCTTGAAACTAGGCCAGATTTCGGGCTACTATGACTATAACTTATTTCTATGCAGCACTGGAGCTGAGGCCAACGAGAATGCTTTGAAACTGGCTTCCTTTCACACGGGGAGAAAGAAAATTATTGCCGTGGAAAATGCTTTTCATGGGCGAACTTCTGGTGCAGTGGCTGCTACTCACAACCCGAAAATTATTGCGCCATATAATGCCGATCACGAAGTAGAATTTGTACCATTAAATGATTGTGAGGCACTTGAATTAGCCTTTAACGACGAGGTGGCTGGTTTTATCATCGAACCAATTCAGGGGGTGGCGGGGCTTTTTGAAGCAACGAGTCAATTCCTTCAAAAAGCTCAGGACTTATGCGAGCAACACGATGCAGTTTTTATTCTGGATGAAGTACAATCTGGGGCGGGAAGAACAGGTAAGTTTTTCGCCCATCAATACGCTAATATTAGACCAGATATTATCACCCTAGCAAAGGGTATGGGTAATGGGTTTCCAGTGGCGAGTGTGCTGATTAACCCTAAACTAGAGCCATGGCATGGTATGTTAGGGACTACTTTCGGAGGTAACCATCTGGCCTGCGCAGCAGGGTTGTCGGTGCTTGAGGTACTTGCCGAAGAGGGGCTAATGAAAAATGCCACAGAAATGGGAGCATATATAGTTGAGCAATTAGGGGATATCAATGCTGTCAAGGAAATTCGTGGAAAAGGCTTAATGGTCGGTGCAGCTTTCGACTTTCCTGTAGCTGAACTTAGAAAAAAGCTGCTTTTTGAGCATCACATTTTTACTGGTTCTGCCGCAGACAAACAAACTCTTCGTTTACTGCCTTCTTTAGCCGTAACACAGGAAGAACTAGATCAGTTTTTTGATGCTTTAAAGAAAGAATTATGAAGCATTTTACGAGCATAGCAGATGTCCAAAACGTTGATCAGTTAGTCGAACAGGCTATTTTATTCAAAAATAATCCGTTCCAATCCGAGCTCGGAAAAGGGAAAAAAGTGGGCTTAGTTTTTTTGAATCCGAGTCTTAGAACAAGGTTAAGTACACAAGTTGCTGCCCAGAATTTAGGGGCTGAGGCTATTGTATTGGACATTGGTAAGGATGGTTGGGCCTTAGAATTCAATGATGGCGTAGTCATGAATGGCGATAAGGCAGAACATATTCGAGAAGCCGCGGCGGTGATGGGCAGATATTTTGATATTCTAGGTGTTAGAACTTTTCCCGGTTTGACCGATCGGTCAGAGGACTATGCTGAAATACTCCTTCAGTCTTTCATCAAATACGCAGGTATTCCGGTAGTGAGTTTGGAAAGTGGCACAAGACATCCTTTACAAAGCTTAGCGGACTTGATGACCATTCAAGAACAATGGCCCCATTCGCATAAACCAAAGGTGGTTCTGACCTGGGCACCTCACGTGAAAGCCTTGCCTCAAGCGGTGCCAAACTCATTTGCTGAATGGATGATCCAAGCAGACGTAGATTTTTCTATTGCTAACCCAGCAGGTTATGATCTGGCACCTGAATTTAGCAATGGAGTTTCGGTTTTTCATGATCAAGCTGAGGCTTTGGAAGGTGCAGATTTTGTCTATGTTAAAAACTGGTCATCTTATGAGCATTACGGCCAAGTATTATCTCAGGATGAAAAATGGACTTTCGGTCAAAAACAATTGTCACTTACGAATAATGCCAAGGTAATGCACTGTTTGCCAGTGAGAAGAGGTTTGGTGATTAAGGATGAAGTACTCGATAGCAAAAATGCCATTCATTTAGAACAAGCTGAGAACCGAGTTTATGCAGCGCAGTCCATTTTAAACGAACTTTTAAAATGAAGGAGTTAACAATAGTCAAAGTCGGGGGTAAGGTGATTGATGACCACGAAGCCCTTGCATCTTTTCTGGATGCTTTTACCGATGTACCTAGCCCGAAAATACTAGTTCACGGTGGAGGTAAAGTGGCATCCGATTTTGGAGAGCGATTGGGAATAACCCCTAAACTCATTGATGGACGAAGAATTACGGATGCACCAACTTTAGAACTAGTGATCATGGTTTATGGTGGTTTGGTCAATAAAAATATTGTAGCCCAACTGCAAGCAAGATCAGAAAATGCCATAGGATTGACGGGTGCAGACGCCAATGTAATGTCGGCGGTCAAAAGACCCGTTTCACAAGTGGATTATGGTTTTGTAGGAGATGTGACAAAGGAGGATGTTGGCGTATCCACTTTGTCTAAGTTGATTGAAGCCGAATTGACACCGGTTTTTTGCCCATTGACCCATGACAAGCAGGGTAATTTACTTAATACAAATGCTGATACTATTGCGAGTATCTTAGGCGTGGCTATGGCTGAAAACTACCGAGTAAATTTGATTTACTGCTTTGAACAAAACGGCGTTTTGGAAGACTTTGGAAAGAAAATAGTTATTAAGGTTTTATACAGAGATCGGTACGATAAGCTGAAAAGTGAGGGTACAATTCATGCAGGGATGATCCCGAAACTAGACAATGCCTTCAATGCACTTGAAGGTGGAGTTCACCAAGTTAAAATCGGTTCATTTCAGTCGCTAAAAGCCTTGTTACTTGGTGAATTAGGAACTAAAATCACCATAAATTGATGGCAATGGATGCATTAACGATCGAGGCAGTTGACCTACTGAAAGCACTTATTAAAACACCGTCTTTTAGTAAAGAAGAAGATCAAACTGCTGATATTATTAGTGATTTCTTGAGCAAGAAAGCAGTTGCAGTTGATAGAGTTGGAAACAACATATGGGCCAAGAATTTAAATTTTGACCCCAATAAACCGACCATTTTACTCAACTCGCATCACGATACAGTGAAGCCCAACAGTGGGTATACAAATGACCCCTTTGACGCGAAAATAGAAGACGAAAAGTTATACGGTTTAGGAAGTAATGATGCAGGAGGCTGTTTGGTTTCTTTAATAGCCACCTTCTTGAATTATTATGCCAAACCGAATTTGGCTTACAATCTGATTTTAGCCGCCTCAGCGGAGGAAGAAATCTCAGGAAAAGGAGGTATAGAAAATCTTGTGCCCCATTTACCAGCGATTGATTTTGCGATAGTTGGAGAACCCACACAAATGAATTTGGCCATTGCTGAAAAGGGGTTGATGGTGTTGGACTGTGTGGCCAAGGGAAAATCAGGGCATGCCGCCAGAAATGAAGGAAAAAATGCAATTTACAAGGCCATTGAAGATATTGATTGGTTTAAAACTCATGAATTTGAGGAGATATCTGAGACTCTGGGGCCTATTAAAATGAGCGTTACGGTCATAGAAGCAGGAAAACAGCACAATGTAGTACCTGATGAATGCAAATTTGTGGTGGATGTTCGGACTACGGATATTTTGTCTAACCTAGAAACGCTCAAAATCATTGAGGAAAACGTAAGTAGCACTGTAAAACCAAGGTCCACTCGGCTAAATCCATCTGGTATTCCAAAGAATCATCCCATTGTAAAAGCGGGTCTTGAACTGGGCAAACAAACTTATGGATCGCCTACACTTTCCGATCAAGCTTTAATGCCCTTTCCGTCTTTGAAACTGGGGCCTGGCGACTCGGCAAGATCGCACACCGCTGATGAATATATTTACTTGTCTGAAATTGAAAACGGAATTAAAGACTACATTAAAATTCTGGACAAACTACTTTAGAACCTACCGATCGCAAACTGATTAAACCATTGAAAAATCGTTATGAAACTCTGGCAAAAAGAAACAAATGTCTCTGAAATTGTAGAACGCTATACCGTCGGTCGAGACTTGGAATTTGATATTCAATTGGCGCCTTATGATGTGCTAGGCTCATTGGCACACACCGAAATGTTGGCTTCGATTGGTTTATTAGAGCAACAAGAGAAAGCACTGATTCATAAAGAATTGAAGTCCATTTATCAAGATATAGCGGACGGTGATTTTGAAATTCAGTCTGGTGTTGAAGATATACATTCTCAAATCGAGCTTTTGCTGACCGATCGTTTAGGTGATGTGGGCAAGAAGATCCATAGTGGCAGGTCACGAAACGATCAAGTTTTAGTTGATCTGAAGCTATTTATGCGGCAGGAAATCCAAGAAATAACCCATGGAGTTTCGACACTTTTTGATCGTTTACTTTTGCTGAGCGATCGGCATAAGGAAACTTTAATGCCTGGGTATACCCATATGCAAGTAGCTATGCCATCTTCTTTCGGCCTTTGGTTTGGCGCCTATGCCGAAAGCTTGGTCGATGACTTACACGTGCTTCATGCTGCCTATAAAATCGTCAATAAAAACCCGCTGGGTTCTGGGGCGGGTTACGGATCATCATTCCCATTAAACCGTCGTTTGACAACAGATTTATTAGGCTTCGAAGATTTGAATTATAACGTGGTTTATGCCATGATGGGGCGCGGAAAAGCCGAAAAGTCTTTAGCTACTGGTATGGCGGCAGTCGCTGGTTCGCTTTCTAAATTTGCCATGGATGTCTGTTTGTATATGGGGCAAGACTTTGGTTTTCTTTCCTTTCCAGATGAGCTGACAACGGGGTCGAGTATTATGCCTCATAAGAAAAACCCAGACGTATTTGAATTAATGCGGGGTAAGTGTAATCGAATTCAAGCGCTCCCCAATGATATTGCTTTGTTAACTGCGAATTTACCCGTCGGGTACCATAGAGAAATGCAACTGATTAAGGAAGTCCTTTTTCCGGCAATTCAGGATTTGAAAGACTGCTTATTTATGTGCGATTTTATGCTTCAAAAAGTAGTTATCAGTACTGGCCTAGTTGATAAGGACAAATACAAATATCTCTTCAGCGTAGAGGAAACGAATAAGTTGGTGTTGAGCGGTGTGCCATTTCGAGACGCTTACAAACAAGTGGGCCTTGCGATTGAAAAAGGAGAATTCAACCCTCAAAAACTCGTGAATCACTCCCATGAAGGTAGTATTGGACAATTGAACTTAGACGAGATTCAAAGCTTGAAGGAAACGGTGGTTGAACAATTCAACTTTGCTGTATGGAATACTAGGATAAAGCAGTTAGTCTCATCGTAATATTTAATAAATATTATTATTAAATATTGTCTTTTACCGCTGTTTATGTAGATTGGATGTTTTTACAGCATCTACAATGAGAATACTTTTTAAAATCGTCGCCCTAAGTCTTATTATCACTTTTGGTCACAACACGATCAATGCTCAACCCAGAGTAAGATTGACTCGAGAGCAGGATAGAAATAATCCAGAAGACTATATTATCTATGCCAATAACCCGACGGGAGAAGATCGGCATGTTGTGGTCATTTTTACTGATTTGGTTGGTTATACTTCTTCCTTAGCTAACCCGCCAGCAGTAAATATTGGGCCTGGCAGGAGTAAGCTCTTGAGAATGAAAAGAGATGAGCTGACAAGTGGTGCTACTTTCCAGTTTGAATATTACACGCACCCTGGGGTTGCTAATCCAAAAATCAAGAAGGTAGATTATGTTTTGCCAGTAGATCCCGGCAAAACTGTTTCCGTGAAGAAATTAACTGATGCGAGACTTTCTTTTGGTGGTGCATCTGCTGAAAATATTTATTACGGTTTGGCTTTTACTGGAAACGAAGGCGATACTATTCGCGCTGTTCGTGGTGGCATGGTTCAAGAGATAGTTCAAGATCAAGATACTGAGGGGCAAAATGTGGTTTTTTCCAAAACCAAAAACTACTTGACCATAAAACATGCTGATGGAACCATTGCCAGTTATGATATTTTTAAAAGCAAATCAGCCATGGTTGAAGAAGGAGATGAGGTTTTGGCAGGGGCGCCTTTAGCTTTGCTTACAGGTGAGAACTATCAAATGGGACCAAATTTTAGGTTGAGTATACGCTATTTGAAATTTACTTACTCTAAAGCACTCAAATCTAATGAGTGGTACTCCTACCATTACATCAAACCAAAGTTTAGTACAGCGAAAGAGGGAGTTAGGGAGCTTCAAGGCAACTATACCTATACAGCCGTACTGAATGATGATTTAATTACTCAAGACATGTCTAGGAAACAGAAAAAGAAATACTTAAAATCTAAACGTTAATCGGTTTAGTATATGAAGGTCATTTTAAAACTAGTATTTCAGGTAGTTTTTTGCTTCTCTTTTTTAATTCCATGTAAAGCACAGCACCTTAATTTTAATGTTTACTATGTAATTGATGATAATGATGACTACGTTTTCTATTGTAATAATACGACTGGAGAAAATCAGCATTTAGTGGTCTCATTTAATAAAATATTAGGTTTAAGAGCTAATACTAGTTTACCATATGCTGCTAACGTAGGCGATGGAAAGCGAATGCTATTTAAGTTGCAAAGAGAAGGACTGGAGTCATTTAAGGACTTTTCTTTCAATTATTCAATATATGCCGCTAAAGCAAATCCTAAAATTAGAAATATAAAATATGCATTACCTATCAAGGCTGGCAAGTCGGTAGAGGTCAAGGAACTTACCGAGCTTAAAGAGTTATTTGATGAAAAGACCGTTTCGGACAAACTTTATGGACTTGCATTCATGTCCTCTTTCAATGATACCATTTATGCTTCTCGGTCAGGGGTTGTTAAAGAAATTGAGCAATATGATTCTGCTACTGGAAATAGCTTGATCTATAATAAAAGAGGTAATTATATCGAAATTGAACATCGTGATGGTACAATAGCCACTTACTCTTTGTTTAAGAATAAATCAAGCTTTGTAAAAGAGGGTGATGATATTGTTGTTGGATCACCATTAGCGATTGTAGCTGGGTCTAATTATGATCTTGGGCCACATTTTGTAATGACAATTTCATATCTGAAATACAAGTACGATAAAAATCTGGACTCAGATGATTGGTATACTATCGGATACGTAGTCCCAAAGTTTCAAACTTTTCGCTACAATCTAACCGAACTTCAAGGCAATTCAATTTATACTGCTGTGTTCGATGATGAGCTGATCACACAAGAGATGACTAGGAAACAGAAAAAGAAGTATTTAAAATCTAAACGTTAAAACAGCTCGAGGGCAAATACAAGAAAGGCATAAACGGCGGTGATAAAAGCGAGTCTTCGACTTTGCTTTAGGTCTTTTTCAGGTATTCCCATCGCTCTTATCACCTTAATGTTAAAAGAGAGTGATACAAGTATAAAACCAAGAGAAAGCCCAAAAACGAAGTCTGGGTTTTCATAAGCTACCCACCCCTGGCTCTCACTTAATTCGGTAAGTGCAGATAGCACAAGTAAGATAAAAGATATCAGCTGGAGTCTTTTATGTTTCATGGCAGCCAAAAATCAAAAATGATATCATTCATACACTTAAAGTGCCCTTTTGGACATTTGTCGTAACCAATTTTAGAACATGGCCGACAGGAAATCTTCTTGTTTTCTAAAAGCGTGAATTTGGTTTGGTACGGGTACATGCCGAATTCTGGAATGGTATTTCCCCAAATAGAGAATATGTTTTTGTTCATAGCCGCCGCTATGTGCATCATACCAGTATCATGTGTAAAAACATAAGACGCTTTTTTTATAATAGAGGCTGACTGATTGATGTTGAATTTACCACAAGCATTATAGATTTCGGCATTCTTACCTAGTGCCTCCATAGATTCACGGTTTTCCTCAGTTTCACCTGCTCGGTCAAAGAAAGCTTCGATTTTAGCACCATTTTCAGCATCTTCTTTGCCGCCGAGTAGAATTATCGGTTTGTTGATTTTGTCACACAACTCGATCATACGGTCCAGCGTGAGTTTTTTAGTTTCATGTTGGCCGCCAATCGCAAATGCTACAAAACTCTTTTGATGTGTTTTTGGTAGCCAGTCTTCTTCAATCTCGTCCTTTTCAGGAATAAAGTAGTCCAGTCCCAAAAGATCCTTTTTTACCCCTAAGGGTTTAGCAGCCTCCAAGTACCGATCGACAATATGGATGTTGGGTAGCTTATTGATTTTAAAATTTACTACTAACCATTTCTCCCAATTTAACTTAGGGAAAGCCTCGCTTTTTGTACTCAGTTTCGCCTTGAGAATTTTCGTTCTAAGGTTGTTGTGTAAATCGACAACGAAATCGAATTTTTCAGCCTTTAATTCTTTAGCAAGTTCATTTAGATCGTCCCCTAGAAAGTGAAACTTATCAATATACGGGTTGGCCTCAAGAATACTATGATATTGCTTTTTGGTACAGTAGTGTACTTCAACATCATCCAGTTGAGATTTAATCACCCTAATCACAGGAGTAGTGAGGACAATATCTCCAATGGACGAAAACCGAATAATGAGTACTTTTTTAGGCATGCGCGGTGGCTTGTGCTTTTTTGTTTTTAAAGTGTTCGGTAATCTCTTCTAATGAAAGGGCATTGAAAGTCATTTCGGCTGTTAAACCACCTTTTCTGCCGACTAAAAGGCCATATTTCATATGGTGATAACCAGACATCTGGTGAGCATCAGGGTTAATCGAAAGCATAATACCTTGTTCTAAGGCATAATTTGCCCAACGCCAATCAAGGTCTAAACGCCATGGGTTGGCATTGATCTCAATGACTACATTGTGCTTTGCGCAATGATCAATTACGGCCTTGTGGTCAATCGGATAACCTTCTCTTCTTAATAACAAGCGACCTGTTGGGTGTCCCAAAACTGTGGTATATGGATTTTCAATTGCTGTTAAAAGCCTTTGTGTCGCTTTTTGTTTATTCATTTTTAATACGGAGTGAACAGAAGCGACTATAAAATCAAAACTGGCCAATACTTCATCTTCATAGTCAAGCTGGCCATCGTAAAGGATATCTGATTCAATTCCTTTGAGAATTTTGAAAGGAGCAAGTTGTTCATTCAGCCGATCGATCTCCGCATGTTGTTCTATAATTCGGTTTTCGTTGAGGCCATTAGCATAGAATGCCGATTTACTATGATCGCAAATCCCCAGATATTCATAGCCAAGCTCCTTGCAGTAAGTAGCCATTTGTTCTAGGCTGTGTTTTCCGTCGCTATAAGTAGAGTGATTGTGAAGAATGCCTTTTAAATCGGTCATTTCCACAAGTTTCGGAAGATTACCCTTTTTGGCCGCCTCTATTTCAAAGGTTCCTTCTCTTAACTCAGGTAAAACATAGTCCATACCCGCCGCAGCGTAAATTGCCTGTTCGGTATCGAAGTTGCCACTGTTTACAATATCTCTTAAAGTTTGTTTATCTACTATCGCGGTGCCGAGGTGTTGATCACTTGCAGAGCGTAGAAAAAGGTCTTTAATAAATGTACTGGGATCGGTAAACGTAAATTCACATGGTACCAAATGTTCTTTGTATGTACCGCGCCAAGTGATCGGTCCGCTAGCTTTTAAATCCTGCTTGAATTCGGGTAAATCACTTATGGCGGTTTCCATATCGTCAAAATCATCGCCAGAGATAAGTATTTCCAAGCGATCGATTACCTCTAGGTTTCTTCTTAGCCCACCAATTGGCTTAACTTCTTTAATGTCAGTAATTGCCGATAGTTTCTCTACAACCTCTTCCAACAAAGCCTCAGCATTCGCATAGTGAAGCTTGTTGGCATTAGCCTCTTTAAACGCTAAGGCATCAATGATTACCTGTTGAGTTTTATCTCCAAAACCTTTCAATTTGGCGACCAAACCAGCATTAGCGGCTTCTTTCAGTTCATGGCCACTTTCGATCCCTAATTCTCTCCATAGAACTTTTATCTTTTTTGGACCGATGCCTTTGATATCCAATAGCTCAACAATGCCCTCTGGTGTAGAGGCTAAATACTCAGAGAGCGCTTCTGAAACACCCGTTGTCGAAATCTGAAAAATGGTTGCCGCAATACCTTTTCCTACACCATCTAGTTGCTCAAGTTCCTGAAGGTTAAGTGTGGCAAGTTCTATATCACTTTTGTCCAGATTGAATACTGCATTTTGATAACCACGAATTTTAAAACTGTTTTCATCGTGAAGCTCCATAAGTGCAGCCTGCAGTTTCAGTTGTTTAAGTATTGTAGCGTTGTCCAATATTTGATAATTTGATTTGAGAAGTGATTTAGTGGGTTTTTAATCCCCTAATCGTTTCGTTAACTTCAGGGTTACAAAGTTAAAAATAAGTCTTTATGAACTACTGGCTAATAAAATCAGAACCAAATACCTATTCGTGGGATGATTTGGTAAAACTTGGTAAAGACCATTGGGATGGCGTCAGAAATTATCAAGCCAGAAATAACATAAAGGCCATGAAACCAGGTGACTTAGCCCTCTTTTATCACAGCGTGAACGAGAAGTCAATTGTTGGGATTGCCGAATGTGTTAGCGACTTTTATCAAGATCCAACTACGGAAGACGATCGGTGGGTGGTGGTGGACTTTGTACCTAAAAACAAGCTTAAAAACCCGGTTACACTTGAACAAGTCAAATCAGATGCCCGTTTATCAGATATGGTATTGGTCAACAATTCTAGGTTATCGGTTCAACCTGTGAAGAAAGAAGAATTCGACATCATATTAGCCATTTCAGAGTCATGATAAAACGCCTTTTACTTTCTTGTCTATTCCTGCTCACCATTTTTTCAGTCAATGGTCAAGTGGGTCATATCGCTCGCTACGAATTTCCGCATGAATGGAATAATCAAGACCACATTGTAATTCCAAATGAAGAAAAGGGTGTTTTGTTGGTTCAACCAATGTCTCCGGGTACAGCAAAGAACGTTGATATTCAATACAGATACCTAGACAAGAATTTAAAAGAAGCTTGGACTGGCTTTTTCGAAGTTTCTAGAAGGCTTTACCTGAAAGGTTACCACTATGTAGATGGTATGGCATACTTACTGTTTCAAAATCGAAATAGTCAACGATATATTAAACTGGTCACCTTAGACTTGGATAATAAAAAAGTAGATTCTTACGAACCTAAGCAAATTGTAGAGTTAGACATTCAGGAATTTGAGGTGATCAAAAAGACAGTAATCATCGGTGGATATATAGAAAGTAGACCTGCTGTTTTTGCCTATGATTTGGCTGGCGGAAATGTGAGAACACTGCCGAATGTCTATCAGAATAACTCGGATTTGCTTGAAGTAAGGATAAACCGAGATAGTCTTACTTTCAACGTAGTTGCCTCGGAAATAAATGATGCTAAGGACCGAACCATCTTGGTCAATACTTATGATTACAAGGGAAATGCAGTACGAGACTACCAGTTAGAAACCGAGGAAGGTCACCAGCTGTTGTCGGGAATATCATCATCTATCATTGACCGTACCCAGACGATCGTAGGGCTTTACAGTATAAAAACGGGTACATATCCATCAGGTATTTATGTCAATCATGTTGACAGAACTGGAAAGCAAACCATGAAGTATTACTATTTCGGTGAGTTTGAGACTTTCTTGGATCACGTTGGTGAAAAACGAGCGACAAGGCTGAAGGAAAAGGCACTAAGTGCCCGAGAGAACAATAGAGAATGGCGTTATAAAACAGATGCGCTTTTTAGAGAAATTATTGAAGAAGATGGAAAGCTAATCGTGGCCGGAGAGTTTTTCAAACCATGGACTGTTAGTACAGATAACTACTGGAGAAACCGAACGCGATTTAGCAGGTTTGCGGACTTAAATAATACAGGAATTGGAACTTTTCAGGGGCAAGGATTGGGTAGAATTCCAACAACTCCAGTACAAGGTGGTGTAAGATCTGATTTTAATTTTACACATGCTTTTGCGCTTGTGCTGGACGAAAAAGGTGAAGTACAATGGGATAGTAGCTTTGAAATTGAAGAAAATGTAGACGGCGCCCTTGAGGATTTCGGTGCTTTTCAATGGCATGAGAATAAAGGCTTTTACGCTTTTTATCATGACAAAGAGTTGGTGGTAAAATACCTTAATGACAAAGAAAGCCAAGAAGGTAATAAGAGCGAGTTGGAGCTAATTTACGATGACGATAAGTTGAAATTCGAAAGAGACTTATACCGCGGAATTTCTAGATGGTATGGAAATAAATATCTCATATATGGGCTTCAACATGTGCGTTCTGATGAAACAAAGCCAAATATTCGCAAAGTGTTTTTTATTAACGCCATTACTGTGGGTCCAGACTTTGAACCTACAAATGATGATTAAAAAAGGAGCTTAATTTCTATGACCAGTTCCTTTTACTATATTTGTTTCCTGAAATGCAAAACAGGCTTTTACTAGGTCATCCACAGTTAGCCATCACCATCGGCCGCCTCTGTCAGCAACTGATAGAAAACCATCAGAATTTTGGGAATACCGTTCTTTTAGGCCTCCAGCCAAGAGGAATCTTTCTTGCTGAAAGGGTAAAGGAGCGACTAGAATCATTTACCGGAACAGACATCAATTTAGGCTACTTAGACGCCACTTTTTTCAGAGATGATTTCAGAAGAAGAGACAGTCCAGTTCGTGCAAATGCGACCAAGATAGATTTCTTAATAGAAGGAAAGAAAGTCATACTGATTGATGATGTTTTTTACACTGGCCGATCTGTTAAAGCTGCACTGGATGCCATGACTGCTTTTGGCAGACCAGAAAAAGTTGAGTTGTTGGCACTAGTCGTCAGAAATTACGCTAAACATGTTCCAATTTTCCCAGACTATATTGGTAAGAAAGTAAATACACTGGATAACCAGAAAGTATTGGTGGAGTGGAAAAATGAGGGCGAAAAGGTGGATGAAGACAATGTTTGGCTAATAAATAAGGAAGGATAAATGGAGCAGTTGAGTACGAAGCATCTTCTCGGCATAAAGAACCTAACACCAGAGGATATTCAGCTTATTTTCCAAACTGCAGATGAGTTTAAGGATGTAATTAATCGCCCGATTAAGAAAGTACCATCACTTAGAGACATCACTATAGCCAATGTCTTCTTTGAAAATTCAACCAGAACGAAATTAAGCTTTGAACTCGCTGAGAAAAGGCTTTCGGCCGATATCGTAAATTTCTCTAGTAGCAACAGTTCAGTTAAAAAAGGAGAAACCCTTCTAGATACTGTCAACAATATCTTATCAATGAAGGTGGACATGGTAGTGATGCGACACGCAAGCCCTGGCGCACCTCATTTCCTCTCAAAGCATATCGATGCCAACATTGTTAACGCAGGTGACGGTACACACGAACACCCGACACAAGCGCTTCTAGATACTTACTCGATCCGTGAAAGACTAGGCGATGTGGCAGGAAAAAAAGTAGCAATAATCGGAGACATTCTTCACTCAAGAGTGGCACTGAGTAATATTTTTGCCCTCCAAAAGTTGGGCGCAGAAGTAATGGTTTGTGGTCCAAACACCTTGCTGCCAAAATATATCAGTTCCTTGGGAGTAAAAGTAGAATTGGACGTCAAAAAAGCATTGCAGTGGTGTGACGTGGCGAATATCCTGCGCATTCAATTAGAGCGCCAGCATATAAAATATTTCCCATCGCTCAGAGAATACTCTCTCTATTATGGTGTCAACAAAGCTTTGCTCGATTCTTTAGATAAAGAGATCGTTGTTATGCACCCCGGCCCGATCAATAGGGGTGTAGAATTAAACAGTGATGTGGCAGATTCAGAAAATGCGATTATCTTAGATCAGGTAGAAAATGGTGTGGCAGTGCGAATGGCCGTACTTTATCTATTGGCTTCGGTATCTAAATAAAAAATCATGAAGAAATTCCTTAAAATTCTCGCAGTCATCATTGTGGTGATTGTATTGGCCTTTTATTTCCTAGTGATCCCTAAAACCGTCAGTATGGTTACCGATTATGACCGCCATACTTTTGACTATGTGATCTCTGATTCGATCAATTTGGCCAATTATGCCATCGGTGATGCGCGTGGCCCAGCCGATTACGGCTTTCCTGATTTTGAGGAAATTGATTTCGAAACACTATATGATGGCCTCAATTTGAATGGCTGGTATATTCCAGCTTCGAAGCCCGAAATCTCGAAAACGCTTATCATCAGTCACGGCAGAACTTCCAATAGACTCAAGGCGATGAAATACCTAGAAATTGTCAAAGACAAAGGGCTCGACTCACTTTACAATGTCTTTATCCCAGATTTGAGGAATTCTGGTAAATCCGATGAAGCGAAAACAGGGATGGGTTATGAGTTTGCGGAAGATATTACCGCGAGCATGAAAATGCTCAAAGACTCTTACCAGCAAAATGAGTTTGTCTTGTGGGGCTTTTCAATGGGTGCTATGGCGAGTGCTACTGCTATTAATAGACCAGATTTAGTCGAACTCCAAGAAAAAGAAGGTATCCAAGTTTCGAAACTTATTTTGGCCAGTCCATTGAGTAATATTCGAGAAACTGCGCGTTTGGCCGGTGCTGACATGGGTATCCCATACTTTATCTTTAAAGAGTCGTGGAAAGGATTTGATAAAGTTATCGATGGCTGGAGTGAAAATATGAAGTTTTCATACCTGTTGTCCAACAATAAAGTACCTGCTTTAGTGCTTTATGGAGATGGCGATGCCACAACACCAGCACCAATTTTGGAAGCAGAAATTGATGGTCTTATGCATGTGTATCCAATCTTATTTAAAGGGGCTGATCATGTCCAAATTTATACACAACCTGAATTCAAAAACCGCTATGCCGATCGTGTAGATGGTTTTTTGAGAATGGATTAAAACTTCTCACTATAGATTAGAACAGTAATGTTCTAACCGTTGCTTACTGGAGCTACTTATTCGAGACCATTACCTTTTTATGAAGAAGTGGTTTTTTGATGGTTTGTACTGCGCAAACGATTGAGAAACTCCTAGATTTGCAGAAACTATTAAGAAAAAGGAAATGCGTTATTACGATTCAATCATTCAAACCATTGGAGACACGCCACTTGTCAAGCTTAACTCAGTAAACAAGGGTGTTCCAGGCACTATTTTAGTAAAAGTTGAGTACTTCAATCCAGGTAACTCAATGAAGGATAGAATGGCTTTGAAGATGATTGAAGACGCCGAAAAACGCGGTGATCTTAAGCCAGGTGGAACTATCATAGAAGGTACTTCTGGAAATACAGGAATGGGACTTGCTCTTGGCGCAATAGCGAAAGGCTATAAGTGTATTTTTACGCTCGCTGATAAGCAATCCCAAGAGAAAATAGACATTCTGAAAGCAGTGGGTGCTGAAGTGATTGTTTGCCCGACGAACGTTGAGCCCGATGATCCAAGGTCTTATTATTCTGTTGCTTCCAAACTCAATAAAGACATTCCAAATTCTTACTACCCAAATCAATACGACAATACTTCAAACGCGCAAGCGCACTATGAAACTACTGGTCCTGAGATTTGGAGAGATACCGAAGGAAAGATTACACATTGGGCAGCAGGCGTGGGTACTGGTGGATCAATGTGCGGGACATCGAAATACTTGAAAGAACAAAACTCAGATATTGTATCTGTCGGCATAGACACTTACGGGTCTGTATTTAAGAAGTATAAAGAGACGGGAGAATTCGACGAAAAGGAGATTTATCCTTATTTGACTGAGGGCATAGGTGAAGATATTTTACCAAAAAATGTTGACTTCAGCGTGATCGATCACTTTGTGAAGGTAACTGATAAAGATGGGGCCATCATGACGAGAAGGCTGGCCAGAGAAGAGGGGATGTTCTGCGGTTGGTCTTGTGGTTCTGCTGTAGCAGGAGCACTAGAGTGGGCCAAAGAAAACTTGAAGGAAGATGATGTTATGGTCGTAATTCTACCTGATCATGGTACCCGTTATCTAGGTAAAATCTACAATGATGATTGGATGAATGCCCGCGGATTTGTAGAGGAAAGAGATTTTGAAACCGCTGCAGATATATTGGCAAACCAAGCTGGCAACGGTGTTTTAACCACCATTCCACACACGGCAACTGTTTCAGATGCGATTAAGACTATGACGTCAAACAGTATTTCTCAATTGCCAGTTACCGATGGTGACAACTTCGTGGGAAGCTTAATCGATTCTAAACTGTTGGCTCAAATGATTAGTGATGCCGATCTTAAGGAAAAACCAGTTTCCGAAGTGATGGATAAGCCTTTTCAGTTTGTTCCTTTGGATAATACATTGGATGTGTTGTCCTCTGTGATAACTAAGGACAATCCGGCTGTAATGGTGAGGGATGAAAATAGAAACCCACACATCATTACCCAACACGATATTCTAAAAGCAATGACTTCTAACTAGTCGTTGTTTTTTTGGGTAAGTTTTGCTTCACTTCAGGTTAAAAAAAGCCGTGGTGAAGCAAACCTCATCTTTTCAAATCATGTTTTTTGCTGCTTACCGTAGCAATATTCTTTTAGTGGTGCTTTTGAATCTATCGGACCAAACTCTGAGTAGATACACACCTCTTGGTAGTGTAGAAACGTCAACAGTGAGGTCTGAGGAGGAGAATTTTTGCTGAACAAAGTCTCTCCCTTGAAGATCGGTAAGGGTAATATTCGTTTCTCCTTGCCAATTTTCGTTGAGCCTAACTCTCAAACTTTCAGTTGCAGGGTTTGGAAAAGCTTCAACTGCTAAAACAGGTAATTCTGGTGTTGACGTAATGAAATCGTCCACATTGATTCGACTTTCATAAATGCCCCTTCCGTGTGTGGCAGCTACAAACCAGCCGTCACTTTTACGGATTTTAATCATATCAACTCTGATATCACCAATACCAACTTGCTCTTGCCTCCAAGTAAGGCCATCACCTTCAGTTCTATCCAAGAACCAAATGCCTAATTCAGTTGCCAAGTAGATTTGGTCTCTATTAAGTGGATTGAAAATACCATGTCTAATAGGCATATCTGGCAGGTTGCCCTCGATTGACACCCAAGTATCGCCAGCGTCACTAGAGTACCAAACTGAGTTGACCCCAAAATTAGAAAAGGTAACTAGTAACTCTGATTCAGAGCGTCCAACATCTATGCTCGAAATACTTGAAGTCGGGAAATCGGCACCAGTTCGTTCTCTCGTCAAAGGACTTTGACCTCCATTCAATACGCGGTAAAGGCGGCCTGATTGAGTTCCGAAAAACAAGTTTGAGCTTGTAGAGGTGGAATAAGGCGAAACTTTAATGGTAGAAATAGGGGAATTGATTTCGACGCCAAGGTTGAGTATTGTTTCAGTGATACTCTGATTTCCAACACGAACCCTTAAAAGAGGTGTTGTATTATTCTCATTGTTGTTGATGTCTATGCCAATTCTATTTGCATAAAGTAAGTTGTTATCAGAATCGTAGTCCGCAGGATTAATAAATAATCCTGTGCTACGGTTAGCTATCGTTCGCGTATTAGAAGGCACATTTCTATTAAAAACTATATTGAAACGATTGTACTGCGATGAATGAATCACAAGGTTTGGCTCGGTCTTATCTATGAAAGTGTAAGCCCCATCACCGCCAGCACCAGGGAAAAAACTTATTTCGGAGTTAGACAGCTGGG
This sequence comes from Roseivirga misakiensis, assembly GCF_001747105.1. Classification (NCBI taxonomy): domain Bacteria; kingdom Pseudomonadati; phylum Bacteroidota; class Cytophagia; order Cytophagales; family Roseivirgaceae; genus Roseivirga; species Roseivirga misakiensis. The sequence continues at coordinate 74,012 of NZ_MDGQ01000004.1, read as the reverse complement.
TAGTGTTATTGTCTTGTGTACCAGCCATTAGAAACTCCTCACCCCTTTGGTCGGAAATATCCAGTGTATAGTATTGAAGCGTATTAAAATCTTTATTGATTTCACTAAATACAGGAGTATCTCCCTGTGCATTTGTACCCATAAACACACCGCCGTCAGTAGATACAAAAAGCGTATCAGGTCTTTCGGGGTCATAGATTATATCATGCTGATCGGCATGCACATACTTAGAACCATTGGGTGGATTCCAAAAACTTGTTGGTATCCAGTCTAGACCGCTGACAATTGATGCCCCATCAGCATTTTCCAATTTGAAACCATTAAGAGCTCCTATTATGATGTCATTCGGATCAGTTGGGTTTACGGCTATCGTAGCGGCATGCCAAGTAATATTCGACCAAGTTCCGAGCGATGGGTCTGGTAAGGCAAATTGTGTCCAAGTATCACCTTGATCAAAAGACTGAATTATGATAGAGTTACTCCCGGCGTCTCTTATCCAGCCCGTTTTTGTTTCAGTTAACCCTCCACTAATCATGGCGTAAACTCTGTTAGGGTCGGATGGGGCGGACTTTATAATTACCCTACCAGGGTAGTATTGGTTAGCAGGATCGAAAGTCGCTTCGGTAATTTCATCAAATACTGTCCATTCTAGGCCGTCATCAGAATGAAGAATGACACCAGCACCTAAAAGATCGTTGTTGCGCATGGTGCCGACAAACATTCTGCCGATGCCATCAACTTCGATATCTGATGGGGAATAGGGTGTGTCAGTATTCGGGATATTTGGTAAAACTTGTGTCCAAGTATCACCGTTGTCGACAGACCTAAAAAGCCCATCAGAAGGAGTTGATTGGAAAGTCGCTCCCTTATAAATCCCCGACACAACGGCTGCATAAATTACTTTGGTTTCGCCTTCCATGCGTATCTCAATGTCGTTGATATACTGAAAGTCAGTAGTAGATTGTAGTTGCTCCCAAGTATCACCGTGATCTGTCGATCGCCAAATACCATTACCGACCGAAGATGATTCACGATAAATATTCACAGCTGTATAAGACTCTCCAGTTCCAACGTAAATGGCATCATCGTTGTCAGGATCGAAGCGTATTACACTGACACCAAGGTTGGCCATAAGACCATCTACTGGCGTCCAAGAAGATTCTGGATTGCCTGCATCTTCATTTACCCATAAACCACCTGTCACAGAACCAGCCCAAAGGCGGGTAGTTTCTCTATCATTGATTGTCGGTCTTACAGGGTCTATCACTATGCCTCTCACGCGGCCAGCAATATCTGCTGGAATATTGTTCCATTCTAAATCAGAATTAGTCTCTGAGATACTCATACCTAGGTTAGCACTGCGTCTAATCGATAGTACTTCCTCAGCGGCTTCATTTAGTCCATCTAGTGGCACATGTCCTATTGCTGGATCTAAGGTCTGAATGTGGTTCAAAAAATAAGCATGATCAGGTTGATCTGGACGCTCTTCTTCGTCTTCAGTAGTGGGATGGCTAGTATTGAACTTTGCATATTCTTTTTTAAGAAATGCCTCATAAGCTTCACGCTCATCTACAGTATTTCCAGAAAAAATAAAGAAGCATGCACAGAGTATCAGTAGGGCTCCAACGATGGGAATTCTAATTTTGGCTTTCATCAAAACTTGTTTAGAAACTTGGACGATCACGAGTAAGAATCTCGTGTTATCCTAACGCTTTTTCAAGCTAAAGTTACAAACCAATGGCTAGCGAGCTAAAGAAAATTTCTTCAATAGTGCTTGTAGCACAAGAACAACGGCACAGGTTAAGGCAACCCACTGGATTAAGGGTTCTGCGCCCCATTGTTTAATGGATATTGCTAATACTGCCCATGCGCCGACTAAGGCAAAAGTGAGCATTCTTCTTTTCTGTAAAACAAAGCTATAGATACCTGTAGCAACAATAATCATTGTTACTGCCCAGTTGACTTCACCAAACCCAATTTGCCAATTTATTTTTGCTAGGTACGCAGAAATGTTGGCCACAGTGGCTACTGTAATCCACCCCGCATATAAGGATGTAGGCCACCATACACAGCGTTTTTCCGGCATTGTCGCTCTTCCTCTTCCAATTTGAAGTCTAAGACTGGCCGATAGTAATGCAATTAAGATCACAAGCATTGCCAATACACTTTCTGCGGTTCTTTCTGTTAGCCACAACCATATCCATGCGGCGTTCGCTAGGTTGGCGATAATGAGCATAGGACTAAGTTTTGTGATAAAAGCTTGATCGGGTTTACCGAAAGCAGAGCGTAGTTGGTAGACGGCGTTTATCAATAAAGCGATGTAAATCAAGCCCCAAATAGAAAATGCGTAGCTCGATGGCGTAAAGAAATTATCGTACCGATTGCTGAGTGAACCGACAGAATTTTCATTGATGCCCTGAGCGTTGGCATAGTAATTCCAAAAAATGACGAGTGCCAATACAAGGGCATTGCCAATTGCCCAGAATTTTGTGCGAGATGTAGTCATGATCTAATTTTGTAATCTAACTCGCCAGCAACAGAAATTGATTTGAATTTTTGAAACTCCCAGTTTTACCAATCTTCTTTAATCGGAGGTTTGCTATCGAAGTAGCGCACTTTATCTCCATAAATAGGGTCGTAATAATGTCCACCTTCACGATAGTCTTCGTTCCATATTTTCTGCCCATCACTGTTTAATCGATAAATGAAAGGTGATAGGTGAAGCCTTTCTAAATGCCAGCGACCGGCTTCGCCTGATGGAATTTCCTCCCCAGCACCATAAAGCATAAGTCCACCTTCGGCGAATATTTCGTTCTCTGGGTCAGTATCCATGTATTCATGGCTTACGTTCATGGCTTTATGCCCTATTTCATGGGCTATGGTACTTCTTAGGCGGTCAGGTCGGCTTAAGTTGGTAATCGTCATCACTCCACGAAATCTCTTGGGCAGGGTGTTAACGAAAGAATAGGTTGGAAATGACATACCACCTGTTCTCACGGCTTTAGTCATCCAATTTCTCCCCTCAGCAACGGCCAAAAAAGGATAGAAGACCTCTTGAAGCACCACAAGATAAATTGTTCTTGAATTGTCTTTGTGGGGTTCAATAATGTGGTTGAAAGCGTCAAGGGTTCTTTGTGTTGGAACCGAAGGGTGTCTTTTACTATGCACATACATATTGGCATATTCGGTTCTCGGTACCGTGGGTACTTTGTTGGATTCGATCGAAAAGTAGTCTGGATTTATAGGGCCAGTTTTCACCCATAGTAAGTTGAGCTGCACATCAGTTGGCGCATAAATTTCCTTGGCCGCTTTAAAACTAGCCATCATTTTATCTAGCGTGACCTTTTCAAAATTCTGGTCAAAATTTGAAGGGAAATATATACCAACATCGATTGTCTTTTTACCATCGACCAAATCACTATTGATTTTATCTACGTCGATGTTTGGTGCTGCCGTCCAATTGGCTTTCAGTTCGTCAGGGAGCTGATTTTCTGATTTCTTCTCAGGAGACAAGCATCCCACAACTGTAAAGAAGAGAATATTTAGGGCGAGGAATCGCTTTTTCATTGGCCTACGATTTTAAGAAAGATACTAAAATCTAAAAGGGCAATAAAAAGAGAAACCCTGAAGTGACGATGCCTAAGCAAAGATACTTCAGGGTTGTTATTTATAATTCTGTATTGCGATAGAATTGTCTGATGTTGCCCTCTACTTGGCCGTAAACCCTGTCAATGAAGCTGATAAACAACGTCTGTGGGTCAGGAGGAGGAAGTTCTTTACGTTTAGACATTTGAATTTCCTCTTTATCTAGGGCTCTCGAATCTCCGTTGAATGAAGCCCAAGAATGTCGCCAAATGTCTTCGCTTCTTAGCTTTCGCTGTGTCAGAACCTTATTCGTATAGGCATCTCTGATCTCAAAGTTCAGGACTCCAGCAGAGTAAAGAGTTTTTTCGTTAGAAGTAAAATCTGCCTTGACGGTGTTGTAAACATCAAATTTGTTACCGTCTTTGTCCGTGTACTCACCTACCACTACGCTATCCCTTTTGATTTCAACAGTTTTCGAAACGATTTCGGCTTGTCCTAAAACGAAATCGTCAAAATCTAACGATAAAATGTGATCTGGCTCAATACCTCTTTGCTCCGATTCCAATGCGCTAAAAAACTGAACGAATCTATCTCTACTGTAAGCATCTAGGTATTCGAACATTTTATTTTCTAAATATTCGTTGGTCAACTTTAAGTTTCGCGAATGAATAGGGATTGGCTCGATTAAAACACGCACCGTACCGATCTGTCTAGCTTGTGTCAATAAAGAATCAATACCTACTATGTTATTGTTAAAACGTAGAGCCATTTCAAAATGACTATAAGCTTGCCGGGCAGTCTCAATAGTATTTAGCGCTAAGCTTTCTTTCCCTATCGTCACTTGCACCTCGGCGGCACTAGAAGCGGCTTCTTCCTGCTCAGTAAAATATTCTTTTGGTGATACTAAGCTCATACATGAAGGACACCTTTGAATATCTCTGTAGTAGTTATTCAATTGGGTGTATTCTCGATAAATAGATTCCCATTTGAAGTCGTTTTGACTTCTTTTAAATTGTTGAATCCTTTTAAGGTGGAATTCTGAGGCAACACTGTAGCCATCAATCAGCACATCTTGCGCTTTCTTATTGTTTGGATTTGATTGTAGCCTTTTTACTGCACGATCGAGTGCCGTATTGTAGTTACCCTTATCGAAGGCATTTTTACCCGTTGCACATGCTGCTACGCAAAGGGCTAATGCACCTAATAATATATTTTTGTAGAGCGTGTTCATAAGCTATATCGTTTGGTTGTACTAGGGTTATTGAAAAAATAATGCCAAACAAAATTAGGCGCTTTCATCGAGGGCGACAATCTTATCTTTCATCATTTTATAAACATCATCTGCTAATCGTTCTACATCGTCTTCCGTAAGCCCTTGTACGGATACTTCAGGTAAAACATAAGAATGCACCACGCCTGGTTTTAAGAGTAAACTTCCTCTTCTCATCAGTTTAGAAGCACGATGTATAATTACTGGAATAATATTAATGTTCGATTCAATAGCTAGGCGGAACGGGCCATGCCGAAAGGGTAATAAAATTTCGTCAGTATTATTTCTTGTGCCTTCCGGCGCAACTAATACAGAAGTGCCGCCACTCAGCAGGTCTTTCATTCGTTTGATTCCTTCTTTCCTGCTTTCAGGACTGGATCGATCTACCCAGATAGCAAACCTACTTGTAACCCAACCAAAAACTGGAATCTTCGATAGTTCCTTCTTACCAAGTCCCACTAAACTCGAAGGAATAGCTACCGGAATTGCACAAGCGTCGAGAAATGAAGTATGGTTTATCAAAAAGATAAATGACTTTGAAGTATCAACTGTTTTCTTGTTATGGCCTATAAACCAAATGCCTGTGGTAAGACTAAACATGTAAACCCAGCATCGGATAAAGAAGAAAGTGATTCCCTCAAGTTTGCGTGAAATCAACAAAGGGATAACCATGAAAGGACTGAAAATAATCATGGGTATGGCGAACATAATGCCGCACCAGCCAGTGTAGATATATTGTAAGAGTTTTCCTATCACGATCTTTTTCCAAGAATTCTCGAAAAATGTTTTTTTAAGTAAATCTGCTTTTTAGATTTGATTCGAATTTAATGAAAACTGGTCGGACTGACTCATCCTAAGTTCGATCATTAAAAAGGATGAAACCTAACTCTTTGCTTGCAAGCCTCGATCCGTCGAGGCTTTTTTATTTGTAAGAACATTTCTCACACCACCCAGTTGAATAAGGTATGAAATTTGGCAGCGTAGAAGACCCATCTTTAGTCGATTTTACCTTACCCCCTGATGACTTGTCTACCAGTCGAGTTTTGAAGCAATCACCCTACGATGGCAAGCCAAAGATTTATGTGGGCTGTGCCAAATGGAATAGGCAAGATTTAAAAGGGTTTTATCCGAGAGGGACAAAAGATGAGCTGACTTATTATGCCACTCAGTTTAACAGCATAGAGCTCAATGCCACGTTTTATAATTTCTACGGGGTAGAGCAATTCGAGAATTGGCGAAAAAAGACTCCTGATGACTTTAAGTTCTTTCCTAAAGTCAACCGTATGATTAGCCATTTAAAGCGGCTCAACGAAGATGTGGGTAGATATACCGATGAGTTTTGTCATAGCTTGGCTGGTTTTGGTGATAAGCTGGGGGTCGTATTTCTTCAACTGCACAATAATTTTGCCCCTAAGAACTGGGATCGAATTGAGCGCTTTCTCGAGAATTTTCCTAAAGGGATTCCGCTGTCTGTGGAGGTGAGACATACGGAATGGTTGAATGATCCCGAAGTTTCAGAGCGGTTTTACAGCTTACTGGAAAAACATCATGTTATTAATATCATCACCGATACTGCGGGTAGAAGGGATTTATTGCACATGCGCTTGACCACGCCTTCTGCCTTCATCAGATATGTGGGAGCCAATCATGAGAGTGATTATTCTCGGCTGGATGATTGGTTCGATCGAATCAGATCATGGATCGTAACAGGAGGTATTGAGAATATCTATTTCTTCGTTCATCAAAATCTAGAGAAGGCATCACCATTATTATCGGCTTACTTCATCAATAGACTTAACGAGGAATTAGGTTATGATTTGCCAGTGCCAAACCAACTTGGAGGGCAGAAGGATTTGTTCTAAACTGGTCTAGGTTTAGTGAGTAGATTGACCAAAACTTAGCTTAAAACCATTTAAGTCTATCAAATCAAAGTCTCTCATACCATATTCTGCGTTTTGTAGTTCCCCGTTTACCAAGCCCTCTGCTTTAAATTCAGCAAAAAGTGCATCAACATCGTGAACGAAAATATAAATGGCCGTATGTTCTTTGGACGGCTTATAGTCATCGTCCTTTTCTGTGATATGAATTTTTATCTCTTCTCTGCTAATCACTGCATAGGTAGGAGGGTTTTGCCATTTGAAGTCGATGGTAAACCCCAATTTTTCTTCATACCAAGCTAAAGTGTCGGTTACGTTTTCTACAGGGAAAACGGCGGCAAAATGTGAAAGGAGTGGTGGCTTGTTTTCGGACATCTAACTTTTTTCTTACAGTACGCTGAAAACTTCTCCTAAGTTTTAAAGATGTCTTTGGCTAGTGGAAAATGGGCGGTCCGTTAGTCTACCTCCGCTTTGTGCCAGTATTTAAGGTAAATAATGGCACTTATAGTTATCGATATGATTTCAATTATCAATAAATCGGTATACCCAAGTATTACAAAGAATAGGATGGCGGTCAAAAAGAATACATACCTCATGAATTGCTCCATATCCTTACCATATATCATGGATACGCCTTTGTGAAGCAAAAGTAGGCTAGGGAGCAAAAGCGATAGTTTCACCAAATGAAGTAGTGGTACCGTTGCGACATTATTACCGAGTAACACGAGGATTTCGGGTAAAGCGATGATTAAATAGCTAAAGTAATCTTTGCTGAAGATGCTCAGGTTCGACACTGGTAAATTCCTAAACAGTTTTAAGTTGTTTACATCGAACTGCTTATGCTTTAAAGTCAAATTTGCATTGAAAGCAGAAGTTAGCAGAATACCCAAGCTCAGATACCTTAAATCAACACCTTCAACATTGAAAATAGCGGTGGCGCCAAAGATTAGCCCGATAGCGAAGATTTTGGTGAGTAATAATGGAAAACCATGCCGATGTAAAAGGTGATGTATGAAATAGAATGAATATGACTTAGGTAAAAAACGTGTCCAAGTATTCGAAGTAATGGATCTGCTAAAGTCGGTTGGTTTTGCGAGGGTTTTATCTAGTACTATGCCTGATATCAATAGCAAAGAGAGATTACCAAGCCCCACAAAAATAGCTGAGCTAAATTGGCCCAAATGAGCGGCCTGCATGGTTAAGAATGTACTATAACCGAGAATTGGTGCTAAAATCAGACATTGTAAATAGAATGAGATCAATTTTCTTTTGAAAGGACTCACAAGAATAATCTCTGTAAGTATCCAGTTCTCAGTTTTTAGCTTGGCATTCTGGCAAAACTGATAGGCCTTGAAAGTGTAGAAAAGCCAAAGCCCCAATACGACTAAATAATACACTGGATTGAATGCTAGTGCCGAAGCTATGGCGATGTGTTCTGGTGTTTTTAAGAAACCGAATCCAAGTCCAATGGTGAGTAAAAGAAACCCAGTATTCTCTTTGTAGAATTCTTTAACCAAGGTTCGAATCAAAACTTTGTAGATCACCTTCATGAAATAATAGACACGGTCTTGTTATTTACTTCATAGGAATGGTTTGCCTTGATTTTGGTGTTTTCGAAATCCTGATGCGTGGCGAAAATGAAGGAAGTGCCAGCTTGAGAATTGTTTGAAATAAGTTCAGCAATCAAGTCCTGAGCTTCTTTATCAAGCGTAATAAGCGGTTCATCAAGAATGATCCAGTCTGGTTGTCCAAGAAAAGCGATAGCAAGCGATACTTTTTTTAGCATACCACTAGAATAGGTGCCTGAAGGTCGATCTGCGTAATCTGAAATACCCAAGGATTGCTTTAATTCACTAACCTGTTCTGGTAACGCTTGCTTAAGTTGGGCAAAGTAGTCTAATAGATCACTTCCAGAAAGGAACTCTGGGAAAGTAGGCTCAGACTGGCTATAGTTTAGCCTTAATTTGTATGCCTGAGGGGATTTGTGGAGGTTAACGTCATTCAGGACTACCTCACCAGTAAAGGGAGATAGTCCTGCAAGACAGTTAAATAATGTAGATTTTCCTGATCCGTTCTTACCTTTTACCCAATGGATACCCGGGGCAAAATTAAGCTCAGGAATATCTAGAACGAGATTGTCTCCAAAGGATTTTCTGAAAGATTTTAACGCTAGCATACAAATGCTAACATACGGAAATAACTAAAAGAAAGATTCCTTAGGGAAACCTAGAACTAGCTTATTGTATTGTTGTTGTGAATGTAACCTCTACGTCAGTTTCACCATCAGCATTAGTTGGATCACCATCACTTACGCCAGCAGCAGTTTTTGTTGGCTCATGAATAAGCGAGATGGTTAAACCACCAGTACTTGCAGCACCTGTAGTTGCAGTTCCAGCTAAACCTAATGGGTTGCCGTCACCATCCTGATCAGTGTAAGCGTAAGTAAAGTTCAATCCTGACGCGGCTACATAAAATACTTGGTGCTCATCGTCTTCTTCAGCTACCTCTTCAGTAATATCCTCAGCTGGAGTTTCTTGCTCGTTTAGGAATTCGATAGCTACAGTATACGTACTGTTAGCAGAAAGCGTGAGGTTTGATTGCACTGGTGAATTTCCGCCTGGTCCATCTAAATCTTGGAAAGTTGCAGTCACAACATCCGCAGCGTTGGCAGTGTTCGTGAATGTCACGTTTACAGTGGTAATTAATTCTTCTTCATTCACTGGTTCTGGATCATCGTTATCACACGACACGATTGCGAAACCTATAGCAAAGATTGCTAATACTTTGAGTGTTAATCTTTTATGCAAATTCATGATTGTTATATGTTTTTTAACAAGATGCAATATTAGTGCATGTGCAATATTGTTGCAAATAATATCATTGAATTTTCTTTAAACGGTAAATAGGCCTGTAAATGGCGTTTCAGAACACTTAAGTTATATTCTCGTATATTTGGAGGGTTGAAACGCTTCGTCATCATATTATTCTCAACAATTTACCTACTAGCCTCTTCTGGCATATTGGTCGGTCAGCACTTGTGTATGGGCCGTGTGAAAGAAACAGCGCTATTCAAAAAAGTAGAGAAGAATTGTGGGATGAGTTTAGAGATGCACCAAGAAATGGAAGGGTGCTGTCATGATGAGCTAATACTTAAAAAAGTCGAAGATGATCAACAATTAACTACTTCGAAAACTGCTCCAGACACAAAGTATTTCCTACTTAATGAAGCGATTTTCAACGAAATGGTAATGCCGATCGTCTCCTCGATCGTTGAGGTAGAAGTCCAAAATACTGGACCACCTGACATCAAATTACCTGATCTCTTTATTCTATACCATTCCCTGAAGATTCCTTCAGATTTACAATCCTAATTTGAACGTTTTGGCGGCTTAATGCCAGATGATTTGATATCATCGAAAGGGCGTTTTCTGCTCTTTCAATTACTAACCAAACGTTCCTCAAGGTCTGAATACGTCAATCAGACATAATTTTTCAAAACGGATTGTAAATGAAAATCAATGCTCAATAGTATTATAAAGTTCTTCTTAGAGAACAGGCTAATAACACTAATCCTTACACTGCTCATTGTGGTTTGGGGATTAGCAACAGCCCCTTTTCAATGGGTTTTGCCTTTGCCTAAAGATGCGGTCGCGGTGGATGCCATTCCAGATATTGGCGAAAACCAACAAATAGTTTTTACCAAATGGGAAGGCCAATCTCCACAGGATATAGAAGACCAAATTACCTACCCACTCACAACATCACTTTTAGGTGTGCCAGGAGTAAAAACGGTTAGGAGCTCATCAATTTTCGGGTTTTCCTCCATCTATGTCATTTTTAATGATGACGTAGAATTTTATTGGAGTAGAAGTCGAATACTCGAAAAACTCAATGCGCTGCCCAAAGGCCTTTTACCGGAAGGTGTGCAGCCATCACTCGGGCCCGATGCTACGGCGCTTGGGCAGATATTTTGGTATACCATCGAGGGCCGCGATGAGGATGGAAACCCGACTGGGGGATGGGACCCACAAGAGATTAGAACGGTTCAAGATTATACAGTCCGTTATGCTTTGGCTTCAGCATCTGGAGTTTCGGAAGTAGCCTCAGTAGGTGGTTTTGTTAAAGAATACCAAGTTGATGTAGATCCAACAGCATTGGAAGGCTATAATGTGAGCTTGGCTGATGTTATTAAAGCTGTAAAACAGAGTAACCAAGACATCGGGGCAAAAACCTTAGAGGTTAATCAAGTAGAATACTTAGTCCGAGGTTTGGGTTATGTCGAAAGCTTAAAAGATCTCGAAAATTCTGTGGTCAGTGTGAATAATAACACACCGATTCGTATTAAAGATGTGGCGCGTGTTGCCTTAGGGCCTGCATCCAGACGAGGTGCATTAGACAAGTCAGGTGCGGAAGCCGTTGGGGGAGTAGTTGTTGCACGGTATGGGTCAAATCCGTTAGAGGTGATCGATAACGTTAAGGCAAAAATCGAAGAAATAAGTCTAGGTATGCCTACCAAATACCTAGCCGATGGTACTCAATCGAAACTTACAATCGTACCTTTTTACGACCGAACTCAACTGATAAAAGAGACGATTGGCACCTTAGAAGAGGCCCTAAGCTTAGAGGTGATCATCACTGTTTTAGTGGTACTGGTGATGTTGCTTAATTTGAGAGCATCAATTTTAGTTTCGTCACTGTTGCCCATCGCAGTGCTTATGTGTTTCATCGCCATGCGATATTTTGGAGTTGATGCCAACATTGTGGCGCTATCCGGAATTGCCATCGCGATCGGAACGATGGTTGATGTCGGAATTGTGTTAACGGAAAACATAACACGACACATCAAACATTTACCTGGGCAAAAACTAATCGAAACTATTCAAAAGGCCTCTAAGGAAGTGGCCCCAGCCATCGTTACTGCTGTACTGACAACTATCATTAGTTTCATTCCAGTATTTACGCTCCAGGCCGCCGAAGGGAAGCTATTTGCTCCATTGGCATATACAAAAACCTTCGCCTTGATTGCGGCAATTCTTGTGGCGCTAGTTATTCTCCCAACACTTGCCTATTGGGTATTAGGTTTCAGTCCTAAGGGCAAAAAATCCCGATTTTCACTCCATTTAATCACTTTAGTCCTAGGTTTCGGGGTACTATATTTCGGTTATTGGGTGTCGGCCATTATCCTTATCGGGATAGGGTTAACCAATGTTATTCAGTCCTTAAAACCTTATACTTCCAGATATCTGAAACACGGCGATGTTCTGTTCGCGCTTTTTGGGATCACGGTTTTTCTAAGCCAAGAATGGCTTCCCTTAGGTGTTCAAGTAAGTGGTATTGCCAACTTTATATTTGTGGCTTTGGTGGTAGGAATTACCCTAGCCGTCTTCTTAGGATTCATCAAAGTTTACCCCTTACTACTGAATTGGTGTTTAGAGAATAGGTTGTTGTTTTTGGCCTTTCCAATCGCTATCGTATTGTTAGGCACGACCATCTGGATGGGATTTGACCGCGTCTTTTCATTTCTGCCAAATACTTTAGGCGATAGTATAAAAGCCTCAAAGCCATATGAACAGTTGGCTAAAACATTTCCAGGAATAGGACAAGAATTTATGCCCTCGCTCGGAGAAGGTGCATTTTTATTAATGCCAACTTCTATGCCTCATGCAGGGATTCAACAGAATCGGGAGGTACTAAAAATGCTGGATATGGCCGTTACAGCTATTCCAGAGGTAGAATCTGTTGTTGGCAAACTGGGCCGAACTGAAAGTGCTTTAGATCCCGCACCGATTTCTATGTACGAGAACCTGATCAATTATAAGTCAGAGTATAAAACAGACGAGAATGGTAGACGGGTCAGGTTTAAGAGGTCAGGTGGTGAATTTGCCCGAGATGCTGATGGCCATTTGATTGAAGATAGCAATGGGGAGTATTACCGGCAGTGGCGCGACGAAATACAATCACCAGATGATATTTGGAATGAGATTTTGAAAGTAACCCGTATTCCTGGCGTTACTTCGGCACCAAAACTCCAACCGATAGAAACCAGACTCGTCATGCTTCAAACAGGTATGCGTGCGCCAATGGGGATTAAGGTGAAAGGTCCTGATCTGGCAACTATCGAATCCTTCGGCATACAGTTGGAGTCATTGCTTAAGCAAGTGCCAGAGGTGAAGGAAGAATCAGTTTTTGCAGAGCGCATTGTTGGTAAACCATATTTGAATCTGGATTTAAATCGTGAGGCTTTGGCGCGATATGGCCTAAGTGTTAAGACGGTTCAAGAATACATTCAAGTGGCGGTAGGTGGCATGGCTTTAAGCCAGACGATCGAAGGGCGAGAGCGGTATCCAATTCGCGTACGTTATCCAAGAGAGCTTAGGGATAGTCCAAGCGCTATTGAAAATATTCTGATTCCAATAAAGTCGGGCAGCACTATTCCACTCAGTGAATTGGTATCAGTAAACTATGAAAGAGGGCCTCAAGTAATCAAAAGTGAAGATACCTTTTTGATTGGCTACGTCATTTTCGACAAAGTGGAGGGAAGGTCAGAAACCCAAGTGGTCAATGAGGCGCAAGACTATTTAGATGGATTAATACAAACAGGTCAGTTGACCGTACCAGAAGGTGTATCGTTCGAATTTGTTGGGAATTATCAAAATCAAGTAAGAGCCCAAAAAAGGCTAAGCTTGGTCATTCCAATTGTACTCGTTTTAATATTTCTGATCCTTTATTTCCAATTTAAATCAATATCTGTCTCGCTTATGGTATTTAGTGGCGTTGCGGTTGCTTTCGGGGGTGGTTTTATCATGCTATGGCTCTACGGCAGGACAGGATTTCTCGACATCGATTTGTTTGGTACCAATATGCGATCGCTTTTTCAAGTATCGAGTATAAACCTTAGTGTAGCGGTTTGGGTTGGCTTTATCGCGCTTTTTGGAATTGCCACGGACGACGGTGTTTTAATGGCCACTTATCTAAAACAGTCATTTAAACCAGGTGGTAAGTACGATAGAGAATCCATTAAAGCAAACATCATTGAGGCTGGTAAGAAAAGAGTCAAACCATGCCTTATGACCACGGCAACTACCCTTCTGGCCTTACTCCCGATTTTGACATCGACAGGAAGAGGTGCCGATGTAATGATCCCGATGGCCGTACCAATATTTGGAGGTATGGCAGTAGCACTCATCACGCTTTTTGTTGTGCCAGTGCTCTATGCCTTTCATCAAGAGAATAAGTTGAAATATGCCAAGCCCGTTACGACTGAAGAATCATGAGAAGACTTAACTACATAATCATATTGATGGTCTGTGCGACGCTGAATTATGCACAAACAAGTCTTAATGACTATTTGAGAATTGCCGCTGAGGAGAGCCCGAGGCTAGAGGCTAAATTCAAGATGTATTTGGCCGCCTTGGAAAAAGTGAATCAGACAGGGAGTTTACCTGATCCCTCAGTTACTTTTGGCTACTTTATTTCCCCTGTGGAAACCAGAGTTGGTACGCAGAGATTTAGGTTGGCGGTGGCTCAAATGTTTCCTTGGATGGGAACGCTCAAAGCAAGAGAAAGTGCTGCAGCAAATGTAGCAAAAGCCGAGTTTGAAGCTTTCCAAGAGGTTAAGAGCAAGCTTTTCTTACAAGTCCAATCTAAATGGTTGGAAATCTATGTGATAAGACAAGAGCTCAAAATCATGAGCTCGAATTTGGACATTTTAAGGTCTTACGAACCCGTCACTAAGACGAAATATGAAGCTAATTTGGTTTCGCTGGCCGATCTTATAAGAGTGCAGATTAGGATTGAGAATGCAGAAACTGATCTTGACATCGCTAAACTGAAAGAAGGTGTTTTGCTTAGTGATTTTAACACCTTACTCAACCGACCACCGGAAAGCCCGGTAACTACGGACATGTTGAAAAGTGAAAATCCGAAGGATGATGCTTTGCAGCGTGAACTTCTTAATCAACCGAGGTTGCTTGCTATTAAGGCCAATATTCAATCGATGCAAGATGCCGAGGTTTTAGCTGATTTAAAGCGAAAGCCGAATATAGGGCTAGGCTTGGAATATGGTTTTGTAAGTAAGCGCTCTGGTATAAACCTGGCAGACAATGGTAAAGACATTCTATTACCGACCATTTCCATGAGCTTGCCCATTTTTGGTAAGAAGAACAGGGCTTTCAAGAAAGAAGCTGTTTTAAAACGTGAGAGTTTTGAAGCAGAATTTACTGCCGTAAAGAATGAGCTGAAAAACGAATGGAATAGCGTTGCGTTTGAGGAAGCATCAGCAAAGAGATCTCTAGATCAATATCAATCTGAAATTGAAAAGGTCCAAGCCCTACTCAGCGTGCTGACAAGTGAATACTCAAATAATAATCAAGATTTTGAGACGCTTCTGACCACACAACAACGATTGCTACAACTTCAGTTAGCTCAAATTAATGCGAAGGCCCAACTTGAAAAAGCAGCTTTCAAAAAGAGTTATTTAACATCACAGACTTTAAATCAAATCAAATGAAACTTAACAAGAGTATACTACTAACTATAGGCGTGACACTTGTAATAGGTGTGACGGCTGGCGCACTTTTGTTTGGAAACAAAGGACCGGAAGTGCAAGAGGCGAGTCATCGGCATACAGAAGATGAAAATGGTCTGTGGACATGTTCCATGCACCCACAAGTTCGTCAGTCGGAAGCTGGGTCTTGCCCTTTTTGTGGAATGGATTTAATTCCTGCCTCAAATGAGGAATCGGGTGACCCAACCATTTTGAAAATGTCGAATGCGGCGATGCAGCTTGCTAATATTCAAACTGCGGTTATAGGCTCGTCAAAAACAGCATCAGCAATTCGCCTGAATGGTAAAATCAAGGTTGACGATCGGTTAGTGAATTTGCAAACCACGCATTTCAAAGGTCGGGTGGAAGCATTGTACAAAGGTTTTGAAGGTGACGTTGTTGAAAAAGGAGAAAAGGTAGCTTCTATATATTCTCCTGAATTGGTTACGGCTCAAGAAGAATTGATTGCGGCAAAAAAGTTGGCTGATTCTAATCCCGTTTTATTAGATGCGGCTAGGAAAAAGCTTCATCATTGGAAACTTTCTATGGATCAAATAATGGAAATAGAAAAGTCCAGTGAACCGTTACGAAACTTTGATTTGCTCTCTGATTATAGCGGTGTAGTGACCAAAAAGATTGTGAATAATGGTACACACCTGCATGAAGGAGGTGGTTTAATGGAAGTCACCGATTTATCGTCATTATGGGCAGTTTTTGAGGTATATGAACGTGACTTGAATACCGTATCAGTAGGTCAGAAAGTAAGATTCACAACATCAAGAAGTAATGAGGAATATGTAGGAACCATTTCGTTTATTTCTCCAAATGTAGACCCTAAAAGTAGAATCGTCGAGGTTCGGGCAGACGTTTCAAATCGGAATCAGAAATTGAAGCCCGATATGTTCATTGAAGCAACCATTTTTGCTGGAATAGATGATGGACTTCAAGTTCCAAAATCGGCTGTTTTGTGGACTGGCAAACGATCCATTGTTTATGTGAAAATCCCAGATGAATCTGGTTTTCAATTAAGAGAAGTGACGCTAGGGGAGTCTAATGGCGATACCTACCTCATTGAAGATGGTCTGGAGAAAGGTGAAGAAGTTGTTGTGAACGGCGCCTTTACTTTAGATGCAGAATCACAGTTGAAAGGGAATAATAGTATGATGAATCCTCTATCTTCTAAAACCGGTTCTGAAGGTGAGGGTTTTAAAGAAGTTGAACTGCCAGAATTCAAGGATTTGTCGGGCAATATTGGAGAGCAATTCAAGGAAGAATTGAGTGCTCTTTCTTCAGAGTATATCACCTTAAAAGACGCGATGGTTCTAGGCAATGGTTCGGAGATTAGAAAAGCGGGAGTTTTGGTAGAGAATGCTATTCAACAAATGGTTTTTAACAATGAAAGCAATACTGTTCAAGAGTATTGGGAACCATTGCAAGACATCATGAATAAAAGCCTCGATTTTATTACCACAACCAACGATCGCGATGCACAGAGATTGGAGTTTATTAACCTATCGAAAGCCCTGATTAATGCTGTAAAGTCATTTGGAACTTCGTTTGAAAGTCCACTTTATATCCAATACTGTCCTATGGCCAATAATGATAAGGGCGCGACCTGGATAAGTAAAGAAGAGAAAATAATCAACCCATATTTCGGTGATGTCATGCTGAATTGTGGCAATGTAGAAGAAGTAATAGAAGCAAGTAAATAGAGTATTGATATGATAAAAAGAAACATAATCCTTTTGGCGATTTTCGTACTGATCGCAGGCTGTGGTCAGAAAAAACAACAGTCAAGCGCTCCAAATGAGGAAGACGGACTAAGTCAATATTTGGCCATTAAAGATGCGCTAGTAAAGACTAATGCTAAAGAAACTCAACGCTTAGCGAAGACTTTTTTGGCAACGAATACTAACCCGAAACTGAATTCTGTTTTAGAAGAAATAGCGGCCACAACAAATGTGGATAAACAAAGGCTAGCTTTTGAGAAACTTTCAGAAGAAATGTATACTATTGTAAAATCTGACGGCGCTACTACATTACTGTATAAGCAATATTGCCCTATGGCTTTTAATAACAAAGGTGCCTTTTGGTTAGCAACCGAAAAAGAAATTAACAACCCCTATTTTGGAAACTTAATGCTACACTGTGGTAGCGTTCAAGAGACGATTAGTCAATAAAGAAATCTCTTAAGCCTTTGGGCTTTAGAGACGTGTGTGTATGTGTAAGCCACCCCATTTTTGGGGTGGCTTTATACTTTTAGCTTAAAAATCGAATATAAACCCTGCATTAATAATACTACCGTCGGTTGGTGCCCATATTTCTGGGAAAGCAGGTTTGAAATGATTGCCAATCGCAAAGTTTTCTAGCCTATGCTGACGGGTATCGGTGAAGTTTTCAAAGTTGATGTATAGGCTCAGTTTCTCGAACTTCCTGAGTATCATAAATCCCACAATCCAAAAGTCGTCTGTTGTGCTTCCGTCGCCTCTTACTTGAGATCCAGTGTAGTAAGATTCTAGCCCGACTCGCCATTTGTCTTCCACTTCATACACCAAAACGGCACCAATGTTATGTTTAGCTGTCAATGGTTTTTGGCGTGTCACATTATCATATTTGAGTTGGGCATCAATAAGAGCATAATTGGCAAAGAGTTTAAAGTCTTTGTAAGTCAGCTTAATATTAGTTTCAATACCCTGACTGTTGACGGGGCCATTGGCATTTTCATAGAAATACTGTCCTTGATTTGCTCGAAAAACGAGGGCATCATTTATTCGGGTAGAAAAGAATAGTTGGTTGATAGATAAAGTCCAATCCGTGCTAATGGAAGTGGTGTAATTAAAATCTAAATTTCCTCCAATCGATCGTTCAGCTTCGAGTAGATTCGGATCGATCGGTAAGATGTTTTGAAAAGTTAGGTTCTCTGCATCTTCCGTGAAAATTGTCGGAAGTTTGTAGCCAAGGCCACCGCCGAGTCTAATAGAAAATTTTTCACTCACTTTAGCTAAAAACGAAGCTCTCGGAAGTGCAAAAGTTCCGTAATCATCATTAGTATCTACTCGCATTCCACTTTCTAAAGACAATTCTTCTGAGATTTTTAATGTGTTTTGAGCAAATATGCCAACCGTTGTATGGCTATAGTCTCTTGAAAGGCCGCCTAATGGGTTTTCATCAAAACGATCCGTATAGAGGTTGGCACCAACGATAAACCGAGAGCCCTCTTGCCCGAAATTAAAAGACGCTTCGTTAAAAGAAGACCACTGTTTTCCCGCAAAAACAAAGTTTGGCTCTATGATTTCGCGATCGAAATAGGTGATGCTATGTTTTAAATGAAACGACTTGTTCTCGTCAACTATCTTGTCATAGGACAACTGATAATTATATCGCTGAGATTTGTTTTCCTCTGTAAATTGATGAATTCCATTCGTGCCACCATCAATCACTTGAATATCTCCCCCCAACCGATTCTCTAAAGTTGCATTGAGCGTAAGCCTCAGTCTAGATTGAGGATTGAAATTGTAAAACAAACTTGGATTAAATGTTAACCCCCTAATTTGCGGTATATCGCTAAAGTCATCATTGTTAGCATCATAAGCCTCTTGCCTGCCAAGAGAAGAAAATAAGGTGACTCCCAATTTCTCGAACTGTTCAGAATAAAAAGTATTGATCGTTGTACCGCGGGCTTGCGTTTGGTCCACCATCAGTTTGAGCGCTCTTTCTTCATCAGGAGTCCTGGTGACGAGGTTTACCAAACCAGCGATGGCACCCCCTCCGTATAGGGTAGAGCTACTGCCTTTAACTACTTCAACTTGTTGAAGGTCAAGCGGAGGAATTTGCATAATGCTTAATCCACCAGCAAATCCGCCAAATAAAGGGAAACCGTCTTTTAAAATTTGGGTATAGCGGCCATCTAGCCCTTGTATACGAATACTTTGATTTGCAGAACTAGCAGAGGTGATCTGCATTTGAATACCTGTGCTTTCCCGAAGTACCATGGCGATGTTGGATGAACGCATAACAGCCTTTTCTGCCAGTTCTTCACTGCCCAATACTTCAATTCTTGTTGGTATATCATCGATTGTTCTTCCACTTCTTGTGGCGGTAACGATAACCTCTTCCTCTTCTTCAGAAGGTTCTAAAGAAATTACAATAGAAGCTTCACTGATTGGGAAAGTATACTTTTTCGAAAAGGGTTCATAGCCAACAAAAGAGACCTTAATGGTGACTTCTCCATTGGGGATATTGGTTATAGTGACCTCGCCATTTGCATCGGCTACATCACCTTGGGTAGCGGAAATTTGTGCTGTAGCGCCTATTAAAGGTTCGCCGCTTTCGGCATCAATAATTTTTGCCTTAAAGGTATTTTGACCAAATGCTGATGCTCCACAGCAGAGCAACAACATGATTAATATATTTTTCATGAGTGTTGTAATGTGTTAATGTAATGGACTTTGCCAACTAAATGGCGGGTGGTAGATACATTAACCAACTTGAGGGGGCTCCCAAATGGAGGTAGAAAAAGCCGAAATCCAATTCGGACTTGCCTCTAAAGCGCTTAAAATAGTGAAAGAAGTCAGTGCTGGTATCGATACGTTGGTACTAAAAACTTGACTCTGGCAACAGTTGCAAGCGCAAAAAGAAGAGCAGTCATCATCGTTGTGTTCGGTCGATTCGTCATGCTGATCGCTTCCTATTTCCTGTGAAATTTCATCTGTATTGATTTCTCCTAAATCATCTACGCAAGGCTGATTGTACAGGCTTATGATCAATAAAGAAAGAATTATAGCAGTGATTTTCACATTACAAATGTAGGTAATATTGGCTTTTAACAGGCTTTCAAGGGACTTAATTTCGTGTGCTTATCGAGAATCGAATTCGCAATAAGTTCTACAAATGTTGTAATAATAGAAATCATTCTCTTTATTTGTTCTACAATAGTTGTAGATATATGAGTCAAAGTTTAGGAAATCTAGAAGAGACAGTGCTGCTAATTGTTGCTGTAAAACAGGAGGAAGCCTATGGATATACGGTTTCAGAAGCCTATCACGAGCACATGGGAAGCAGAATCTCGATATCGGCTGTACATACCGTTTTAAAACGCCTGGAGAAGAAAGGGTTAATCATGTCTAAGATGGGCGGTGCCACAGCGGAAAGAGGAGGAAGGCGCAAGCGAATTTTTGAAGTCACCAAAATTGGCCTGTCGACCTTAGAACAAATCCAGTCCAACAGAATGAAACTTTGGGATCTGATGCCCAGACTTAATTTTTCTGTTTAGTGATTGAAAAAGATAACATGCCTCCAAAGTGGGCAAATCGCTTTCTAGAGTGGTATTGTGCCAAAAACCTCCTTGATGAGATTCAAGGTGACCTTCTAGAAGCTTACTATTACCGGAAAGAGGAATTAGGACACGGAAAGGCCAGATGGTGGTTCATTTGGGATGTCCTAAGATTTTTTAGACCCTCTTCATTTCAAAAAAAGTCAATTAACTCAAACGCTTTAATTATGCTAAAAAACAACATCAAAATCTCGCTTAGAATTATCAACAGAAGAAAGTGGGCCTCTTTTATAAATATTTTTAGCCTTACACTCGGGATTACAGCTGTAGCCCTTATCTCCATTTTCGTGGTGGACGAGCTTTCATATGATCAGCATCATGAAAATAAAGATGCCATTTATCGTATGATCACTGATTACTATTCGCCAGAAGGAGAATTTGACTACACTGGTGCTAGTCACCCACTTCCCATGGCAAAGGAATTAGTGAATGATTTTTCTGAAATTGCTGCCATCACACGTATTGGAGATGATAGTCGCTATGTAAGGACTGATGGTGCAGCTCAACAGGAAAACGCTATTTTCGTTGATAATTCATTTTTTGAGATTTTCAGTTTTCCGTTTGTGGTTGGAGATAAAAATTCGGCCCTACAGTTCTCAAAAAATGTTGTCATTACGCGTGAAATGGCCGAGAAGTATTTTCAAAGCATTGATGTTCTAGGCGAAACAATCGAGATAAGACAGGATGATAAATTCACAGCCTATTTAATCACAGGCGTTGTGGAGCGAATTCCTACGAATTCTTCCATCCAGTTTGATATGGCTATGAGCTACGACCAGGTAGACTATTATAGCTGGGCTTCTAATAGCTGGGGAGTTAGAATCGATGAGATTTTTATGCAACTCAATGAAAATATTAACTTGAATGAGTTTGAGGCAAAGCTGAAAGACCATTGGAAGAACTATTTAACTGACGCTGTCAAGGAGAGTAAATCTTACAAAGGGGATTATCAGAATTACAGGTTACAAGCACTTACAGACGTACATTTAGCTTCCGATATTGGAAGCTTATGGTCTACCGGTGACCCATCGGAATCTTACACGCTGTCCATTATAGCCGTGATAATTTTGCTCATTGGTAGTGCAAACTTTACCATATTATCAATGGGTAGGTCTACGCTCAGAGGTAAAGAAATAGCGATTAAAAAAGTAATTGGGGCGAAGCGTCGCCAGTTGGTCATCCAGTTTTGGACGGAAGCCTTCACTTTGAGCATATTGGCTATGCTGCTCAGTATTTTATTAATGAGCTTGCTTTTACCTTCTTTTAATTCACTTGCCGATAAAAATTACCGGTTAGAAGATATTATCAACTTACGACTACTCATTCTTTTACCTTCTATTGCCCTTTTGACAGGCCTTATTGCGGGTGCTTATCCTTCACTCGTATTATCAGGAATTAGTATCCTCGATTTTTTCAGAAAAAAGCTAAAGCTTGGTGGTTCAAATTTCTTTACAAAATCATTAATAACCGTACAGTTCAGTCTCTCTATTATGCTGCTGTTGGGTTCTTTTGTAGTATTTCAGCAGATTAAGTTCTTCAACGTGAAAGACCTGGGTTATGATGCAACGAACGTTGTAGTGTTGGACAATAATATGAATAATGATCCTGAGAAGGTCAAAGTGTACAAAAATCTGCTCGAATCTAACCCCAATATTGCTGGTGTAACCTCTATTAACAGTTCCTTCTCCAGAGGAGGGTTTTCATCTGAGCTTGAAAAATCCGACGGTTCAAAAGTCACATACTCCATGTATTTTGTTGAGCCATCTTTCTTTGAAATTATGGACATTCCTATCACTATGGGAAGAAACTTCAATGTAGGTTCATCGCTTGATAGCAATAGTGTGATTATGAATGATCAATTCAAGCGCGCTATGGGTGAAGATTTCGTTTTAGATGGAAACATAAAAAAGTTTAGAAATGCAGGTTTGAAAGACCCCCAATTGATCGGTGTAACAAAGGATTTTCATTTTCAATCATTGGCTCGTGAATTAAGACCAGTATTGATGGTTATGGGTCGATCTGAGGGCACATATGAGAACATATTGGTTAAAATGAACCAACCGTTGAATGCTGAGATGGTCCAATTTCTCCAAGAGAGTTGGTATGAGATTGCTCCTAACGCCCCTTTTGAATTCAATTTGATGTCAGACGATCTTGAGGCTCAATACGCAGCACAGGAACGTTGGTTTGAGATTGTGAAATACGCTACAATTTGGGCATTAGGCTTAGCTACTTTAGGCTTGATCGGTATCGTAAGTATTTCAATCACTGGTCGATTAAAGGAGGTGAGTATCAGGAAAGTGCTAGGCGCAAATGCGTACCATTTGTATTTCATTCTATCAAAACAATTTTTACTCTTGTTGACTTTGGCTTCTGTGATTGCTGTGCCACTTACGATCTATTTTGCATCCGATTGGCTCGATAATTTTGCTTACCATATCGAGTTGAACCCGTTAGTTTTTGCAGGGGTAATTGTCTTTGTATTCTGCCTCATTATTGGAATTGTTTTCTTTGGTACATCTAAAACATTGAGGAGTAATCCTGTGAAAGCCCTAAGAATGGAATGAAAAAGTTAAATCCACCACATTGGGCCAACCGCTTTTTAGAGTGGTATTGTGCTGCCGACTTAGTCGATGAAATACAAGGTGACTTGATTGAGGCCTATTATTATCGACAAGATGAAGTGGGTGTCAAAAGAGCTTATTGGTGGTTTGTTTGGGATGTTTTAAGGTTTTTTAGGCCTTCATCTTTCGAAAAACGGTCATATAACTCAAATCAAATTGCGATGTTAAAGAATTATTTAATTGTCAGTTTACGGAACTTTAAAAGACATAGGGGCTATAGTTTTATCAACCTGTCGGGACTTATTGTCGGGATTACAGCCTGTCTACTAATCAGTATATACGTATTGAAAGAGGTCACTTTTGATAACTTCCACCCGAAGGCCGAACAGACCTATCGTGTGGTAATGGATATGTATGGTCAAGGGGAGTTGAAGACAAAAAGTGCCCCAGTCTATCCAGCGGTTGCCCCGAATCTGTTAACTGATTTCCCAGAAATTGAAATGTCAACTCGAATTCTACCATTTGGCGGAGGGGTCTATAGTGTCAGGGATAAGGATGGTACACTAATTCGCTACAATGAAGACAAAGCGGTTTTAGCTGACCATAACTTTTTCGATATGTTTGGCTTTGAACTCATCAATGGTGATAGAAAGAATGTGCTTTCTCAGCCAAGCCAAATCGTAATTTCTGAATCTACTGCCAAGCGATATTTTGGAACCGATAACCCTATTGGTCAATCTATATTTTGGAGAGGATCCACCGAACTGAAGGTCAGTGGCGTATTCAAAGACTTCCCTAAGAATTCGCACATGCAGTTCGAATTGATTACTTCACTATCAACTTGGAATGGCTTTGAAGACTTTGTCTCGAATTGGGGATGGTACGACTTCTACACCTTCGTAAAAGTGGCAGATGGGGTGAGTCAAGCTGCCCTAGATGCAAAACTTGGTATTTACTTAGACGATAAAAAAGCTGAGTCTTACGAAAGAAACGCGATCAGAGAAGTGCTTTGGACACAACAGGTTGGCGACATACATCTTAAATCAGTAGGTATTAGTTGGGATATGGGCGAAAATGGCGGCGGTCAACAGATCTATTTCTTATTAATTATTGCTGCCTTAATTCTGCTCATAGCTTGGGTTAATTATATAAACCTAGCCACGGCTAGAGCAGTCAAAAGGGCTAAAGAAGTTGGGGTTCGAAAAGTAGTAGGAGCGGGCAAAGCAAACCTGTTGATACAATTCTTAGTAGAGTCTTTTTTGTATAACTTTTTGGCCATACTCACTTCATTCATTATCGTTTGGTTCCTTACACCTGTAATTAACCGCGTGATGGATTTAAGTCTAGAGCAGTCTTTGCTGATAGGGCCAACCGTACTCGGCGGACTATTTGTTTTGGTGCTTATGGGGACGATTTGCTCTGGTTTTTACCCAGCATTAGTCCTCACTTCTTTCAAGCCACTCACAGTGCTGAAAGGTGGGTTTGAATCTGGTAGACGAAAATTCGGATTTAGACAAATACTTGTTGTATTTCAGTTTACAGCATCTATCACATTGATTCTAGGGACGTTTTTAGTCTTTAAGCAGTTGAATTATATGCGCAATTACGACTTGGGTATTGATTTAAATCAAACACTTGTTTTACAAGCACCATCATCTGGAACCTCTGACACCGACCTCGAGGATCGTTTGCAAGTTTTTGCTAATAAACTGGAAGAGTTTCCTGAGGTAGAAGGTTTTACAATTTCGAGCAATGTGCCCGGCGTAGAAAACTTCAGTATTAGTGGTTTCCATAGTAAATTCTACCCAACCGAACTGAGAGATTGCTACAGAGTTGGGGCTGATGAAGATTTTACCGACTTTTTTGATATTAAAGTGCTGGCTGGAAGAACTTTTTCGAAAGAGATGAAAACGGATACAGCTGCTGTTTTATTAAATAGAATGGCCGTAAAACATTTGGGATTTAGTGATCCAGAATCAGCCATTGGAGAGAAAATCGATCCAAATAGTGATAGACCAATGACAATTATTGGTGTCATCGAAAACTATCATCAAGCCACCATCAAAGACGATTTGAATCCTGTATTATTTGTCTATAATGAGCGAAGGGCCGCGTCTTACTATTCTGTCAAGTTGAGTACGGATGATTACCCTGCGGTCATATCAAAAGTTGAAACAGCTTGGGATCAAATTTATCCTGATAACCCTTTCGATTTCTTCTTTCTAGACGAACTATTTGACAGGCAGTATAAGGCCGATCGTCAGTTTAATACGGTGTTTGTTGGATTCGCCGTACTGGCCATCTTTGTGGCATGTTTAGGACTATTTGGTCTCGTTTCGTTTACGACTGAACAGGCCAAAAAGGAAATCGGCATCAGAAAAGTGCTCGGTGCTTCGGTTGTGAAGCTCGTTTTCTTATTAGCAAAAGATTATGCTAAACTTATTTCAGTAGCCATAGTTTTAGCCTTCCCATTGTCTTTTTATCTCATGCGAGAATGGCTAAATGGCTTTGCTTATCAAACCGAAATTGGTTTAGGCTTATTCATTCTGGGTGGATTCTTAATTTCAATGATTGCTTTTACTACCGTCAGCTATAATTCATTCAAAGCAGCCAAGGGTAATCCAGTAAACGCATTAAGAGATGAGTAATCAGTTTTAGGGCTTCCAGCAAATAAGAAGGGCTTTATGAATTCAATCATAAAGCCCTTTTTGATTCATAACTGAATCCTAAACCTTTAAGCCAGGTTAATAACCCGCTGCCTGACCATCTTTTCTCGACTCGGACGCTCCGTAATAGACTTTATTCAATTTGTCCCATAAAATGGCCTGATAGCCACCATAGCTACCCACATTCCAAGATATTTTGTGTCCCATGAGTACAAGCTTGCGGATCACTTCATAGTCTATTCCGCTTTCTAGTTGAAGAGTACCGCCATCCGTCATTACCTCGCCAGTAGGTTGGGACGAACCAGAATGAAGGATTCTTGGGGCATCTCCCGCCTCCTGTAAATTCATACCAAAGTCCACCATATTCACTACAATTTGAGCATGCCCTTGAGGTTGTGTAGCACCACCCATAAGTCCAAAACTGACAAAAGGTTCGCCATCTTTAGTAATAAATGCCGGTATAATTGTATGGAACGGACGTTTATGGGGTTCATATACGTTGGCATGACCCTCTTCTAGCGAGAATAACTCTCCGCGATCTTGTAAGATAAAACCAAGGCCAGGAGGTGTCATTCCAGAACCCATACCTCTAAAGTTACTTTGGATTAATGAAACCATATTCCCGTCTTTATCGGCGACTGTCATGTAAATTGTATCACCATCTTTTAACTGTCCGGCAGGAACGGAGCGTGCTGCTCTATTTGGATTGATAAGTTTTCTTCTTTCAGCCGCGTATTCATCGGAAATCAACCATTCTATCGGAGTTTTATAGAAGTCCATATCGGCATAGAATTTAGCTCGATCTTCGAAGGCTAACTTTTTGGCTTCTGTGAAAGTGTGAATGTATTCGGCACTTCCAAATCCCATTGATTTCAAGTCATAGCCTTCCAATATTTTCAATTGCTGTAGCGCAGCAATACCTTGCCCATTTGGTGGTAATTCCCAAACATCATATCCTCTATAGTTAACGCTTACAGGTTCAACCCACTCAGAAGTATGGTCGGCTAAATCCTTTTCAGATAAAAAGCCACCCATTTGCTCCATGTAGCCAGCAATAGTTTTTGCGATGTCTCCTTTATAAAAAGCATCTCTGCCACCAGCTGCAATTTTTGAAAGTGTATTTGCTAAAGCCGGATTTTTAAAGATTTCTCCTTTTGCTGGAGTTTTACCATTGGGCATGTAAACTTCTTTAAAGCCAGGAAAGCGCTTTAAGTTGGCAGCGCCTCTTTCCATGTACCATGCTATAAGTTCACTTACAGGAAAACCATTGTTAGCGTAATCAATCGCAGGCTGAAGGATATCTTTCATATCCATATTGCCAAATTTTCCATGCAGTTCGTACCATCCGTCTACAGCACCTGGAACAGATACGGGTAGTGGCCCATAGGAAGGGATTTTCTGGTAGCCATTATCTTTAAAATAGTCTAGTGTTAAACCATAAGGCGATCTGCCCGAAGCATTAAGACCATGAAGCTTTTGCGTTTTAGCATCCCATACTATGGCAAATAAATCACCTCCGATACCATTACCAGTCGGCTCTACTAAGCCAAGTACAGCATTGGCGGCAATGGCAGCGTCTATTGCGTTTCCACCTTTTTTTAAGATATCTAGGGCTACTTGAGTAGCCAGCGGCTGACTAGTAGCGGCCATCCCGTTTTGAGCTATTACTTCGGAGCGAGTGGCAAACTTCTTTCCAGTAATTCTATCTTGAGCCTGCAGTGCAGCAGCACAAAATATGAGTGCTATAATCAATAATTTCTTCATGTTTAATTAGTTAATTCTGCCCCTCCAAAGATGATAACACCAGTGATTACCAATGTTTCAGGCGATTCAGGGTTGTAAGCCTTTACAATCCTTTTATCAGTTAATGCACCAAAAATACTGGTGGTTTTTACTTCAACGTTCCAATCTTTAGGTACGCGAATTTTAGAGCCACCAAACATATAGAATAAATCTAGTTTGGCTGAATCTTTAGAAAGCTCAGAAGTGGTTAAGTCAATATTTGACCCTCCGAAAACTGCTGTTAAGCTCCCTCCTTTAAAGTTACGCGTACCGATGACCTTATCGCCACCGCTGAAAATAGCCGTATCCTGTATGAAATCTTTCTCGTCTTGATGATTAGATTTTAAATCATCCGTGGTCACTGCTTTTCTATTAAGTATATATATACCGATCAGCACGAGGGAAACTGGCCAGAAATCCCAAAATGAAAAGTCTATATAGAACCAATCATCTAAAACAAAATAAAAGCCGATGACAAATAGAATAATACCTGCCTTTTTATCCTCTTGAGAAAAGAAGAAAAATATACCCAGTAGCATCAGAATATTTTCCCACTGGAATAAGTAGTGCCTTAGTTGCCAAGGAATCAAGCCTAGGTTACTTAATACGGTGACTCCACCAACAAGTACCAGTAAGATGCCAAGAAGCGTGCTCTTATTAATATTATTCATTTTTCGATTTGAGATTTAAATCTAGAAAACTCGTTGAGGTTAAACAACGGACATTTGTTGAAAGGTGAGTCTTTCTTATTTGAAATAGGTCAATTCTTATTTACTTTTGCCAACCCAATAATTACCATGCGCACGTGGTGGAATTGGTAGACACGCCACCTTGAGGGGGTGGTGCATTAACTTGCGTGGAGGTTCGACTCCTCTCGTGCGCACAAACCCTGGCTTTCTAAGCTGGGGTTTTCTTTTGCGCCAGATTTCGTGCTTGCCAATTATTCGGGCAAAATGTTCTATCTACTCCCTAAAGTAGTGTTGGCCGGTTACGCTTTAAACCCATGTCAGAGAACAATTAATAGGAATAGAGAAATATTGGCTAGCGTTACGCCTTAGACTTGAGATACTGACAACTAATCTGTCTAGGGGTAAACTTTACGGAAAAAATTATTTTTTATACATACAAAAGTTTGTCTCTGGCATCACGCATTTTTCAACTTATCCTCAAAAGTGGCTGAGGGCAACGTAATTAGGTGTTTTCATATTGTGCTAAATCAATTGAAACTTATATATTTGAAATACCTAACATCGAGAACTAACTTATTTTGACTACGCGTCTATCTAGACTGTGGAGTTTCCTCTCCATTGCCATGATTGGTGCATTATGTTTGATGATAGCCAATTCGGCGACTGCTCAAACAAATGGACTCAATACGGCCCTAACCCTTGACTTTCTCAAGTCAGGTGGTACTGCGTCTGCGGATGATGTTGTGACTAATGTCATAAAAGCCAAAAACAGAACTTCTCGCCCCCTTCGATTTTCACTCGATTTATCTTCACCTTCTGGTTGGAAAGTTGTTAACGACTTAGAGAAAATTCATGTCGTAGCTCCAGGAGACTCTACGTTTATCCCGATTAGATTAGTCCCATCAAGGACAACCAACGGTAATACCAGTTACTTTATTAGTGCAACAGCCTATTCGCAATTCGGTGATGCCCTAGCTTCAAGTTCTTGGTCAGTTGAAGTGAAGAAAGTGTCCAAATGGAATATGCTTGTCGAAGAACGGGAAGTATACTTTACAAATGAATCTGACAGTGCGAGTGTTCATGTAAGGTTAGTGAACGAAGGTAATTCTGTTGAAAGAATAAGAATTAATTTATCGACGAATGTCAGGTTAGATGTATTGGATCACGAGTGGAAGAAGATTCAAGACAATACCTTATATGCAGAACTACCAGTTGGTTTGGATAGTACTTTCGTTCTAAATGTGCGGGTAAGTGAAGATAAGACCAAAGGGTACTTTTTTACTGATCGACCAGATGATGAAGAAGAACAAATCAATAATAAAAAGTATCGCTTGCAGATCAATGCGGCAAGTGTAGACAATATCGATAAAATAAAAGGGCGCCGAGTCAGTTTCACCAAGCTTTCTAACAAAGCCAAATTTGACTCTGGAAAGGGAAGTGCTGTAATACCGTTAACCGCCGAGTTAAACTCCTATAATATTCTATCTAATTTCACCAACTTCTCTCTTGACCTGCGAGGAAATGCGGACCTAGGCAGTCAACGCTTCTTAAGTTATTACTACCAAGCTATTATTACAACGAGTCTCGTTGGTGGTACACAAGTTCGTAGTGCCAATCGATTCATCCAGTATTCTACGCCTAGGTATTCGGCTTCTTTGGGTGGTATAGGTGAAAATATGGGTGTATTCATTAATGGCATGGGGGCAAAAGGAAGCTATCGTTTCAACAATTTTGAAGTCGGAGCTATTTATGCAACCAATGCCAATAGAGGAGGAAGGTTGAGTAGAAATGACCTGACTTATTTAGGTGGTAGAATTAAGTATGAACCTAAAGAAGGTAGTAATGTAGAATTACAATACGTAAATCAGATAGATGATTTTAATGTAATTGACGGGCATCTTTTTAGAATGCAAGTGAACCATAGAATCGGAAAACGACATCGAGTCGGGATTGTGGGTGCGTATAGCGTTCAAGAAGATAGTTTTGATCCAGATAGTGTTTTTCAAACACCAGGATATGGCGCTGAACTCAGATACTTCGGGTCGGTTAATAAATTAAATATTGGTTTCACAGGCGCATATTATTCCGAATCATTCTTTGCTCAGAGAAGCGGAAGCAGGCAATTGGCTTTGAATTTGAGATACCCGCTTTCAACTACTTCTAGTCTTAGTTTTAGAGGAGCAGTAAATAGTAATAGACCAGTTCGCTTCTTAAGAGGAAATCTTTTTACGAGTCAATTAAATAAGAGAGATCGTTATGAATTGCGTTATGAATGGAGGCTGAATAAGGCAACGATGAATGTATCTCCAATTCATCAAGATGATGAGGTTCTAGGTTTAAGAGTTAAAACTTCAGGACTAGCGGCAGGCTTAAGTAGAAATAATGGTAAGCGTTTTAGGGTTTTCACGAGGTTCTTTGCTGGGTTCTCCGATGCTCCAGATTTTGAAATTGAGCCATTTCCAGTAGCTCGCTGGGAGAATAGACTTCGGTATAAGAATTTGAATTTCGTAGCAAGGTATAATTACGGTCCCGCTACGGTAACAGAGAATATTAGGGTTATTGAGGATCAGATTAATCCACAGTCGGTCTTTATCTCAACTTACGCCTCTCTTTATTTCAGAAAACAAGGCTTGTTATTCAGGCCTAGAATTAACAGCCGCTATGAATCTGTCTTTGCAAGGTGGAGAACGAATATGACAGGTGAGTTCGTCTATTACGCTAAAAGTGGATACACCTTTACCATGGCTGCAGAGCTAGTTTCTGTCAAACAAGGTGAAAGCCCTATCGCTTTGCAGAATGAACAACAAGGAATAGACGGAGTTTTAGAGCCTTTTAATCAAGCAAACACCTTTTTGCGCTTTGGGATTAAAAAAGACTTTGGATTTAAAAGGCCAGGGGGTAAGGCATTCGACCTGAAAGTACTAGTGTTCAAAGACGCCGATGGAAATGGGAAAAGGGATAAGGGAGAAGAGTTTGTGCAGAATGTAATGATCACTTTAAAAGACCAAACCATTATGACAGACCTTAATGGAGAGGCTAGCTTTGAGAACTTAGAAGTAGGTAACTACTTGGTTAAATCAAAAATGCTAAGCGACAATGAAGGTTGGTTTAAAGCCGGAAACAACCCAGTGCTAATGAATAAAAGCCAAACCTTACTTATACCATTAACTCGGGGTGTGCAGATCATAGGAACCGTAATAGCACAGAAAGCTACTTATTCCAGGTCTTATGATGACGTGAAGCTAGGCGGTATAAGAATATCAGCGATTGGATCTGATGAGCGTGTTTACTCGGGAGTAACCGATAAGGATGGCAAATTTAAAATTTTCGTACCCTTTGGTAAATATGTGATTGATGCCAGTTCAGCAACTATAGATGAACAGTTCCAGTTTGCTCAAGATTCATATGAATTGACCATTGATAATGCAGATTCAAATTATGAACTAACCTATTATCTCATAGAGAAGAAAAGAAAATTGAACATCAAGAAATTCGACAATAACTAATGATTAAGAACATGAAATTAAACGCTAAAGACTTTAGGCTGATGAGAATAGCTTCAATAATGCTTTTGCTGTTGGCCTTTTTTGCGTGGGATTCGGTTGCTCAGAAAATTTCGACCTCACCGACTAGAATAAACTATAAGGTGACACCTGGTGGTTCTGGGACTAGCAGAATCACTGTCGCTAATAACTCGGCTGATAGGCAAGGCTTTCAGGTGACTTTTGGAGACTTTTCGGCCAATGTGGCTGGGAAGAGTCAGTTTTCGGCACAAGGCACACAATCTAGAAGTTGTGCTTCTTGGCTAACAGCCACGCCAGCAGTTTTCGAATTAGAACCTGGAGAGAATCAAGAGATTTCTGTGCTCATGGATGTACCTGCTGATTCAGCAGCACTAATTGCAAGATGGGCCGTCGCCTACGTGCAGTTGAGAGCGCCAGAAAATGATGGGCAGGGTAGTGGCGAAGGTCTAAAAGTCCAAGTAAATCAATCCTACCGATTTGGCGTCTATATTTTTCAGACCCCTCCAAGTGCCACCGATTCTCGGGGCGAAATCACAGGGTTAGATTTTGAAGAAAACAAGTTTACCGTAAAAATGAAGAATGCAGGAGAGACATTCTTGAGATGCAACTCATATATAGAATTAACCAGTCTGTCCACAGGTGAGACTAAACGTGTTACTACCCGCGGTTTTACCATGTTGCCAGCACTTAATAGAAATACAGTTTTCAATATTCCACCCGATATTCCACCTGGACGCTACTCTGTTTTAGCAGTGATGGATTATGGAAATCGTGATGAAGTTGAAGCAGCTGAAATGGAAATTTTAATACCCCAAAGGGGAAATAATTAATAATGTTGGATTTAAGTACTTATGCAGTAAAACGAGGCTATTGTCCTGATATAGAGGGGATGATAGCGAGAAAAATAACAAAATGTTTTACTGTTAATTTGTATATATGAAAATAAGTCCATACATTCACGTATCGAAACTTTTAACCTAAACATTTATATCATGAAAAATGTAATTAAACTCAGGATGTTAGCCGCAGTGGCATTAGTATCCTTCGCGTTCACTTCAAAGGCGTTCGCACAACTTCCAACAGACAATGAAAATGTATATGTCTCTTTGGAGCTACAAGGTGTACTTGATCTCACTTTGGTAACAAACCCTAACTTAGATTTCGTATTTAGTACTATTCCTCAGTACCAAAACGGTATTACTAAAACAAATGCTACTGAATTAAGAGTAGAAGCTACTGTTGCTTGGGATTTAGCTGTAAATGCTGAGACTGCGACTTGGGAGAATTTCGAAACGTATTCTTCTGCAGGTTCTACTGCTGTTTTATCAGACATCATTGGTGTTAGAGCTATTGACGCTGCTGGTAACTCATTGATCGATGGGGGTGGAGTGGCTAATACCTACTTCAACTTAACTGGTACTGATCAGTTACCAATTATTGGTGATGTAACAGGTACTGTTGATGCTGGTGATGCTCCAGGCGCTCCAGGATCTTACCTAACGTCTCCTGATACTCACCAGTTCAGAATAGACTACAGATTATCTCCAGGATTAGATACTTATACTGCTGGATACTACGGTATCAACCTTATTTACACGCTAGCAGAAGACCTTTAATAAAGACATAACTTTTACTAAGACGTAGTAAATAAGTTAGTTCGATTTATGTTGATTGGTAAAAGGGGTAACAATATTGTTACCTCTTTTAATATTTATAACTTTATGCATGCGGACACTGGTACTGGCGACGGTCTTGCAATTCTTTATGGTCTTTTGGTGCTCTGGTCAAACCATTGACTTAACGATTACTAAAGGCACTGACCTCGTTTTTACATTTAATTCTATACGATCCTATACCACAGGCGCCATTTTAGGCAATGCTTCAGAGGTAACCATAGAATCTACAGTAGAATGGGACCTATATGTGGGAACCCAAACTGTTACTCCGGGTTTCTGGGATCTTGTTCAATCCTATTCTGACGCAGGGGATGATAACGTTCCAGTAAGCATCTTATCCATACGAGCCAATAGTCCTGGTCTTACTTCACAAGAAGCCGCCTTTTTTCAACTTCAAGATATTTCTACTCCAACTTACTTGATTGGGTCTGTTGGGAATGATGCCACCACTGGCTCAGGTATTGGTACTAACGACCCTGGTGATTCCAATTCCGATCCATTTACACATCGCTTTCGAATTAGTTATCGGTTAACACCAGGTTTTACATATTCTCCCGGTATCTATACAATGGAGGTTCTCTTCACTATCGCTGAGGATTTATAGCCTTCAACTTCACTCTCAAATCCTTTACTATTATATTCACAGCAAATCTGATTTGTTATGGCTTTGAATATTCCTTTACTCAAAAACATTTGTGAAATCGCTGGCGCTCCCGGTTTTGAGAAGCGTATTCGAGACTTGGTAATTGCAGAGGTAAACCCGTTAGTTGATGAGCTAAGCGTTGATAATATGGGTAACGTTTTTGCGATTAAGCGAGGTGTCAATAACCCCGATGGCAAGAAAGTCATGGTAGCTGCCCATATGGATGAAATAGGGTTTATCGTGTCTCACATCGATGACAATGGTTTTGTAAGATTTCAAACACTAGGTGGTTTTGATCCAAAAACATTAACAGCCCAACGTGTTATTATACATGGTAGGGAAGATGTGATTGGTGTAATGGGAAGTAAGCCTATTCACGTAATGACTGCCGAGGAAAGAACTAAAGTGGCAAAAACCTCAGATTACTTTATCGATTTGGGTATGCCAAAAGAGGATGTTGAAAAAGTGATCGCTATTGGAGACCCAATTACCAGAGAACGCGAACTGATCGAGATGGGTAATTGCGTTAATTGCAAATCAATCGATAATCGCGTTTCAGTTTTTATTCTCATAGAAGCTTTAAGAAACTTAAAGAAACAACCTTACGATGTTTACGGTGTATTTACCGTTCAAGAGGAAGTCGGACTGCGTGGTGCTAATGTTTCTGCACATACTATTAATCCAGATTTTGGTTTTGGTTTGGATACAACCATCGCTTTTGATTTACCCGGAGCCCAGCCACATGAAATGGTCACTGAGTTAGGAAAAGGAACAGCTATAAAAATTCTAGATGCTTCTACAATCTGCGATTATCGAATGGTGGCTTATATGAAGGAAATGGCCAATAAGCATGACATTAAATGGCAACCGGAGATTCTAGTGGCAGGCGGAACTGATACGGCTGGGGTACAGCGCATGGGTAAGAATGGTGCTATTTCTGGTGCTGTTTCCATTCCTACACGACACTTGCATCAAGTTATTGAAATGGCGAGCAAAGATGATATTCAGGCCTCTATTGATCTACTGATGGCCTGTTTGGAAAACCTCGATCAATACGATTGGAGTCATTAATTAGCCTTTAGTCAATTTGTATCCTAGGTAGGCAGCGATTAGGCCTATCGTAATACTTAAGCCAATATAAAGTATCGCTTGAATAGGCTTATTGGCAAGGAAAAGGTTGTGACTTTGAAAGGCGAAGGTTGAAAATGTCGTAAAACCACCACAAAAGCCTGAGATTAATAATAAGTTCATTGAAGGAGTGAGTAGCTTTTCTTGCTCAGCAAAACCAGCGAGTAGGCCCAATAAAAGACATCCTAAAATGTTGACGACAAAGGTCCCATAAGGCTCAAAATTTTCGATTTGCTTGTGGAGAACTTCTTGGATAAGGTAACGAAGTGCGCTACCAATTCCACCACCGAGTGCTACTATGATAAGGTTCTTGATCATTAATCTCTAACCTCTTTTTTAGGTGCTTTCCGTTTGATGTATTTGTACACCTTGTCATAATTGCTGTTCTCTTGATTCGAGAGTTTTACATAGCCTTTATTTAAAAATACCAGCTTCAGCTGACGAAATTCTGTCTTATTCGTCATGACCTTTGTTTCTTGCCAAGCACCTAGATTTTTAATTTCTTGGGTGGTTTTAAAAAACCTAAATGGGAAGTATATATGAACTAAATCATGACTGATTTTAATCACCTTGTAGCCAAATAGAAGCTTGGATAATAGAATGCTTGTCGTGAGCACCAAGATACCCAGCATGATATATCGCCAAGTGCCCTCTGCATCATCTAATATCTGCCGAAGGAAATAAATTGATCCAAATCCACATACTATGGTGAATATGGTCAGTGAGAAAATAGTCTTTCTTTGTGGCTTTGAAATTATCATTGAGACGAATTAATCAAATCTTCACGAAATACTGAAATATGCTGTTGAATCTCAGCAAAAAAGGACTTGAATTCACTTTCAAATTCAGCGTCATACTGCAACAGGTCTTGAATGGCGTATTCCAGCTTAGAATCAAATTTGGTTCTTCTAGAAAGACCTTGTAGCGCCCTATGAATACCCTCACTTTTACCGTAATTCACTAACCAGTTACCACGAACCATATATGGGAGCATTTTCTGACCTCGAGGGGGGATTATATCCCAATAAGACTCCATGAGCTTGTAACTCAAATCAGCAAATTGGACTAAAGGCTTGTCCGAAAACAGTTCGAAGTTCTTTGCCAAATAGTGGTCATAAAACATATCGACAATAACACCTGAATAGTGCCGATACTTATCTCTTAACCTGTCCTTACTGATCGCCACGGTAGGGTGATTATCGGTATAGAAATCTATTTCCCTATGCAATAGTACTCCCTTACCAATCATTGGGTCTAAAGCTTCAAACTGCTTTCCTTTAATAAAGTCACCAAGAAAATTACCAACCTTAATTTTAGGGTTGTCGCCTGAGAGTAATAAATGGGCTAGATAGTTAATGCTTTTGCTTTTAACTAAAGGTATTAACCAGTGGAGGGATTCCCAAACCTTACTTAGTGAAGATTTTCTTGACGTTTAAGTAGTCAAGGAAGTATACCAACCTGATCGTAATGGTATCGAAATTTGGGGCGTTAAAAGTATTGTTGAAGTTATCGAAGAAGTCAAGTTGTGTATTGATATCATTCGTGCCGATCGATCTTTTCCAGATAGCTCTAATTTCACTACCCGGAGAAAACTGCCAGTTATACTCCATATCGATATTGAACACATTGAAGTTTCTGTCGTGGAGCGGATCATTTGTTACCTCGTCTCTTCCACTATAATCGGAATCTAATAATTGATCGTCTTCAGTGAGCTCTAAGAAGTTTCTGTATTCTACTCGGTCCCAGTTATGACGTAAACGGAAAGTCACCCCCATTCTGTTGGAGAAAATATAGCGCGCATCAGTCGTCGTTGTCAACCTTCTTCTATCTCGTACACCAAAAATTACATCTGTTAGGCCTCCTTCATCATTATAAAAGCGGGTCACATATCCTCTATTATTTTTTCTATCAAGAATATCAATTCGTTGACTGATTTCGGCACGTTCGCCAATTCTAATTCTACCCGAGATGTTGTAGGAATTTTCTGAAAAGTCCCACTCAGATCTTAATGTTCTTCTAAATCTACCAGTGACTCTGAACTTTTTCCGCCCATCTGATCTAAGGTTCATTCCAAATCTTACACTTTCAGGGATTCTAAAAACATAATCATCTACACGAGCTTCGAAGAAATCATTACTACTTCTCGGGCTTCCTCCCAGTTCTGCCGATAGTGACCAGAAGTTCCTGAATTGGCCATCAACATTGAAATTCATGTTCATATTCGTAAATTCCTCTGTCGCATGCAATTGATTATACTGCGTATTAAATCGCATAGACCAGCTGTTGAAGATGCCCTGTGGTCTGAACTGATTGTAAGAGATTTGACCTCCATGTTCCAGCCTGTTCGCTCTTCTTAAAAAGCCTAAGTCATTAATATCATAGTCATCAGTCTCCACATTCCTTCGAACATTAAACTGAAAATTACCTCTGGTTTTGGCGATTGAGAGATTGTACTTATACCCAGTTTTATTTGAGCTAGTTTCTGTTTCTATATCGTGAGATATAACTTGACTGTACGAGTAAGAACCACCCACGCGCCATGTCAGAGTTGGGTCGTTAAGACTTAGATTAAGAGCGGTTACATTAGCATCATCTCCATTTTTACCTCTCCATACGTTGGAGTTAGTTAAGGTGACGCTAGAGTTATTTCTCAAGTTTTGATCAAGCACTAATAAGTTAAAGTTGGTCAATGGATCAGCCTCTACCTGTCTGACTTCTCCCGTTTCTGTATCTTCTACTTCTACAAATGTTCGATCGGTAACTGCGTTGAAAAGGCCAATACCCAATCCACTATTTGTTCTTCCGGTGATTTTACTAGCATTAATCAGCTGCGCGGCTTGAGGCCTCGAAGTGATTTCTTCATTTTCACCAAGTGTTTCTGTTACATTCCCGAAAGTCGCCCCAATTCTTCGAGAATAGAAAATGCCTGCTCTAT
This sequence comes from Roseivirga misakiensis, assembly GCF_001747105.1. Taxonomy (NCBI): domain Bacteria; kingdom Pseudomonadati; phylum Bacteroidota; class Cytophagia; order Cytophagales; family Roseivirgaceae; genus Roseivirga; species Roseivirga misakiensis. Next base: position 35,796 of record NZ_MDGQ01000004.1, on the reverse strand, counting down.
TGAATAATTCCACACCTTCAGTAAAGAACTGTCTATTCTCGTCGAAACGAACTTCAAAAGGCGAAAGGTTTAATACCTGATTGTCCGAACGAACACCACTGAAATCCGGAATGAGAGTGACATCTAAGGTAAAAGCATCATTGATACCATACTTTATATCCATACCGCCGTTCAATTGGGGAGTGACGAAACCTGTTTCAGTCGATCGGCTAATTACCGTTGAAACGTAAGGGTAAAAGAATAGTCGGGTTGGTGTTTTAATATTTTCTAAATTCTTGACTAATCCTGCTTGATTAAGATAACCATCAATTTCTGGGTCGATAGGATTCCAGAACGAGTCTTCATTGATCGCAGATGATTTTCTGAAAAAGTTAATTCCCCATTCCTGAATGTCATTTGATTTAAATCTTAGAACGGCGTAGGGAATTTTGTATTCTACTGTCCAGTATTCGTCAGTAATTTTGGTGTCTGATAACCAAACGGCATTCCAGTCTTCATCATTTCTCCAAATACGCTCATTTCCACCATTCGAGTACCTAGTATCATATTGTACCCCAGCAACTGTGACAAATAAACCAACGCCATTGAGCCCTGCGTTAAAAGGATCTATAGAAACTCCGAAGTAATCAGAATTACCAATATTATCACGGTTAGTTAAAAGGTTAAAAACGCTATCTCTTTTCTCATAAAGTTTAGCAGAAATGTAGATTGCTTCATCGTCGTAAAGAAACCTTACCTCTGATTTTCGAGCCGAAGCATCGCCTGGAGATGGTCTTCTTTGCACAAAGTCAGTTAGTATCGGAGCTGTTTCCCACGCTTCTTCATCAAAGACACCATCAATTTTGATTTTATCTGTCGTTCGAACGGCATCAAACGTTTTTGGGTCGCATTGCGCATTGAGTCCTAAGTTAAAACTTAGTAAGCCACAGATAATGAAAGTAAAGGTGAAGAGTGCCTTCGTCATGCTAAATTATAATTGGCTAAAGTTGCCAAAATTGAGTGTATATGTTAAATGAAAGTTATCCTAGAAGTAGATATTTGGTTTGAATGGTAAGTGATAATTAACTAGTTGCTAATAAGCACTTTAAGTGTATTTGTTTCAGTGATAGGAGTAGTTATGTTTTATTCGTTGGTACATGCATATAACCGTATTTGTTTTGTAATGTTTTGATCCTGCGGAATTTTATTTTGTTGGTGTTTTAGCCGACATTTTGATTTACTAAATGATATGTTCTTTTTTGAAAAATGAATCCTTACGGTGCGGCTTTAAAGGCATATAGTCAGCAAAAAGAGACTGGTGATTTAAGGCTACATAATTCTTATGGGGTACCTGAAGAAATGCCCATTTGGTACTTTTTCAGAGAGTATGAGGATATGCCTGAACTTGAAAAGCTGGCCTTGACAGTATGTGAAGGAGCTGTACTGGATGTAGGTGCGGGCACTGGGTCTCATGCATTATGTTTACAGCAGATGGGCTGTGAAGTGACGGCCATTGATGTCAATAAGGAAGCCGTTGAAATTATGAATGCTTCTGGTGTTAAAAATGCATCAGAGGTAGATTTCTTTAAAACCGAAGAGACTCAACAATATGATACAATCTTAAGCCTTATGAATGGCTTGGGATTCATTGGGAGTTTGTCTAACCTCAATCATTTTTTAGAAAAAGCAGATCGACTTTTAAAGCCCGAAGGGCAAATAATTATAGACAGTAGTGATATAAGTTACTTATACGATGGTCAGGAAAAACCTCAAGATAAATACTTTGGCGAGGTGAGATTTCAGTATGAGTATAATGGTAAAAAAGGAGACTGGTTCGACTGGGTTTATGTTGATTCTGACACGTTAGATCGAATGGCTTTTGAGGCAGGATGGTTCGTCTACTTTTTACATACCGATGAGAATGGGCAGTATTTAGCGAGGCTTATTAGGAGATGACCCTTTGTCATTTCCTCAATTTGAGTTTTTCATCAATAAGTTAATCGTTTCGTTAAAACCTTACTGACCACCTTCTGTCACGGGCCCTTCTTCGACTTGATATTTTAATGTACCAAATCCCAGTCTGCTGTAGCTATCTACTCCTTCGACAGTCAGTTTAATTTCATTAGGACGATCAGCATTGTAATAGGAGATGGTAGCTTCTCCATTTTCGTTGGTGATCACATTAGCTTTCCAGAAAATGGTAGTTCTCAAATCTGGTACTGGATCATTCTTTTGCTTTTCTGTTTCATAAACAGGAGCATAGAATTCAGTAGTGTAGTGCTGATAGGTACTATGAAAGAACTTTCGATTGAACATTGGCTTGTAAATAAGTTGATCGTTAATCGTATTGATGTTTACTATTGGGAAAGTAATTTCCTCAAAATAGATATCCGGAGCTCTATTTGGCCCAGGTAAGAAAGTTCTGTTGTATGATATCGATTCAATGTTTCCCCAATCTATACGGTTAAGCTTTTCTCTTACAAAGTACTGTCCATCAGTAATGGTGCTATCTCTTTGAACAAAATCGATAATCTTCATAGGTTCACAATTGAGTTGAATTCTTATGGGTCTACCTTTAGTCATTAAAACGTCGTATATCATAGCCTGCTTCCCAGGGTCTGGACTAAAGTTTCCGATATCATGTATTTCTGGATTTACCTGCTTTAGTATGGCTAGAATGTCTAAGTCTGTCATATCCAGTTCTTCAACCATTTTAGTATTCCAAGGGTCCTGAAAATGAAAATCCCTTAAATCACAGCCAGCATACGATATTTTCCCATTATCTTCTACTATTACAGCGCCAAGTAATAGAGTGTTTTGAAACCTATCCGGCGATAACTTAAATTCTTGGTGAAATAATAAATTGTCGTCTTGTAAATATTTATCTCGATAATATTCTGTATACCGTGCAAGATGACTTGACCTTGCAATCCTTTTCTCTTGATTTGGTATTAAGCTGAATTTATCCCGCTCCGTCATTTTGTTAGATGTAATTAGGAAGGAGTCACCAAGAGATTTTAAATAAGTAGATGGGATTCTAAAAACACCGGTTTTGTCAACTTCAAATGACTTTAGACTACCGCCCCGAATTGGAAATAGAACTACTTCCCGGTCTTTTAACAACTTTCTTTTCCTATTCCGCCTATGAAGGCTTCCAGTAATTTGCTCTGGGTCAGTAATGATTGAAGGTTCATATCTTCTCCAGCCATTGGTTAGCATCACCAAGTCGAGCGCTTTTTCTGATTTTTCATTACCGGAGAAGTAGAAATTAGGTGTGGGCACATGGCCCATAAGATCTGAAGCGAGTAGTATTTGGGCCAATAAATTGGGTTGTTCGGGTAGAGGGCTTTTTGTTCTTAAAGCATCGACGGCAGCAAATGAGAAGTTGCCTTCTACAGGGAAGCCATCTTCATCAAGTACCCTAATTTTAGCCTGAACAAGTTCTCTTGCTGCATATTCTTTTTTATCGGTTTCAATATTGATGTTCAATTGGTTGTCTGAGTTGGCAAAGAATAACCGTTCTGCCAGCGGTATATTATTGATATCGGTTACCCGAAGATTATAGACCCCAACACCAAGATTGTTAAAGGCAATCTGCCAGTTTTCTTGTTTGGAAAACTCAAATGGCACCGAACTGATTATCGAGTCATTCTTGGCAATGATAAACTTTCCTTTTTGTCCATATCGGTCAGGCGTTGCTTTAACGGCTGCATACTTTTCAGGCGCACCACCTAATTTTGCTAGACTCAGTTGAATCCCTGATTTTCTTATTTCAGGGAGCCTATACAGCGAGTCAATTTTGAACGGCTCATTGATTTTAAAGTAATAGGCTGAATTGGCATTGGGCAACAGATCAAAACTCCCCGTGCCTTGATAGAAGCTTTGGCTTGATGCCACCATTTTCCCCTTTTCATCCAGAATCACTCCTTTCAGGTCAAAGGCCTCTCCATTTTGATCGATTGCTTTGTAAGCGACTTTATTTACCATTCCAGCGATTATGTTCCCACCTTCTGGAAAAAATTGCAAATCGATACTTTTTGATGGAACAGCAATGGGAACGGTCAGCTTAATAGGTTTAGTCAGTCGTTTGTCTCGACTTTCGATTAGCAGGGTGAATTCTTTGTTGCTATTTCTCTTTAGTTCTTTAAGATTGAGGGTGACTTTTCCTTCTGTTGAGGTCTTTAATCTTCCTTTTTTAATGGATTTGCCTTCATTTAAGATAGTGTAAGATAGTTTTACCTCAGGAGCTTCATTGTTAGTGGAGTATCGTGTGAAAATATCTATTTCATTTTCACTGTTGGGGTCGTAAGTATCAAATTTCGGGAAGCCTAAAACTTCAATTTCATCGGCTATTTCTGATCGTACGAATATGTCTTTAGTGAAAGCCTGCTCTGCTGGGCTGCCAATCATTTGACCAGTTACAGCTATTATTCGATATTTACCTTCGAGTTTTGGGGCGACCAAGTATCCATCGGTGATTCCATCGGTTAATTCCCAGCTAGTATTTGTCTTTTTATTGCCTTCACCGTCCACCATCAGCACGTGAAGTGCTAAACTGGCTTCTGAAAGCTGATTGAGCATATCGAAACTATAGCCCTTAAACCAGATAGTGTCTTGAGGTGCATAAATGTCTTTATCTGTTGAGAGGTGGGCCTTTTCAATTACCTGAGCTGAGCAAGTGATTGAAAGAAGGATAGAGCTTACTAATACGATGAAGAATCTCATAAGCTTTGGTTTTGTGTGTGGTTAAGCTGATTCTAAATATAAAAACGACTTATTAGCACCTATTGTTCAGTTAAAACCTTACTGACCTCCTTCTGTCACGGGACCCCCTTCTACTTGATATTTTAATGTACCAAAGCCCAGTCTGCTGTAGCCGTCAACTCCTTCGACTATTAGTTTTATTTCGTTAGGTCTATCTGCGTTGTAATATGAAATTAACGCTTGACCGTTCTCATCGGTGATCACGTTCGCCTGCCAAAAGATTGTTGTCCTAAGGTCCGGGACGGGATCATTTTTTTGTTTCTCTGTTGCGTAAACTGGAGAGTAAAATTCTATAGTGTAGTGTTGGTAAGTACTATGGAAGTACTTCATATCGAAAATTGGCTTATAAATAAGCTGATCATTGATGGTGTTTATATTTAGAATTGGAAAAACGTTCTGCTCATGATCCATCCGAGTGAGTATTTGTGTAGTCGTATTGATAGAAATTGACTCAATGTTTCGAAGATCAATCCTGTTTACCGTTTTAGCGAAGTTGTATTCCCTTTCCCTAACAAAATAATCGCTCGAATTCATCGGACCAAGTGTGCTTCCCCACGGCTCTTGTTCTTCAACGGCTTTGCCGTTTCTATCAGCGTTATCAGTATTGACTTGAGTTATTTCTCTTGCTGGCCCACTGCTGACTCTTATCATTCTGTATTCGATTCTTGGTATAGGTACACAGTTTATATATACCCTCATAGGCCACGTACCATACAATTTTGTTCTACTGAAAATGGCGTCTCCAAAACCACCGACGGTTTCATATGGGTTAACTTGCGTTACTAAATCAACTATGCCATAGTCGCCGAGATTTAACTCTTCTCGAGTTTTTGTATACCAGGGCCATTGATTATGATAATCTTCCAATTTGCAAGTCCCATCAGGTAGTAAGCTTTTTCCTTCCACGACTACAGAATTCAGGAGTAGCGTATTTTGAAAACGATCAGGTCTAAGTTTGAAAGCTTTTTCATATAGCCTTAGATCTTGTTGAAGGCCTGCTTTTAAAACTCCTTGGGTATATCCGAATAGTGCTTTGTCTTTGGCAATTCGTTTGTCTTGGTTTGGTATTAGGCTGAATTTATCTTTCTCATTCCTTCTTTCGGAGAATATCAGAAATGAGTCTCCTTTTGCTCTCAAGTATGAAGATGGGATTTTGAATAGACCAGAACTGTCTACTTTAAAATAATCTATGCCACCACTTTTTAAAGAAGTTAAAACAACCTCACGGTCAGTCAATAACTTTCGCTTTCTATTGGTTTTGTGCAAGCTACCAGCCAATCCCTCGCTATCAATAATAGTACTCGGAACATAGCGTCTCCATCCATTGGTTAGCATTACTAAATCGAGTGCCGCTTCGGCTTTTCTATCAGAAGTAAAATAGAAGTTTGGCGTTGGTATACTGCCTCTCAAATCTGATGTTAGGAGAATTTGTGCTAGTAAATTGGGCTGATCAGGTGATGGGCTTTGAGTTCTTATAGCGTCTATCGCTGCGAAAGAGAAGTTACCTTGTACGGGTAGGCCATATTTGTCTTTGACTGTGATTTTAGCCTCAACAAGTTCTCTGGCTGAATAGGCTTTTTTATCAGTTTGAACATTGATATCAAGCTGACTATCCGAGTTGGCAAATAATAACCGTTCTGCGATCGGTTTGTCGTTTGCGTCAGTTACCCTAAGATTATAAACCCCAACACCCAGATTTTCTGAGGCGATTTGCCAATATTCCTGTTCGGAGAATGTGAATTCGATCGAGCTAATGATCTTATCACTTTTAGCAATGACAAACTTGCCTTTTTGACCATGTAGATCAGCTGTGGGTTTTACGAAGGCATACCTCTTAGAAGAATCGCTCAGTTGTTTGATACTCAATTGTATTCCTGATTTTTCGACCCGTGGAAGTTTGTAGAGCGAGTCAATTTTAACAGGTCCAGTTACTTTGAAGAAGTAGGATGAATTAGTATCGGGAAGCAAATCGAAACTACCCATGCCTTGATAAAAGCTTTCGCTTGCTGCGACCATTTTTCCTTTGTCATCTAAAATCACTCCTTTTAGATCAAAGGCCTCCCCATTTTGATCGATTGCTTTATAGGCGACTTTATTGACCATTCCAGCGATCAGTTCTCCACCTTCAGGGAAGAATTGCAGATCGATATTTTTGGACTGAACCGCAACAGGAACAGTGAGCTTAATAGGTTTGGTTAGTCTTTTGTCATCACTTTCGATTAGGAGGCTGAATTCAGTTCCAATGTCCTTTTTGAGCTTTTCAATATTGAGGGTCACTTTTCCTTCAGTAGAAGTCTTTAGTCTCCCTTTTTTAATCGATTGGCCATTAGAAAGAATGGTGTAGGATAATTTTACCTCTGGGGCTTCATTGTTAGTGGAGTATCGGGTGAAAATGTCAATGGCATTTTCACCATCGGCGATGTAAGTTTCAAACTGTGGAAATGCGAGCACCTCAATTTCATCAGCTATTTCGGAACGAACGAATATGTCTTTTGTGAAAGTTTGCTCCATAGGACTGCCGATCATTTGACCCGTCACCGCTATTATTCGATATTTACCTTCGAGTTTTGGAGCGACCAAGTATCCATCGGTGATTCCATCGGTTAATTCCCAGCTAGTATTTGTCTTTTTATTGCCTTCACCGTCCACCATCAGTACGTGAAGTGCTAAACTGGCTTCCGAAAGCTGATTGAGTATATTGAAACTATATCCCTTAAACCAGATAGTGTCTTGAGGTGCATAAATATCTTTATCGGTACTGAGATGGCTTTTTTCGACTACCTGTGTAAAACTTACATGACCGATAAAAAAGAATGCTGTTAAGAGTATAAACCTGCTAATCATCATTATCACCTCCTTCCGTTAATGACCCTTCTAGTACCTTGTAAGATTTGGTTTCAAACCCCAATCTGCTGTAGCCATCGACCCCTTCGACTGTTATTTTGATTTCATTGGGACGGTCAGCGTTAAAGTAGGAGATGTTAGCTTCCCCATTTTCATTGGTGATCACGTTGGCTTGCCAATGGATGGTTGTTCTCAAGTCCGGGACAGGATCCTTTTTTTGTTTCTCTGTTGAGTAAACTGGAGAGTAAAAATCAGTGGTGAAGTTTTTAAAGATCGTATAATCGATCTTACTGGTGAAAATGGGCTTATATACTACCTCATCATAAAGCGTGTTAATCTGGACAATAGGCCATTGAATAGATGCAAAATATTCCGTGAGTCTTTGACGTGTTAAATATTCAATAGGTGGTTCTATATGTGTTTTGTTGATGGAAATAGATTCTATAAAGTCCGTATCAATTCTTTCAATAGAATACTTTGCATGAAAATTCCCTTCATCCATATCGAAATTTAAGTAGTCAAAAAACAGGTCGATTTTATTCACTGGTTCGCAATTGAGATAGATTTGGAATGGGACAGTTCTTTTGTTGTTTAACTCACCAACAAGGACATCGGTATAAAGCCCTAGCACACCAGAGGTAGGCTTGTTGGGTGTACGCCAGTGATTCCAATCATAAAGGTTTTGAAATTTCTTTATATAGCCGACTTGTTTAAGAAGTGATAAAATATCTTTGTTTTTTGTGTCGAGGTCTTCAATTTTTTTGGTTGTCCACGGATCCTCAAAATGAAATGACTCTAAGGGGCAACTGCCCACAAATTCTTTTTTGGTCCGTGATGCTTCTACTGTTACTGAGTTTAAAAGAATAGTATTTTGAAATTTATCCGGTCTTATTTTATTTGACTTTTCATGTAGAGCGAGGCTTTCAGTGAGGGTAGGTCTAGCTTGAAGTAGGTCATCAAAGAATTTTAGTTTTTCAAGTCTAACGTCATCAATTAGTGATAAACCAGGTTGATCCTTTTTATTCCTAATTCCGGTAAATATGAGGAAAGAATCTCCTCTGTTTTTTAAGTAAGTCGAACTGATCCTGAAAAAGCCTTTTTCATCTGTTTTAAACGTCTCAATACCACCACTTTTTACAGATGAGAAATAGACATCCCTGTTTTTTAAAGGCTTTCTTTTAATGTTCTTATAGATTAATTTCCCATAAAGTCCTTCTATGTCCACTATGGAGCTTGGAGTATGTTTTCTCCAGCCATTGGTAAGCATCACTAAGTCGAGTGCTTTTATAGCCTTAGCGTCCTTTGAAAAGTAAAAATTAGGTGTTGGTATATGGCCCTTAAGTTCAGAGGTTAACAGTATTTGGGCAAGTAGGTTTGGTTGATCTGGCAAAGGATTACCATTCCTTGTATAATCGAATACAGTAAAAGAGAAATTCCCTACAACTGGGTTGCCATTATAATCGGTAACCCGAATTTTAGCCTCAACTTTTTCACGTGCCTCATATTCGGCTTTGTTAGTACTTAAATTCACGTTGAGCTGTTGTTTAACATTGGAGAAAAAAAGTCTTTCAGCCAATGGATCATTGTTTTGATTAAGTACCTTGAAGCTAAATGTGCCGACTCCTAAATTTTCATATGCCACTTCCCAGTTTTCTTGCCCAGAAAATATAAAGTCAGAATTGCTGATCACCTGATTGTTTTTGGTGATTAATAGTTTTCCATTTTTACCTACTAGGTCATTGCTTGCTTTTACAATAGCGTATTGTTTACCATCTTTTTGTTCGTCTGTAATGCTTAGGGAAACACCAGATTGTTTTGCAGATGGTAACTTATAAAGAGAATCGATTTTGAAAGGCGAATTAATTTTGAAGAAGTACTCTTTGCCATTTTCAGGTTTTAAATTGAAGGACCCTGTACCCTTGTAATAACTTTCGGCCGCCGCCACAATTTTACCATTACTGTCGATAATTAGACCCTTGAAGTCTATGGGAATGCCGTTTTCATTTATCGCTTTGAAAGCCACTTTGGAAACAGTGTTTTTAATCAAATCTCCTCCTTCTGGAAAGAACTGTAAATCTATTTTAGGTTGAGTTTTTTGGATGGGAAGAGTCAATTTGACAGGCTTAGAAAGCCTTTTATCTTCGCTTTCGATAACAAGCCTCAGGTCGGTGTATTCCTGCTTGATATTTTGAAGGTCTAGTGTGACTTTCCCGTCTTGGGTAGTCTTGAGCCTGCCTTTTTTTATTTGATCCTCTCCAGAAAGGAGTTGATAAGTTAATTTGACTTCTGGGGCGGCATTATTTGCAGAATACCGTGTGAAAATATCTATAGAGTTATTACCTGAATAGTTGTAGGTCTCGAAATTTGGAAAGGCTTGAACTTCGATTTCATCTGCAAGATCCGAACGCACATAGATGTCTTTTTCAAATGACTGATCAGTTCTTGATCCTATCATTTGCCCACTGATCGCCTTTATTCTAAACCTGCCTTCGTTTTCTGGAGCAATCAAGAAGCCATCGGTTACTCCTCCATTCAATGCCCAAGAAGATCTACTGATCTTTATCCCATCTACATTGACGAGGATCAAATGAAAGGCTAAGCTGCTATCGGAAATTGAGTTGAATTGGTCAAAGACATAGCCCTTAAACCAGATGGTATCCTCTGGTGCGTAAATATCTTTATCTGTTGAGATATAAGCTTTTTCAATGACCTGGGCTTGAATAGCAGTCGTTAAAAAGATGAACAAAGCACTCGCTGCGACGGCACAATGCAATTGTCTGGATACGTTTTGCTCAAAGCGTCTTATAATCCCCATAAATACTTTGTTCCAAGACTTTAATAGTCAGAAGAAAAGAATTTATAGTACTAACGGGAGTTTTCTAAATGGGAACAGCTGACTTTACCTATGTTAATTAGATACTTTTCTTTTGTGGCTCAAGTAAGAAAGTACATTGCCGAAATGTTCGATTTTCGCCATTTCTTCCTCTGATACTTGCTCATCTTTCATCCTTGCGATTAGCAAACCGAAAACACCGTTCAGACATGCTTGAATTGGGTCAGAAATATTGCCGTCAGAGGCAATGATGTTTTCCCTTATAGCCGGCCTTGCAGCATTAAATATAACCTGATAATCAGGGTCTTCGGTGAGCAGGTTTAAACTTAGGTCAGAAAGTTCTTTCACAAGTTCTTGAACAGCTCGTAAATGACCAGTTTTTTCTAGGCCTTCTTCTTTCATTGATTTTATTAGGCCTCTATACCAGTCTATTTCTGCTAGCTTGCCTTTTTCATCTAATGTTTCTGCTGGAATCTTGTTGACTATTTCATTTTGAATTTGGCTCAAATCAAACTCGAAATTTCTGATTAACAATTCAGTCTGATACATGTAAATGATGTATTGCGAAATATTTTGTTGTTTTTTTCTCTCTGCCAATAACATATGCGCAAAATTAATGCTTATCTCTTCAAAGCAAATGATCGGCTTTTTTCTATTTTTGCACTTCTTTAAGAAAGCATGGATAAAATTCGAAATTTCTGCATAATCGCACACATTGACCACGGTAAGAGTACCTTGGCCGATCGGCTACTTCAGAGTACTGGGGCGGTGAGTGATAGAGATATGCAAGCCCAATTATTGGATGATATGGATTTGGAGCGTGAGCGGGGCATAACCATAAAGTCTCATGCTATACAAATGGACTATGTGTATAAAGGTGAACAGTACACATTAAATCTTATTGATACCCCGGGTCACGTAGATTTTTCCTATGAAGTGTCTCGATCTATAGCTGCTTGCGAAGGAGCATTGCTCATTGTAGATGCTTCTCAAGGTGTAGAGGCCCAAACAATCTCTAATCTATATTTAGCGCTTGAACATGATTTAGAAATTATCCCTGTTCTGAATAAGATTGATTTACCTGGTGCCATGCCAGAAGAGATGACTGATCAAGTAGTCGAACTACTAGGCTGTTCGCCAGATGACGTTATCCATGCTAGTGGAAAAGAAGGGATCGGGATTGATGATATTTTAGCTGCCATTATTGAAAAAGTGCCAGCACCAAAAGGCAATCCTGATGAACCACTTCAGGCGATGATCTTCGATTCAGTCTTTAATTCTTATCGAGGTATTGAAGTAATATTTAGAGTTTTTAATGGCTCTATTAAGAAAGGTGATAGGATTAAGTTCGTTAACACAGGAAAGACATATAATGCCGATGAAATTGGTATTTTGAGACTGAAACAAGACCCGCAAGAGGAAATTAGCGCTGGTAATGTGGGCTATTTGATTTCGGGTATCAAAGTGGCAAAAGAGGTTAAAGTTGGTGATACCATAACCCATGTCGAAAACCCGACGCAAGAGCTAATCAAAGGCTTTGAAGATGTAAAACCGATGGTTTTTGCCGGTATCTACCCTGTAGAAACATCTGAGTTCGAAGAATTGCGTGCGTCCATGGAAAAGCTTCAGCTCAATGACGCATCACTTGTTTGGGAACCAGAAACATCAGCTGCGCTTGGTTTTGGTTTCCGTTGTGGGTTTCTGGGAATGCTACATTTAGAAATTGTTCAGGAAAGGCTTGAGCGAGAATTTGATATGACGGTGATCACTACCGTTCCATCTGTGCAATTTCATGCGATTATGACTGATGGCTCCGTACAAATGGTAAATGCCCCATCCGAATTGCCAGAGGCAAATGCTACTGCACATTTAGAAGAGCCTTTTATCAGAGCACAGATTATCTCAAAAGCGGAATATGTAGGGCCAATAATCAGCTTATGTATTGATAAACGTGGAGAGATTAAGAATCAAGTCTATTTAACGTCAAGTCGAGTTGAATTGACTTTCGAAATGCCATTAGCAGAAATAGTATTTGACTTCTTCGATAAGTTGAAGACCATTTCCAGAGGATATGCTTCATTGGACTATGAACTCATTGGGTTTAGACAATCAAACTTGGTGAAGTTGGATGTAATGTTAAATGGTGAAACAGTGGATGCACTTTCAGCTATTGTTCATAGAGACAAGGCTTATGACTGGGGTAAGCGTTTGTGTGAAAAACTCAGAGAGCTTTTACCTCGTCAAATGTTTGAAATCGCTATTCAGGCATCTATAGGTACTAAAATTATCGCTCGAGAAACTGTAAAAGCACTTCGTAAAAACGTTTTAGCGAAGTGTTATGGCGGCGATATTAGTCGTAAGCGGAAGCTTCTTGAAAAACAGAAAAAAGGTAAAAAGAGGATGCGTCAAGTAGGTAATGTGGAAATACCACAAGAAGCCTTCATGGCCGTACTCAAGTTAGATTAATAAACCAACTGCTATGGAATTATTAGACGGAAAAGCCACCGCAAAGTCTATCAAGGATGAATTGGCGGATAAAGTAAAGGAAATTGAAGCCAACGGTGGCAAAGTTCCCCATTTGGCAGCAGTTCTGGTTGGTGAAGACGGAGCTAGTAAAACCTATGTTAATGCAAAAGTGAAAGCTTGTCAGCAAATTGGTTTTGGTTCTACTTTGATCCACCTGCCAGAAAACACCTCAGAAGAAGAGGTTTTGGCAACCGTTGATAAGCTGAATAATGACCCAGAGATTGATGGTTTCATTGTTCAAGTACCGTTACCAAAACAGATTGATGAGCACAAAGTGGTAGAGGCAATCTTGCCTGAGAAAGATGTTGATGGTTTTCATCCGTCAAATCTTGGTAAAATGCTTTTGGACTTACCTACATTACTTCCTGCCACACCGAAAGGTATGATGCTGCTTATGGAAAGAAATGGTATCGAAACATCAGGGAAAAATTGTGTTGTTATTGGTAGAAGTCATACGGTAGGCACCCCAATTAGTGTTTTAATGTCGAGGAATTCATCGCCGGGAAACGCAACAGTAACATTATGTCATAGCAGGACACAGAATTTAGCAGAAATTACTAGCCAAGCCGATATTCTAATAGTTGCTATCGGACGTGAAGGTTTCGTGACAGAAGAAATGGTAAAAGAAGGTGCCATTGTTATCGATGTTGGTATTCATAGAGTACCATCTACTGAAACAAAATCAGGGTTTAAGCTAAAAGGCGATGTGAGATTTGATGAAGTAGCACCGAAATGTAGTTTTATTACACCTGTTCCTGGTGGCGTTGGGCCGATGACGATCGCTTCATTACTTTGGAATACTTATTTGGCAAGTCAAAAATTGATTTAGCCTAGTTCACAATAGCAGTTTCAACACCTGCTCTAAAAAATTGAAGATGGTAGAAAAACAAGCTAAGCTTCCGGTAATGGAAGCATTCTATACGATACAAGGGGAAGGTCACTTCTCTGGTAATTCAGCATATTTTATTCGATTGGGCGGGTGCGACGTAGGTTGCGTTTGGTGCGATGTTAAAGAGTCTTGGGAGGCTGGTAAATGGCCAGAACAATCGGTAGAAGAGATTGTAGGAAATGTATTGAAATCGCCTACACGTTTATCCGTTATTACTGGTGGAGAACCATTAATGTACGATTTAAACGAATTAACTAGCGCATTGCGATTTTCTGGTTTACAGACTAATGTCGAAACATCAGGAGCACATCCATTGAGTGGAGATTGGGATTGGATATGTTTTTCTCCGAAGAAATTCATGAAGCCGAGAGCCGAATTCTACGAAGTGGCAGATGAGTTAAAGGTTGTGGTTTATAACAAGAGTGACTTTAAATGGGCTGAAGAGCACGCAGCGCGAGTAAAACCCGATTGTTTGCTATATCTACAACCAGAATGGGATAAGTCGGAAAGTATGTTGCCAGAAATAATAAGTTACGTAAAAGACAACCCTCAGTGGAAAATTTCGCTACAAACACATAAGTTTATGAATATTCCTTAGTGTTGAAAGCCTACCTTTTTTTAATATTCCTTTTCATATGCGGAACATTATCCGCTCAAAATCTGCATTCAAAAAACAAAAAGGCTCTATCCTTTTACAAAGAGGCACTTAGTCTTAGCCAGATTGGAAATGTAGCAAGAGCAGAAGAGTCAGCGCGTTTGGCGATCAAGAAGGACAAAAGCTTTGACGAGGCTATTTTACTCTTGCATCAGATTCTTTTGCGGAAGAATGATCTAGAAGGTTCCCTTGGAGTTTTATCTCAATACAAAGAGGAGTTAGAGCGGAGGTTTTCAAACCGAATACTGATAGACCAATCCAAAGTATTCTTTGAAGGTGGTCAATATAAAGAGGCCAAAACCAGTATTTCAAAAATTGAGGGGGAGATTTACAAATTCCCTGACATTGAGTTTCAGTTAATCTCGGCGTCCATTGATTTTGCTTTAGCCGAGTCATCTAGGAAATTGGATATAAATTTTGAAAGATTACCTGCTCCGTTAAACGAGTTTCAGAAGCAATATTTTCCAACCGTCACTGCCGATAACAAATTAGTCTTCATTGTGAGGGAGAAAAATGGAAGAGGAGATGAGAATATCTACCAAAGTGAATGGTTAGGTACTCGTTGGAAAAAGCCAGAACAAATTTCTTATAAAATCAATACCGATAGGAATGAAGGGACGGCCTCAATTTCGGCAGATGGTTCTACTTTGGTTTATTCGGCCTGTAATATCCCAGGCAATATTGGAAGCTGTGACCTTTACGTGAGTTATGCTATTGGTGACGAATGGAGCGCACCAGAACTGCTTAATGATAAAGTCAACAGTCCGGATTGGGACTCGCAGCCTTCTCTTTCACGTGACGGAAAAAAGCTATTTTTCGTTAGCAGCAGAAAAGGAGGAGTCGGTAAGCTAGATATTTGGGTGAGTGAAAAAAGTATTCGAGGTTGGGGGCAGGCGAAAAATCTAGGGCCTCAAATTAATACAGTTTATGACGACTCCTCTCCTTATATATACCTCGATCAGAAAACGCTAATTTTTGCCTCAACCGGAAGAGTAGGTATGGGAGGTTACGATTTATATTCTTCTACTTGGGAAGGCGGGAGTTGGTCACTCCCAAAGAACCTTGGTTTTCCCATCAATAATGCCTTCGATCAAATCGGTTACACATTCAGCCCTGATGGTTGGGCATATTACAGTTCTGGACTTTCCAATGGGCGAATAGAGATCAATCGATTTAAGGTGCCTAAGGCTGTTTTAGCTGATAATAAAATAGACTACATATCAGGTCGCGTATTAGATGCAAATTCTAGAGCTCCTTTAGCTGCAACGTTGCAAGTCTCTGAGGATATCATAATGACAAGTGATAGTTTGACAGGTGCTTTTCTGACTTTTCTTGAATCCAATAATTCATCAATCAGGGTATCAGCCAGCGGTTATGCATCAGTAGAATTCACCGAAGATGAATTGAAAAGGCTGCCAAAGGGAGAGGTCTTATTGAACCCGTTAAATGTAGGCGAGACCTTCGACTTCGGTAACATCTATTTTGACTTCAATAGTGCCGAAATAAAACCCGAAAGTGAACCTACCCTCAATGAGGTTTTGACCTTCCTGAAGGCTAATAAAAAGATAGTGGTAGAAATAGGAGGTCATACGGATGGAATTGGAGGTGAAAAGGAGAATTTGGCCTTATCAAGAGACCGAGCAAGGTCAGTTTACCGATATTTTATCGAAAAAGGGGTTCCCAAAGAAAATTTGGTTTTTGCGGGTTATGGAGAAGACTACCCTTTAACAACTGGGAATACACCAAAAGAGCGAGAAATGAATCGCCGAATCGAGTTCAAAATTGTTAATGTCTTGAAATAAGACAATCTGAAAACTTAATAATTAATTAAAATAGAGATTATTAACAATGTCGATAAAAAGAATTAGGATCGACTAGGTTTTTAACATCCTTTAACACTACGGATTTCCTCAGAAATGGTTTACCCTTACTCAACCAAACAAAATTCTTAAATACATTAAAAAAGGGTTTAAACACAGAAAAACAAAGATTCTGAGGTGATTCAGGGCATCAAATTTATTTTGCAATTATTATTATTTGATGACATTTTCTTTTATGTTTGGAGTTCTAAGCAAATTAATTTTTCATCAATTAAACTAAAACGAAAGCAAAATGAAGAGAATTTTACTGACTTGTGTCATGCTTATGTTGGCGGGTTTAACTACCGTTGCATTTGCGCAGAACAGGACAGTAACTGGAAAAGTGACAGGTTCAGATGACGGACTTCCACTTGTTCAGGTTACTATTCAGTTGAAAGGTACTTTTGAAGGTACACCTACCAATCAGGATGGTGAATACCGACTCGAAGTGCCTGCATCAGGCGGAACCTTAGTATTCAGTTACCTAGGTTACGTTGACCAAGAAATCAAACTTGTACCTAATCAATCAGTGTACAATGTGATTATGGTTCCAGATGCGACTTCTTTAGGAGAGGTTGTAGTAACAGGTGTGGCAGCAGCTACTCCAGTGAAAAAACTTCCATTTACAGTAAGTTCTGTAGGTGAGAAGGTAATTAAGCAAGTACCGGCTACAGATGCTGGTTCTGCCCTAGCTGGTAAAATTGCTGGTGTACGTGTACAGCCAAGCAACGTTCCTGGTGCTGGTCCTCAAATTCAAATCAGAGGTGCTTCTACTTTATCAGGTAACAACAGTCCACTAATCGTATTGGATGGTGTGTTAATTGAAGGTAGTCTTTCAGACATTAACCTTCAGGATATTGAGCGTTATGAGGTATTGAAAGGTGCTTCTGCTGCTACATTATTCGGATCAAGAGCTGCTAACGGTGTAATCCAATTATTCTCTAAAAGAGGTGATAAAATTGCTCCAGGTTCAACTCAATTCTTATTAAGAACTGAGTATGGTAACGAAAGTGTTTACAAAAGCAGAAACATTGAAAAGGCTAGATATCATCCTTTCTTGATCGATCCAGCAACTGGTGATTTCCAATTGGATAACACTGGAACTGCTCAGGATGATCCAGACCTAATTTCTGATAACGAATTCCCTCGCTACAGAGATCATATCAATGACCTATTTACAGGTAGTACATTCTTTACTCAGTACATGAGACTAAGTACAAGAGGAGCTACTGGTAACCTTGCGGTATCAGCTGAATACCAAGATAGAACTGGTGGTGTAGACTTTTATGACGGTAACCAGCGTTATAACATTACTGTGCAGTCAGATCAATATATCGGTGAGAAATTAAAGCTTTCTTCATCTTTGAGATTTATCCAAGATGAGCAAGACAATGTAACACCTAGTATCAGAACTTTAACTATTGCTGATCCTAGTGCGGATTTCTTCGCGCCAAACGAAGAAGATGGTTCTCCATTCAACTACAATGCGAACAGATTCTCGCCTACTTCAGAATTCAACCCATTCTATATCTTAACAAATAACAGAAACGAAAGAACTCGTAAGAGATTTATCGGATCAGTAAACGTTAAGTATGACATTGTTGAAGGATTAACTGCTGAAGGTCGTTTCGGTATGGATACTTGGCAAGATTACTCTAGACAATTCCAAGACATTGGATATCTAGCAAATCAAGGTGTTCCAGGAACTGGTTCATTAAGTAGAGGTTACAGTGACTTCACTGCAATCACTTCTTCTTTCCGTTTAACATATGTGACTAAGATTCAGGATTGGAATTTAAGATCTAACGCTTTCTTCCAGTATGAAGATAGAGGTGGAGAGGCCTTCAGTGCTAATGGTACTAACTTAGGACTTGCTGCTTTTGATCGTTTCAATAACGTAACACTTTCTCCAAATGATGGACTTCCATTCTTAGGAGCTAGTGCAACTGAAGAAAACCAAGTTGTAGCAAACAACTTCTCACTATCAGTTGGTGGTGATTACCAAGACAAATATCTATTTGATATTGTGGTTAGAAGAGATGGTAACTCATTGTTCGGTAGAGACAACAGATGGCAAACATTTGCTAGATTCTCTGCAGGATGGAGAATCACAGAGGATTTCGAAATCGACGGAATTCAGGAAGCTAAGCTTACTGGTTCTTGGGGACAAGCAGGTGGACTACCTGGTTTCTTCGATAGATTTGAAAGAGCTCCTGTTATTAACGGTGTAATTCAAAACCCAACTGTTCTTGAGAACCCACTATTAGGTCCTAATGTAACAGACGAATTGGAAATCGGATTAAACGTTGACTTCCTTGATAAATTCAAGTTCATTGCTTCTTACTCTGAGCAAGCTAACAGAGATCAGATTTTGACTATTCCTTTGTCTGCTGTAACTGGTAGAAGTTCTCAGCAGCAAAATGCTGGTACTTTAGAGACTAACACTTTAGAGTTCACTTTAGGTTATGATGCGATTCAGAAAAATGACATGAACTTGTCATTCAACTTAATCTTTGATAGAACAAGAGCTGAGATTACTGAATTCAACAGGCCAAGATTCCAAGTAGGTGCTCGTAACATCTGGGATTTAGGAAACAGACCTACTGAAATGTTCGGTAGAAAAATCGCTAGATCACTTGACGATTTGACCGTACTTCCTGATGGAACAGTTGCAAACGTACCAGGTGGTCTTACTCCTTCTGATTTTAAAATCAACAGGGACGGTATCGTAATTGTTGCGGCAGATGAGTTCACTACTAATGAAGCTGCTGTATACCTTACTGACGAGGCTGGTGTACAATTAGATGACATATTGATTGGTGATGCTCAGGCTAACTTTAATATGGCACTTACTACTTCCTTTGATTACAAGAACTTCTCTGTATTCATGTTATGGGAGTACCAAAATGGTGGAGATACTTACTACCAAGGTGGTCAGTGGTTAGCTAGAGATAGGTTACACCCAATCTTTAACCAAGGTGACTTCCCTGAAGGACAAAGAAAAGCTAATACTTACTTAGCTACCATTTATAACACGAACAGAACTACTGATTTCTGGGTTGAAGATGCTACTCACTTAAGACTAAGAGAGCTTGCTGTAAACTATGACCTTGGAGGCGACCAATTGGCAAAAATTGGTATGGACAAAGTGTTCAAAAATGTTAGATTAAGTGTAGTGGGACGTAACTTGTTCTTATCTAGTGACTACCCAGGATATGATCCTGCTTCAGGTGGTATCACTACAAGAACGGATAACTTCGCTTACCCACTTGTTAGATCTTTCAATGGATCAATTGCATTGACGTTCTAATAACCAAGATTTAAATCAAGAAAAAATCATGAAGAAAAATTTCAAATATTTTGGGGTAGTAGCAGCGATAATCGCTGTTACTTTCACCTCTTGTGAAGATCTAGAAGTGGAGAACTTGAATGAGAAGAATAGTTCTGACATTTTCTCTGATCCTACGACGTTCCCATCGGTTGTTGATGGTGCGTTCCTGACTTGGTGGCAGGCGACTCAATTGAGTACGCCAAACATGCCGATGTCGGTTTACGCTCAGACATTGAGTTCAAGTTGGGGTAACTGGGGTATGAGAGATTTAGGTACTATTCCTAGAGCTCCGATCCAAAACACGCTTACTTATAACAACCGTGCATTTATGACTACTCCATGGGCTCGTTTGAACCAGTCTTTGGCTCAAGTTAATGACTTGTTAAGAGTTATGAATAGTGAGTTTGGTGGACAAATCGATGACGGTAACGGCAATGACCTTACGAATCAGGTATTAGCAAATGGTAAGTTAGCTCAAGGTTTAGCTTTGGGTACTTTAGGCCTAATTTTTGACCAAGCGTTTATTGCTGATGAGACTGTATCTGCTATTGATTTAGGTACGTTAGAGTTAAGCCCTTACTCAGATGTAATTGCTGCTGGTGTAACAAAATTGACTGAAGCTGCTGCTATATTTGATAGTGATGCATCTACTACTCATAGTGCAATCAATGGATTGAACTATGACAATGTAGAGGCTGCTCGTTTTGCGAGGTCTTTTGCTGCTAAAATTTTAGCTTATTCTTCTAGAGATGCGGCTGAAGCTGCTGCAAATGACTGGACCCAAATCTTGAACTTGACAAGCAATACGGTAACTGCTGACATTTCACCTGCTGGTGATGGTGTTTTCTGGTGGACGCGTATTCTTATCCAAGGTCAGTTCCCATTATGGACAAGAGTTAGTCAGAGAATCATCAACATGATGGAAGGTGGTACTGGTAGTGGAACTACTACTGATCCAAACAATGCTACTGCTCCTTACCCATGGCCTGATGGCGTGAATACGCTACCTGAGATTACTAACCCTAGAGATCAAAGAATCTCAACTGACTTTGTTTATAATACTGGTGTTCAGTTTGCTGCAGATAGAGGTTACTACTTCTTTAGTAGTTATAACTTCAATAAGTACAACTATTACATTGCCGCACTATTAGGACCAATGCCTCATTTAACAATGAATGAAATTGGTATGATTAGAGCTGAAGCATTGATTAGAACTGGTGGTAGTAAAACAGAGGCAGCTGGCTTGATTAACGCGACACGTGTTACAAGAGGTGGTCTTCCTGCATTGACTGGAACAGAGTCTGATGCTGATATGTTGAAGGAGATCACTTACGAGCGTCTTGTAGAATTCGCTTGGGATGGTGCCTTAAACGGATGGTATTTCAGAAGAATTGCATCTGATCCTTCGCACTTCTTGCAGCCTGGTACTTCACCGCAGTTACCACTACCTGCTCAAGAGCTTGAAATCTTAGGTCTTGATGTATATACTTTTGGTGGTATATAAGCAATTATAGATACATTAAAAGCCTCAAGTTTTACTTGGGGCTTTTTTATTACTTTTATTTGAAGCTATTTAGTCTCGATTAATAGAAACATAGAAATGAAAAAGAATAGATATTTGGTAGGTTTATTATTCGCAGTATGCCTTATAGCTGCGAGTTGTGGTGAAAGAAGGCCTTATGTTTTGGCTGAAATGATTGAAGTTGAATTTAAAGATACTTTGAAGGTAGATGACTGGATTTCTATAGATGGTGTAAAATACACTCACGTAAATGACTATGATAGAATTAAAGATGATACAACAGCAATAGAGACTGTGTTTGATTTGAAAATATTGCCCTCATCAGTTCAAAATATAGTAATACCAGGTGCAGGTGAAAAAGAATTAAGGGGATACACACCAACTTCCGGTGTGGCATTTGCCCTTCTTCAAGCACTAAGCCTTTCCGAAAAGAATGATTTAGGTATGTTTTATGGTTTTACAGGCCATACACTTGAAATGTCTTCAGGTAAATTGAAGTTTTACCGTAAAGATGGCGAGAAGGTTAAAGTGATGACCAGTGATGGGTATACTGGTATTATAAGAAAAGTGAAATAGACTGTTGCACTCAGTCTATTTATTATTAATTTATTACATCAATAGAGTAGGTCATACTCAAATTCAACATTTAATGTAAACGTATTTGCATAGATAGGTCGCTAAAATCTACTGTGAATATAGTTTTTCAAGTATTGGTGTTCGCCATACCATATGTTGATAAGAAACTATTTTTTAACACTACTTTTTTTAATTCTTGTTTCCTGTGGAGGGAAAGAGGAATTTAAGCCGCGTTTCAAATTGTTAGATGAGAATGATTCTGGAATTCTCTTTTCCAATGATTTAACGGAAAGTGACTCAATTAATGCTTATAAGTACCTCTATATGTACAACGGAGGTGGAGTAGGTATTGCTGACTTCAATAATGACGGGCTTAAGGACGTTTTCTTTGCTGGAAATATGGTGTCCAGTAAGTTATTTATCAATGATGGAGGACTGCGTTTTCATGATATAACCGAAATAGCAGGTTTGAAAACTTCAAAGTGGATTCACGGAGTGTCGATAGTTGATATTAATGCTGATGGTTTTCAAGATATCTATTTAAGTGTTGGTGGGCGAACAATCGGTAAACATTCTGAAAATATTCTTTTTGTTAATAATGGTGATTTAACTTTTACCGAGTTGTCAGAAGTTTATGGATTAAACGAATCTCGATTAACCACGCATACTGCTTTTTTTGACTTCGACAATGATGGTGATCTAGATGCCTATCTAATCAATTATGAGAATAACCCAGATAAAGATCCAACAGCCATAAAAAGAAAGAAGAAGGATGGCAAATCCAAAAGCAGTGATCGATTATTGAGAAATGAGAATGGGAAGTTCGTTGATATCACGGTGCAGGCAGGCATTGAACATGAAGGGTATGGATTAGGTCTGTTGATTAACGATTTCAATAGTGACGGATGGCTGGATATATACGTAAGTAATGACTTTACTTATGATGACAATTTGTACATAAACGATCGAAAAGGTGGTTTCAATGACCAAATTGGAAAGTATATGAATCATACCAGTAATTTTGGTATGGGGGTAGACATAGCGGATATTAATAACGATGGAGCTATGGACCTTTTTCAAGTAGATATGCTTCCGGAAGACAATAGAAGGCAAAAAAAGCTGCTCAGCGGACTAAACTACAACAGATTCCAACTCCTAACCAATAATGGTTATGTACCTCAATACATGAGAAACTCATTACAATTAGGAACCTCAAACAGTAATTTTAAAGAGGTTGGTCAATTGACTGGAATGAGTAATACAGATTGGAGCTGGACACCCCTAATTGCTGACCTAGACAATAATGGTCAAAAAGATGTCTTCATTACCAATGGGTATGTTAAAGATGTGACCGACGTAGATTTTAGAGATTACATAATCAGTGAAAACCAGCGTCGGAATGCGGTATTTGATCCAAATGTAGTGATTGGTGCACTACAGGAATTGAAAGGCGAAAAAGTCTCGAATTATGCCTATGCTAACTCGGGAGGACTAAAGTTTGAAAATATGGCTTCTGCTTGGGGACTTAGTGAACCAAGTTTTTCAACAGGCGCATCGTATGGAGATCTCGATAATGATGGAGACTTAGATATCATAGTCAATAACCTTAATCACCCATCGTTTGTCTATGAAAACCGTTCTAGAGAGCTTGATAGCTTAAACTATTTGACAATAAATGTAACTATTGAGAATGATCATGCAAAGGCCATAGGTACTCAGGTTAAATTATTGGCTGATGGAAAAATTTACAGTGCAGTTGTTTCGCCATACCGAGGGTTTCAATCAACTGTGGATGCAAGGTTGCACTTTGGTTTGAATAAACTGAAAAAGGTCGACGCTGTGGAAGTGATTTGGCCAGATCAGAAAGTAACGCGGTTAAACAACGTTCTTGTTAACCAGCAATTAAATATTGAAAGAGAGACCTCTGAGGTTGAGATTGCCAACCAGAAGCCAGTTTTTGATGGTGTTTTTGGTGAGTCAAGCCACATTAATTTAGACTACAAGCACAAAGAATCAATGTTTGTTGATTTTAATCGTGAACCGTTACTGCCACATAAGATATCTCAAGAGGGGCCAAGTTCTGCTACAGCCGATGTAAATGGAGACGGACTACAAGATGTTTTTATAGGTGGTGCAGCTGGAGAACCGGGACGCTTGTTTACTCAACGTTTAAAAAATGGGGCCTTGAGTTATGAAGTGATTGAATTTGAAGGAGTGGAATCAGAAGATGCAGGCGCTTTGTTTATTGATGTCGATGCAGATGGTGATGAAGATCTCTTCATTATTGCCGGTAGTAATGAATTTGAATTAGGTAGTGAGTTTTATAAGGATAGGCTTTACTTGAACAACGGGAATGGGAATTTTACCATATCAGAAAACGGAATTAATTACGATTCATTTAGTAGTGGTGTCATTATTAAAAATGATTTTGATAATGATGGCGATATAGATCTTTTCATAGGAGGTAGATGTAAACCGGGTCAGTACCCATTAGCAGGAACAAGTAAACTATTGTCGAATAACCATGGGGTATTTAATGACGTAACCGCCGATGTAGCTCCCGCCCTTCAGAAAATAGGTATGGTAAAAGATGCCGCCTGGGCAGATCTTGATAACGACGGTACAAACGAGCTTGTTTTAACTGGTGAATTTATGGCCATTAAGGTGTTCAAAAACGTCAGTGGATCCTTTCTCGATGCTACAGAACAGTACAATCTATCGGATTATATAGGTTGGTGGAATTGCTTGAAAATAGTGGATATTGATCAAGATGGTGATCTAGATATTCTTGCTGGAAACCTCGGACTAAATAGTCGGTACAAAGCAACACCTCAGGAGCCACTTTCAGTATACGCGTATGATTTTAATACTGACGGAAGAATTGACCCCGTAATAGCCTACTTTAACGGCGGGCGCGAATACATTTTACATGATAGAATGACGCTAGCTCAACAGATCAATTCTATTAAGAAGAAATTTGTAAAAAATCTAGACTATGCAGAAGCGACTATAGAAGAAGTCCTAGGTAAAGAACGCTTAGCTAAGGCGCTAAAATTGAGTGCCAATCACTTTTCAACCAGCCTATTCATAAATAACGGTACTGAAGGTTTTACCTATTCAGTCTTACCAATTGAAGCTCAATTTTCACAGGTTAATGATATCGAGACACTTGATTTTGACCATGATGGAATTCTAGACGTCCTCCTAGCAGGGAATTCTTATAGTCCAGAAGTTTTTAATGGACGCTATGATGCGCAAAGCGCCTTGTTATTAAAAGGTTTGGGTAATGGCAACTTCTTGCCAATGTCTCAGACTATGAGTGGCCTAATAAAGAATGGTGTGGTCAACAAAATTCAAAAGCTATCAGTCAACGGTGAAGAGTTGATCCTTTTGCTTAAGAATAATGATTCTCCCGAACTACTTCAAGTAAGAATGACTGGGAATCATCTGAAAGGCGGTTATTAAGGCTATTTACGCTTAATTCTCTTTATAATTTATCATTAGGCCATATTGGAATCGGTATATTTGCCTTAAGTTTTAATTCGTTCGAATTTATGATTGTAGTAACAGGAGCGGCAGGTTTTATCGCAAGCTGTTTGGTAAGTAAACTAAACAGTGAAGGCTTTAATGATATTATTGCTGTTGATAAATTTGATGTACCCGATAAGGATCGAAACCTGGTGGGTAAGTCAATTAGTCAGAAGGTGAATAGAGATGATTTCTTTACTTGGCTAAGCGGAAACGCCAGGCATGTAGAGTTCATTTTTCATTTAGGAGCGAGAACCGATACAGCTGAATTTGATTATGAGCTCCTGAACAAGCTTAATCTAGACTACTCTAAAAAGATTTGGCGGGCATGCATAGACCATCAGATTCCCTTAGTTTATGCGTCATCTGCTGCTACCTATGGTGGCGGTGAAGAAGGCTATGATGATGACCACTCGAAACTTGAGAGGCTTAAACCGTTAAACCCCTATGGTGTCTCAAAAAATGAGTTTGACAAATGGGCTCTGGCGCAGCAAGAAAAACCTTTCTTTTGGGCTGGCCTGAAATTTTTCAATGTTTACGGACCAAATGAATATCATAAGGGAAGAATGGCCTCTGTGGTGTTACATGCCTATAAACAAATCCAGAAAACTGGTAAAATGAAGCTTTTCCGCTCCCATAATCCTAATTTTAAAGATGGTGAGCAGCTAAGAGACTTTATTTTCGTAAAGGATGTAGTGGAAGTTTGTTACTTTCTAATGAACCATCGTTCGGATTCTGCGATTTATAATTTAGGTAGTGGAAAAGCTCGCACGTTTTTTGATCTAGTTTCGGCAACTTTTAAAGCCCTAGATAAAAAAGCAGACATAGGGTTTATTGATACGCCAGAAGATATTAGAGATAAATACCAGTACTATACAGAAGCTAATATGTCTAAACTAAAAGCGATCGGTTATACTAGGCCCTTTACAGGTTTAGAGGCTGGCGTCGAGGATTATGTGAAGAACTATTTAATAGACAACAAAACATTTTAGATCATGAGAATAGGAATTGTATTGACATTGTTAGTGGCTTTTACATTTACTTCTTTTGCACAAAAGAAAGGTCAAAAAGCAGCAGTTAGAGATAGCGTGGCGTTTTTCTATGCCTCAATTGAATTGAATAATGGCTTAAGTGTGGTGACCCCAATTGATTCCATTAAAACTTCGGCAAACGAGATGGCAAAGTCACTTTTTCAAGTGAATTCGGCTAATCGACTTCGAATTTTAAAATTTGCTCAGACGACTTTAAAGGATAGAACCCTAAGAATAAAAAACGATCAGGTTGTAATTGTTCTAAGTAGTAAGCCTACTTTGAAAGCCTTGCAAGGCGACCTTGACCGCTTTTTAAATGTGAATAAGGGGTCTGTTTACAATCTGGATAAATATAAATTCATAAAACCTACAGATAGTGGGGAAGAAAGCCCGTTCGGCAAAGTCACTGTGCACTGATCAGTCGGTCTTTATTCCATAGTGTGACGTAATTGAGGTTGATCACACAAACAAGTAACTTTTTACCTTCAGTTGGTATTTTAGGTAGTCGGGAAATTCTTTTTAATATCTTTGCACCCAAATTATCGACAAGATGGTTTACGTTAGTAGAAAAGAACATTTTAATGCAGCACATAAGCTGTATAACCCTAACTGGTCTGAAGAGAAAAATCAAGAAGTTTTTGGCCCATGTGCTAATGCAAATTGGCACGGTCATAATTTCGAATTGATCACTACGGTGAAGGGGTTGCCGGACCCCGATACAGGATTTGTAGTTGACTTAAAGGCGTTATCTGTATTGATCAAAAATGAAGTGATCGAAAAATTGGATCATAAAAACCTGAATATCGACGTAGACTTCATGCAGGGTAAAATGGCGAGCTGTGAGATTTTGGTGATGGAAATTTGGAAAATTCTAGCACCAAAAGTCAATGAGATCACAAAAGAAGGTGGACTTCATTCGCTTAAGCTTTATGAAACGCCAAGGAATTTCGTTGAGTACTTCGGTGAGTAGAGATATAAAAAAAGTGGCCTAAGCCACTTTAAGTTTTTTAAATTTCGATTTCTCGAACTTTTCCTGAGCGTAAGCCCGATCTATTTCTATAGAATTCGTATTCTCATCTGACGGTACCTCAAACATGGCATCTGTCATAATAGCTTCACAGATTGAACGTAAACCTCTGGCACCTAATTTAAACTCCAACGCTTTTTCCACAATATAGTCCAGTGCTCCATCAGTAAAGACTAGTTCAGTCTCTTCCATGTCAAACAGTTTCGTGTACTGTTTGGTAAGTGCGTTTTTAGGTTCCGTAAGAATGCTTTTCAGAATAGTTGTATTCAATGGATTTAAATGAGTAACAATCGGTAAACGACCTATCAACTCTGGAATCAATCCATAATCCTTTAGATCTTGAGCATTTACATATTGATGCAAATTATCTCTATCTACATCATGTCCATCATCCTTAGTTGCTGCGAAACCGAGAGGTTGTGTATTCAACCTGTTGGCAATATGTCTGGCAATACCATCAAAAGCACCACCACATATAAATAGGATGTTTTCCGTATTAACAGAAATCATCTTTTGGTCAGGGTGCTTTCTTCCACCTTGGGGCGGTACATTCACAGAAGTACCCTCCAGTAATTTAAGTAGAGCTTGCTGAACACCTTCTCCACTTACATCTCTAGTGATTGAAGGGTTGTCAGACTTTCTCGCGATTTTATCGATCTCATCTACATAAATAATTCCACGCTCTGCAGATTCAACATCATAATTTGCCGCTTGAAGAAGTCTCGTTAGAATACTTTCTACATCCTCTCCAACATAACCGGCCTCCGTTAATACAGTAGCATCTGCTATACAGAATGGTACCTGTAGGATTTTAGCGAGTGTTTTTGCAATGTATGTTTTACCCGTACCCGTTTCACCAATCATGATGATATTCGACTTTTCAATCACAATATCATCAGGGTCAGCTTTTTGGATCAGCCTTTTATATTGATTGTATACAGCAACTGAGATTACTTTCTTTGCTTCGTCTTGACCAACAACATATTGATCAAGATACTTTTTCATGTCTATGGGCTTGATCAAATTAAATTTCGGCGCATCTTCAGACGTTTTTGTCTTCAATTCCTCCGAAAGTATTTGATTGGCTTGTGTAATACAATGATTACAGATGTGTGCATGTATACCTGAAATCATCAGATCCACATCCTTCTTATTACGCCCACAGAAAGAGCAAGTAACCTCAGCCATATTCTTATTTTCTTTCAAGAACCTCGTCGATTAGACCATACTTCTTTGCCTCTTCAGATCTCATCCAGTAATCTCTATCCGAGTCTTTTTCAATTTTATTATACGTTTGGCCAGAATGGTGAGCCAAAATATCGTATAAATCCTTTTTCACCTCTAAGGTCTGCTTCAAAGAAATCTCCATATCAGAAGCTTGTCCTTGCATGCCACTCATTGGTTGGTGAATCATAATTCTAGAGTGCTTTAATGCAGCTCTTTTATTAGCAGCACCACCAGCAAGTAAAACAGCACCCATAGACGCTGCCAAACCAGTACAGATCGTAGCCACGTCTGGTTTTACAAACTGCATGGTATCATACATTCCCAAACCAGCATATACCGAACCGCCAGGGCTGTTAACGTACATAACGATGTCTCTGTTCGGGTCTACCGACTCTAAAAACAATAATTGGGCAGTAATGATATTGG
This sequence comes from Roseivirga misakiensis, assembly GCF_001747105.1. NCBI lineage: Bacteria > Pseudomonadati > Bacteroidota > Cytophagia > Cytophagales > Roseivirgaceae > Roseivirga > Roseivirga misakiensis. The sequence goes on along the minus strand of NZ_MDGQ01000004.1, from coordinate 6,779 downwards.
CGATATTATCGTCAACACCCATGCCCAAGAAGATAATTCTGTCCATGATCAACCTCGAGAATACATCAATCTCCGCAAAGCGCGTAGGACGTTCCTCAATTACTGATCTTGTCATATTTTGGATATGATTAGAATAATCATCTATAGCTGAGCCACTCACACCTTGGTTGTGAATCGCATATTTTCGGAATTCTTTACTGTTATTCATTCGTTTTTTTAAACCTTTACTAACAAAATTAAAAAAAAAGCCCTTGTACGAAAGGACTTTTAGATAACAACGAAAAAGGTTAAGTGGTTCTGATTATGCACCAACTATTTCTTTGAACTTATCTAAGCTCACCTTTTTTGTTTTAATATCGATCTTTTCTACTACGAAGTTCAATACTTTTTCTTGTTGAACTTGCTCTGCCATTTTCATGTAGTTTTGGCCATTTTCTCCTTGTAAGTAATTGTCTACAAAAGAATCCATTTGGTCTCCAAGCTGGCCTAAGCCAGAACCCATGAACTGAGCTTCGATCATTTTACGAGTCGCCGCCTGAATGTCTTCATGCTCAGCTTTTACCTCGTTATCCTTAGCTACTTGCCCAGAAATCAAGTTCCACCTTAATTGATCGGCATATAAGTGGTATTCTTTTTCTAAGTCAGCATCAGTTACTTTACCCTCACCAGTGTGCTTAAGCCAATCCTTTAAGAATTCATCTGGAAGAGTGATTTTAGTGTTTTTGATGAGCGTGTCCTGAATTGTTTTGTTTAACCAAGCTTCAGTTTCTCTACCATAATTCTGGCCAACAGTTTCAACGATTTTGTCCTTGAACTCGTCTTCAGACTTCACAGTATCAGGGCCAAAAGTTTTATCAAACAATTCTTGATTAACTTCAGCTAGCTCCTTGCGATTCACATTTTTAACTTCAAATACGAAGTTCTTATCCATGTCAGCAAGCTCATCAGCCGTTTTACCAATTTGAGCAGCTTGCTTCGACTCATCTTTGTGAAGTTTCGTCAAGTCAACCTTGATTTCGTCACCCTTCTTCTTTCCGATGAATTTCTTGGCAGCCGTTTTTGTCAATTCGTTTAACTCGATGGTAGTGTCGTGAGCAAATTCACCCTGCTTAAAAGTTCCAAAGAGCGTGTCACCCTCTTCGCTAACCTCTGGGTTAGTCATTGTTCCAAATTGGCTTCTCACATTATCGATCGTCTCATCGATTACTTTGTCATCAACTTCGATTTCATAAGAAGTAACCTTTGTCTTCTTAGATAGCTCAACTGCAAAGTCTTCAACAAGTCCGATGTTGTATTCAAACTCGAAATCCTCTTGGTTATCCCAGTCCACGGCATCTACAGACTTTTGGTTAGGTAAAGGCTCACCTAAAATTCTAAGCTCGTTGTCTTTGATGTAGTCTTGCAGCGCATGACCAACCAAATGATTGATCTCTTCAACAAGGATAGACTTACCATACATTTTTTGAATTACTCCTTTAGGCACTTTTCCAGCACGGAAACCTTTGATTTGCGCCTTCTTGCTGTAATCTTTGATTTTTTCGTCTACTTTCGATTGATAATCAGCCGCGTTTAATTTAACTTTAATAGAGGCTAAATTCGAATCTTTTTTGTCTAACGTGATATCCAATTCTTTACAGTTTTATGTCAACATAAATAAAAACCCTCGAGTCTTTCGACTGAGGGTTCCTTTAGTGCGGATGAAGGGACTCGAACCCCCATGCCCTGAGGCGCTAGATCCTAAGTCTAGTGCGTCTACCAATTTCGCCACATCCGCGGGTACTCTGAAAATGGATTGCAAAGGTATGAGATTTACTTTTTAAATCAACAACAGTAAGAGGAAATTTTCAGTAAAAATTCATGCAATATCTTATATAACTTTGGACTATGATTGCGGTTGATTTAGAAGCAGAAAGAAAAGAAATCATAAGACGGTATCGTCGGCTATTGCGAAAAGCAAAGCCATTTTTAAAAGACGATGATGCCAAGTCTATTAAAAAGGCATTTTACACTTCTCAGGAGGCACACAAAGAAATGCGCCGTAAATCTGGTGAGCCTTACATTTATCATCCCTTAGCAGTAGCGGAAATTTGTGTTGAAGAGATTGGTCTTGGAACTACCTCAATCATTGCTGCGCTGTTGCATGATGTTGTTGAAGACACGGAGATTGAGCTAGAAGAAATTGAAGAAGATTTTGGCCCAAAAGTCGCGAAGATTATCGATGGATTAACCAAGATTTCGGGTGTCTTTGATCACGGTAGTTCGCAGCAGGCAGAAAATTTCCGAAAAATGCTGCTCACCCTTTCAGAAGATGTAAGGGTAATTCTTGTAAAGCTAGCCGATCGACTCCATAACATGCGAACCCTAGGGAGCATGCCAAGGCATAAACAACTAAAGATAATTTCGGAGACAATTTACCTTTACGCTCCGTTGGCGCACAGACTGGGACTATATGCCATTAAATCCGAATTAGAAGACCTTTGGTTGAAGTATTCAGAACCAGAAGTATACCAGGATATTGTTGCCAAGATCGCCGAGAATAAAGCATCAAGAACCCGATTTATTAAAAGCTTTATGAGTCCTATTCTGGATGAGATCAATAAGGCTAATATCAACTTCGAAGTTAAGGGACGGCCTAAGTCTATCCATTCCATTTGGAGTAAGATGAAAAAGCAAAACATCCCTTTCGAAGAAGTTTATGACCTTTTCGCGGTTAGAATTATCGTCGATACTCCTTATGAGCAAGAAAAGGCGGATTGTTGGCAGGTCTATTCGATTGTTACAGATTTCTACACTCCAAACCCCGATCGCCTACGTGATTGGGTGAGTACGCCGAAGGCTAATGGATATGAATCTTTACATACGACCGTGATGAGTAAGAAGGGTAAATGGGTAGAGGTTCAGATTCGTACCAAGCGTATGAATGACATTGCTGAAAAAGGTTACGCGGCACATTGGAAATATAAGGATGGTATGTCGGATTCGCACGAGTCTGGATTAGAACTCTGGATTGGGAAGGTTCGAGAAATGCTTGAGCAAAATGATACCAATGCGATAGAGTTTGTTGACGACTTTAGAGCCAATCTCTTTAATGAGGAAGTTTTCGTTTTCACCCCAAAGGGAGATTTAAAGATTTTACCGAAAGGTGCCACATCATTAGACTTTGCCTTCGACATTCATACAGAAGTAGGAGCGAAATGTTTAGGCGCGAAAGTGAATAATAAATTGGTTCCGCTCGATTATGCATTAAAGAATGGGGATCAAATTGAGATTCTTACATCGAGTAAACAAAAACCAAATGAAGATTGGCTGCGATTCGTAGTTACTTCTAAGGCCAAGTCGAAGATAAAAGACACGCTAAAAGAGGCTAAGAAAAAAGCCGCCCTTGATGGAAAAGAGATTGTTCAGCGAAAGCTCAAACAAATGAAAATCCCGTTTGATGGGGACGTGACCAATCAACTTAGGGCTTATTTTGAAGAAAAAACAGTAACAGACTTCTATTATAAGGTAGGAAAGGGCGTAATCGATGCGTCTAAAATCAAGAATTTCAAAGATTTCAAGACTAAGAAGCAGAAGAGCACCAGAGTCAAGAGTAAAGAGTTCGAGTACGCAGATGACTTTAGTAAGGTAAAAAAGGAGGGTACCGACATCCTATTAATAGGAGAAGATATGGATGTCTTTGACTATAAATTTGCTAAATGCTGCAACCCAATACCAGGAGACGATGTTTTTGGATTTGTAACTATTAATGAAGGTATTAAGATTCACAGAACAACTTGCCCTAACGCACCTGAATTATTGTCAAACCATGGCAATAGGATTGTAAAGGCAAAGTGGCTTTCCGAACAACAAAATGCTTTTTTGGCTGGCCTTAGAATTATCGGTACCGATCGAGTGGGTTTAATGCGTGATGTTACGGATATCATTTCTAACGAGTTGAAGGTGAACATGCGATCGATAAGTATAGATACTGAAACGGGTATTTTTGATGGGCACATAAAGCTTTATATCAACAGTACACGGCATTTAGATCAGCTAATACACAAGCTCGAGAAGGTATTGGGAGTAATGCGCGTTACGCGAACTATTTCTGACGAAGAGAAAGAAGAAGGCTAGTATTCTAAATCGTAAAGAATCTTATATTTGCATCCTAATAAATTCAAATGTCGCTTAACCAAAAAGTCTTTGATGAAGTCAGGGAGATTTTTACCGCTTATCTTGAGAATAAGGGGTTAAGAAAGACACCCGAACGTTTCGCAATCCTCGAAGAAATTTATAGTCGCGATGGACATTTCGATGTAGAATCCCTCTACATCAGCATGAAAAACAAGAACTACAGAGTCTCAAGAGCTACAGTTTATAATACCTTGGATTTATTGGTCGAATGTGACTTAGTGACAAAGCACCAGTTTGGAAAGAATATGGCGCAGTACGAGAAATCGTATGGTTATAAGCAACATGATCATATTCTGATGGTGGATTCATCCGAAGTGGTCGAGTTTTGTGACCCAAGAATCCAAAACATAAAGAACACCCTAGAGGAGATGTTCGATATAGATATTATGCACCACACACTTTACTTCTTTGCCAAAAAGAAGTCTAACAAACCGCAGACTACAGATAAAGAAAATTGATATGGAATTTACTGCTAAGCAAGAAGGTGATGTGCTTGTGCTCTCTTTGAATGGGGATTTAATTGGTGAGAATAGTGGCTCGGGAATCCTCGAGGCTGCTAATGAAGCTATTAATAAAGGAGTTTCTCTCTGTTTGGTAGATATTGAGCATGTAAAATACATCAATAGTAGTGGAATTGGCGTGTTGATTACGCTTTTGACAAAGTTTAGAAATCAGGGTGGTGAAGTTGCCATTGTAAAACCATCCGATCACGTGAAAAAGCTGTTGATCATAACGAAGCTGACTGCGATTTTTAAAATATCAGACAATCAGCAAGAAGCTATGGAACTATTAAAGTCATAGTCCATTACTCGATAAAAAGAATTAATAATAAATAAGGCCAAGGATTTAGCCTTGCCAAATAATATCCTGCCGTGTAAGGCAGATGAAAACAAATAACAAATGAAAGTAGACGTACTATTGGGTTTGCAGTGGGGAGACGAGGGAAAAGGAAAAGTTGTAGACTATCTGGCTCCTAAATATAATGTAGTTGCAAGGTTCCAAGGAGGACCCAACGCAGGGCATACACTAGAATTCGATGGTCACAAGCACGTGCTTCATCAAATCCCCTCAGGCATCTTTCGAGATAAAATCAAGAATATTATTGGTAACGGGGTCGTCCTAGATCCAGTAGTCTTTAAAAAAGAGATAGAGGGATTAGATAAATTTGAAATTGACCTAAAAGCCAATCTATTTATTTCAAAGAAGACACAGCTGATCCTACCAACACATAAATTGCTAGATGCGGCTTATGAAAAGGCGAAAGGAAAAGATAAAATAGGGTCTACACTAAAAGGAATAGGACCATCCTATCAAGATAAGATTGCAAGAAATGGTTTGCGAGTTGGTGATATCATGGCACCAGGTTTTGAAGATCGCTACAGAAATCTAGTGGGTAAGCATGAAAATACCCTCAAGCACTATGAGCTGGACTATGACCTCGATGAAGTTGAGGCTCCGTTCTTTGAAGCGATAGAATTTTTAAGGGGCTTTAATCTGGTGAACTCAGAATACCTAATAAATAAATGTATAGCGTCTTCTGATACTGTTCTTGCTGAAGGAGCTCAAGGATCTCTGCTAGATATAGATTTTGGTAGTTATCCGTATGTAACCAGTTCAAATACTATGACCGCAGGGGCATGTACGGGATTAGGTGTAGCACCTAGAAATATCGGAGAGGTGTTTGGGATATTCAAAGCCTATTGTACTAGGGTAGGCGGAGGACCTTTTCCTACCGAGCTTTTTGATGAAACAGGAGAAGCTATTCAACGCGAAGGCCACGAATTTGGAGCTACTACAGGTAGAGCAAGAAGGTGTGGGTGGTTAGACCTGCCAGCCTTAAAGTACGCCATCATGATAAATGGAGTAACACAACTTTTCATGATGAAAGCTGACGTGCTATCAATTCTAGATGAAATTAAGGTCTGCACAAGCTATAAACTCGCAGATGGTACGCTGACAGAAGAAATGCCATTCCAACTCGTCGATGAACAAGTAGAACCAGTTTATGATACCCTCCCAGGCTGGAAGGTAGATGTAACGGGCGTGAAGTCTATGGATGATATGCCAGAAGAATTATCTTCTTATATAGCATATATAGAAAAAGCCACTGGAGTGCCAATTAAGATTGTATCTGTAGGTCCAGACCGAACGCAGACGATTATTAATTAGTATAAGACTAAATAATCAATGAAGAGCAGCTGCAAGCACCCGCTTGTAGCTGCTTTTTTTTGATGTGCGACAAGGAATTTTAACGCCACTAAAAGTATTTAAGAAAGAGTATGACTGGTAATCAGTGATTTAAGAAAAACCTTAATTTCTTTCTTGCTACAAGTGTTGAGTTACCATAAAACCTATTACCTTTGTCGTCCCGTTCGCAAGGAGCGGATTTAACATAATGAACACTCAAAACAGGGGTAAAAAATATTTTTAAATTATTTCCTCTTGTTTGTTTTGGGAATAAATAATTTCATTACCTTTGCATCCGCTTTGGGGATGAGAGATTGCCAGGGTGTTAAAAAAGGGGTTGCTAGAACGCTAGTGACTGTCAAGATTTGGAGGAGTGAGATATCTTTTCTGAGTTACGTTTACTTCGAGTAATTGATTGT